>JAZDES010000038.1:0-7449 GCA_043808585.1 Pseudomonadota bacterium | reverse complement strand
GCGTTCCCTCTACGGCCCTGTGGATTTGGGGGGAGAAACCAAGCAGGGACCCGCGCTTATCCTATCGCGATCACTATCTCCCCAGGCTGGCTATCTTATCTTACGAAAGAAATCTCCCTTTGCAAATGTAGAAAAACATAGACTATAAGTTTTCATGTAAACCGTGGTGTGACTTTTGGTGTAATTTTTTAGGTGAAAAGGGTGTTCTTCTGATATTTCTATGGCGGAGGGAGTAGGATTCGAACCTACGGAGCTATTACACTCAACGGTTTTCAAGACCGCCGCCTTAAACCACTCGGCCATCCCTCCCGATGGTTACTTCCACCTTCCTAATGTTATTTAACTACTACGATCTCTGTCAACCCCGATGATGCAAAAACAGGACGTAGAATGCATCAGGCCTTCGGCCGCAACCAAAATACTGGCCTGTGTTCAGTGAACAGTGTCCAGTGTCAAAGTTTCAGTAAAACCCAAATTCTGACACATGTCGAAGATCCCGCAACGAGCGGTGGAACCCGACACCTGAAACCCCTGGCCCAGACCTGGCATGCTCGGTTGCTCGCTTATTCACTCATTTGGCTCATGCGGCAAGCTTTTTTGCTCATCCCGACATGCCGCGCCAGGGCGGGCTTATTGCTAATGAATCAAATGGGTCAACTTAAACAAAACATCTTCGCATCTTGCGTAGAAGTTACAAACTAAAACTCTAAAGATTAACTTCACCTTATAGACAAAAAAGGCATCGCGGGCAGCAGGCCCGCGATGCCGCTTATCCCAATCACTTTCAGTTAGCTATAATTTTGTAACATTCTTGGCTACCGGCCCTCTATCGCCCTCCTCGATATCAAAACTAACCTTCTCACCCTCGGCCAGGGTCTTGAATCCGCCCATGTTAATGGAGGAGTAATGAACAAATACGTCCTTCTCACTCCCTTGTTGCTCAATGAAGCCAAACCCCTTCCTTTCACTAAACCATTTTACCGTACCCTCTGCCAAAGCACTGACCTCCTTTCAAAAATAAATCTCTAATGATCCCCACCGTAGGGTCGCCGCCCCCGCAAAGGAAAGAATCCTTCAGGGCAGAACCGATCCGCGAGTGCGGCCAGGCCATTATCCCTCTCAGGATAAGCCATAGCTCTAATATAGGTCAAGGGAAAAAGCCGTCTCAAGTTAAAACCTATTGGAATGTCTCCTCTGACAGCAGTGAGCCAGCATCCCTGTCGATGATCCATGCCGATTTCCCATTTGACGTCCATACCCTTTTGGCTGGCACAAGAACCTGGCTGTCTTCGAATACGGCCTTTAGAATCGGAGCCTTTTTCGCACCTGTAGCCAAGAATACGATTCGCTTTGCGTGGTTTAGGACAGGGTAAGTCATGGTAATGCGGGGGAGATAAGGATCACCCCCAGTGACCGCCTTGGTTAACCGATCCCCTTCATCTGATGACGATTCGCCTGGAAAGAGAGAGGCTACGTGACCATCTTCGCCCACTCCCAGAAATATCAGATCAAAGGTTGGAAATTCTCCCCTTTTTATGCCAAAGGAATCCATTAGCTCTGCCTCGTAGCTTGAGGCCGCTTCCTCTGGAGGAATTCGGTACGGCACGGGATGTATCCGCCTCCGAGGAATGGGGACCCTGTCGAGGAAGTCAACTTTGGCGACGCCATAATTGCTGGCCGGGTTATGCTCAGAGACGCACCGTTCGTCAACCCAGAATATATCGGTCTTGTCCCATTGAATCTCGGATCGATATGGCTCTTTTCCTAACATCCTGTGAAGCGGTCTGGGGGTAGTGCCGCCCGTAAGGGCCACTGCAAAATGTCCTCGATCGGAAATTGATTCTCTACACGAAACGGTAAAGATCTTGGCTGCCGTAAAGGCTACCTCAGCCGGGTTATCCTCGATGATCATTTGAGGCTTGCCAATCATTGGGGAGGATTTCTGTTCGTTTAGGCCAGGTCTAAAGGAAAAATCCTCGGTCAAGGCTTCATATGGTTAACGCTACTTGGGAAGGCGACAAGGGATCAGCATTTATCAAAACGAATTATTTGAATAAAATGATCTGCCTGGAGACTGGCTCCGCCCACCAGTGCCCCATCGATGTCGTCCTCTGACATAAGATCTGCTATATTGTCAGGTTTTACACTTCCTCCATAAAGTATTCGAACCTGGGATGCGGTTCCTGGATCAAAATTCTTCTCGATCCACTCTCGAACAAATCGGTGGACCTCCTGAGCCTGCCGGGGAGTGGCGGTCCTGCCTGTGCCGATCGCCCACACAGGCTCATAGGCCAAGATGGTGGAAGGGGGCATCAGCCCATCCATCCTGTAACTATTCAAAGAAATATCCAGTTGCTCCCTAATTACCCCAAATGTCTGGCCCGCCTCTCTTTGCTCGAGGGTTTCACCTATACACAGGATAGGGACGAGACCCAGGAGAGATGCAGCCTTTACCTTGAGATCGATCATCTCGCTTGACTCGTTGAAGAGGCCCCTCCTCTCTGAATGACCAACGATCACGTGGGTGCACCCGGCCTCCCGGAGCATCGTTCCTGAAATCTCGCCCGTGTATGCACCGCTCATCTCCCAGTGCATATTTTGTGCGCCCAAGAGAATCCTGGATTTTCCGATCGCCCCCATGACAGCGCTAAGGGCCGTAAAGGGAGGAGCTACCAGCACCTCAACTCCTTCCACTTGATCCATCACGGCTGCGATCCGCTGCACGAGCTTAACGGAATCATCAATGCTCAAGTTCATCTTCCAGTTGCCGGCAATCAGAGGTCGCCTTTTCATCATCCGGAATCTCCCATTTCGCAAAAGGTATTATGGTTCGATGCACCGTGGGCAGGAAGTGAGGTACAGGACTAACCGGTTGCCATATGTATGGCCAGGTCGACCATTCGGTGGGAATACCCCACCTCGTTATCATACCAGGCCAGGACCTTGACCATATCGCCGATTGCCATGGTTGATAGCCCATCCACAGTAGAGGAGACAAGGCTGCCGTTGAAGTCAATAGAGACGAGCGGCTCGTTGCTCAATGCCAGGATCCCCTTCAGGTCAGTCTGGGAGGCTTCCTTCATGGCAGTGTTGATTTGATCCACGGTAGCCGGTCTCGTCAGTTGAGCAACAAGGTCCACCACAGATACATTCGGAGTCGGCACCCGTATAGCCATCCCATTCAATTTCCCCTCCAACTGGGGAAGCACCAGGGAAACCGCCTTTGCAGCACCCGTTGTGGTTGGGATCATGGATAAAGCAGCGGCGCGAGCCCTTCTGAGATCCTTGTGAGGGAAATCCAGCAGACGTTGGTCCCCGGTGTAGGCATGAGTAGTGGTCATAAGCCCCTTTTCAATTCCAAAGTTCACTAATAGAACCTTACAGACCGGAGCAAGACAATTTGTGGTGCAGGAGGCGTTTGAGACGATATGGTGTTTTTTTCCGTCATATTCATGATGGTTCACCCCCATAACTACCGTCAGGTCAGGTCCCTTTGCCGGCGCCGAAATTATGACCTTCTTGGCCCCTGCTTCAAGGTGGGCCGAGGCCTTCTCCCGATCCCTGAATAGACCGGTACATTCAAAGACCGTCTCAACACCCAGCTTCAGCCAGGGTAATCTGCCAGGATCCCTCTCTGAGTATATCTGGATCTCTTTACCATTGACTACTATAGAATTGTCGGTTGACGAGATATCTCCCTCAAGGCGACCATGAACCGAGTCATATTTCAACAGGTGGGCAAGCGTTTGAGGATCTGTGAGGTCATTTATTGCCAGGAAGTCAATATCTCCATTACCAATCCCAGCCCTTAAGACCATCCTCCCAATCCGTCCAAATCCGTTGATAGCCACTTTCAATGACATCTCTTACCTCCTCATTGCTCTTGAATGGCACACTGTGAAATCCCAGGGGAAGAGTATCCGGTACTTTCAGCTACCAATGAGCGTGACATAATTATGGCATCCTCATTGGTTTCTCTATAATAATTGGGCCTTAAGCCTACTTCACTGAATCCCGCTTTTTTATATAAGGCCCTGGCAACGACATTTGAGGGTCTAACCTCCAACCAGGCCATCTCAGCACCTTCGGTTTCGCCCACTTCTATCATTTTCTCCAGCAGGCGTCCTCCAAGGCCTCTTCTCCTCCTCTTCGGGTGAACAGCAACATTCATCAAGTGAACCTCACCTCCAACGACCCAGAAGCAGATATACCCCCCAAGTTCTCCATCTACTAATAACACCCACATTTGGGAGACAGGTCTCTTTATCTCCTCTTCAAAGGACTTTAGGATCCACGGAGACGGAAAAGAACGCCTTTCCACCCATAGAATAGCACCTTGAAACCGCTGAAAGTTCTCTACAGTTACTCGTTCGACGGAGATCATTCCTATTTCAGCAGTTTTCCTGCCATGGCAATGCTCCTCCTGCCTGCCTGCTCTGCCTTTTCACCAAGTTCACCCAATGTCAGTCTTGCCCGATCCTGCGCAACTGCAATGACCATGGGTAAATTGACGCCGGTCAAGACCTCAACCATTTGCTCCTTTAAGAAAGAGAGGCTCAGGTTGGAAGGGGTGCCTCCGAACATATCTGTTAGGACGAGGACCCCTTGGCCCTGATCAAGGCCCTTAATCTTCTCACCAATGCTCTTTAACAATTCCTCACTCTGTGATGTCTCGGTAATAGAGATGGAGTCTGCGAACTCCAGCCGGCCCACAATAAGTTCAGCGGCGTTCAAAAACTCCTTTCCCAAATCACAGTGAGAAATAATTAGCAATCCTATCATAGGTTCACCGGCCTTTTTTCACGATGTTCAATATTCATCGTCCGCCCGAACGATCGTCTGGTAAAGCTCCTTTCTGGTTCCGATCTCCATTAGTCTCTTTCTAAACGAGCTGCTCTTCAGCATTTTGGCTATTTTTGCCAAGACCTGCAAGTGGATGCCAGAAGAATTGTCTGGAGCTAGGAGAAGGAAGAAGAGGTAGACAGGCTGTTTATCGATTGACTCAAAGTCGAGCCCAGCCTTACTCCTCCCGAACGAAATAATAGGACGACCAACGCCTTTCAGTTTCCCGTGCGGAATGGCGACGCCGTCACCGATACCCGTCGTTCCAAGGCGCTCCCTCTCCACCAGAACCTTCACAAGGGCCCTTTTGTCTATTGAAGGCTCATGATCTGATATTACTTGGGCCAGTTCTTCCAAAACACCTTTCTTATCCTTGGCCTTCAGGTCTGGTATGATGTTGTGTTCTTGTATGATGTCCCGAAGTTTCACTAAATCAGCCCAAAAAATAGAACGATTTGTCTCGACTCAAGGCCACCCCTTTCAAAACCAAGGGGATTAGTTCGCTGGCTCAATGAGTCCGAGATTACCGTCCTTTCGCCTATAGATTACGTTGATCTCTCTGGATTTTGAATTCCTGAAGACAAGGAAGTCATGTCGCAAGACACTGAGCTGCATTGCAGCTTCCTCTGGGTCCATGGGTTTGGCGATCATCTTCTCAACCTCTATCAGTGGGTGTTCCCCTGCAAATGCTGAGACCTCATCTGCCTCGTCAATCTCCATCTTATCTTCACTCTTGGGGGCCTCCGGTCGGCGACTCCTTATCTTGGATAGGTGCCTCTTGACCTGCGTTTCAATCTTATCCATAACCTGGTCAATTGCCGAATACATATCGCCTGTCTCTTCAACCGCCTTTACCAGGGTTCCATCCACGCTAATCATCACGTCCGCCTGGTGTCTGAATTTCTCAACGGTTAACACCACGTGAGCTTCCGCGGGAGAGTCTAAGTATTTCCTTATTTTGGACAGTTTGTCTTCAGCATAGGTCTTCAAACTTTCTATAGGTTCAGTATGTCTGAATGTCACGGTAATATCCATACAATCCTCCCTCCAGATAATCGTAATTCAGCGCTGAAAGTAGCTAAAAGGGGTTTTTCCTCTTGCTTGAAGGAAGTATGCCCATCGACTCCCGATACTTGGCGACCGTTCGACGGGCAACCTTGATATTAAGGCCTGCCAAGATGTCTACAAGCTGTTCATCGCTGAACGGTTTTTCCTTTTTTTCCGATTTGACGATGTTACGCATATGCTCCTTAACACTCTCCGATGCCACGGCATCTCCCCGAAAGCTCTTGATCGAGCTATTAAAGAAGAATTTAAGCTCAAAAAGCCCCTGGGGCGTATGCACGTATTTGTTTGTAGTGGCCCTGCTCACAGTGGACTCATGCATTTGAATGTCTTCAGCCACATCCCTGAGGACAAGCGGCTTCAGGTGGGTGATCCCATTTTCGAGGAAGTTCCTTTGAAAACGCACGATGCTTTCTGTGACCCTGTATATGGTCCTCTGGCGTTGGTGGATGCTTTTTATCAACCAGGCGGCAGATCTCAGTTTCTCCTGGATATATGCCCTGGCATTTTCGGACAAAGAGTCCCTTCTCCGGAGGATCTCTTTGTAATAAGGACTGACCCTCAGTTTTGGAAGGCCGTCCTCATTCTGCACAATTTCATAGTCATCTCCGGCCTTGAAGACATATATATCAGGGGTGATGTATATTGTCTGTTCATCAGAGTAACTCCTGCCAGGCTTTGGATCCATCCCCTGGATCACTGATAAGGCCCATAGAACCTCGCTGAGAGGTATAGACAGCACTTTGGCTATCCGATCGTATTTCCTGCCCTCAAGGTCTCCCAGGTAGTCCTTGATTATCTTCTCGACAACCGTCCCCCCGAGGTTGTGGAATCTGGTCTGTATGAGAAGACATTCCTTCATGTCTCGGGCAGCTACGCCCACGGGATCAAAGGTCTGGATGAGTTCAAGTGTTGCAAGTACCTTATCCAGTCCATATCCTGTAATACGGGCTGTCTCTTCGACGGGAACGTCCAAGTAACCATTCTCATCCAGATTTCCAATAATGTGAGCCACAATCTCTTTCTGTTCGTCGTCAAGATTGCTCAAGTTCAGCTGCCACATGAGGTGCGATGAGAGACTTGTCCCTGTCGCCATAATATTTTCCATTTGTGGAAGCTCTTTATCTTCATAAGGTGTCGTACCCCATTCCGTATTGTATTCGGAGATGTAGCTTTCCCAGTCTACATCATCCCTTGCGCGCTCCTCAACCCTCACCTCATGAACCTCAGTAAGCTCCTGCCTCGGGTCGCCTTTCTCCTCTTCAGGGGTGATGTCAATATCATCTGTTTCGCCCATCCCCAGATCTTCCAAGACTGGGTTTAATTCCATCTCCTGAGAGATGTTTTCTATCAGCTCAAGCTTGGATAGCTGCAATAGCTTGATGGCCTGCTGCAGCTGGGGGGTCATGATGAGCTGCTGAGCGAGGCTCACTGTTTGTCTCAATTCTAAAGCCATGGCAAAAAGATCGTCATCCCTGGATGAAAAATCATAAAGTGAAATTCTCTCCTAGATAGACGCTCCGGACAATCTCGCTCTGAACA
>JAZDES010000037.1:0-24397 GCA_043808585.1 Pseudomonadota bacterium | reverse complement strand
CCTGCGGTAGATGGTCTCTGAAGGACTCTCCACTGTGGTTGCCTTTTTTCCCAGATCAACCCTCAGGATCTTACCATTGTATCCGTGTGGCATAATTTGACCCCTTTCAGTTGGTTGCTAGAACTGCGATGGATAATCGTTGCGAACCCAGGACCTTACAAATGGTGGACTCCTGACATATGGTCAATTTCACATTTCACCCCGATGTTGCAGCAAGAGATCCCCGGGGCTAAAGTGCCAGGTTCTTCTTGGAGCATCAAGGAATAGAGTTCCCATGAGGGCTAGGATAAAAAGAAACAAAATAAATTTCAAAGAAAAAATGATTTACATGGGTATTGGAACGAGGATTTGATGTCAGATAGTGATAAGAGGCTCCTGGTAAATGGTGAGAAATTGTTGACACACAAAGTCCATTTTCCTATACTCACGTCCTGAACGGGGCCTATCCGGGCCAGGAAAGACCTTGGGGTCCCTGCATCTCTTTATCGAAAATAACCAAAGGAGGACAGAGCGATTATGGCAACAAAGTCTTTAGATGAGAGAATTAGATACCTGGAAGACGTGAAAGAGATAAGGGAACTCATGCACAAGTACTGTTACACTATGGATGCGGGCGATTGGGACGGTGTTATGAGTTGCTATGCCAGAGAGTGTTCCTGCAACTTCGGCCACTTCAGCAACGGAGAGGTTAAGACGAGGCCAGAGGTAGAAAATTTCTATACAAAGGTGCTCATGTCAAAGTTTGCGGTTTTTGTCCATCGCATTATGAATGAAATCATCGACATAAAGGATGAGAAGCATGCCACCGGAAGGTGGTACCTTGATGAGCCGTGCATACTTCAGGAGACAAAACGTGCAGCCTGGTCGTCGTGCACCTATTATGTGGACTTTGTAAAAGAAGATGGAAAGTGGCTGTTTGAAAGATGCACGGTTAGCGACTGGCGCTGGGTGAGCGATTATGAAAAGGGATGGGCCGAAGAGCCCTTTACCGTACCCGGCAGCCACTCACCCGAGGACATAGCGAAAGACTTAAAGAGATGGGAGGCCATCTCCCAACAGCTCAAAGGGAAGAAATGAGGAGTCCGATCCATTCTTGTGCCAGGTTCTTTCAGAGGGCACCTCTTTGCTGGGCGGCTGGAACCTGGTGCCTTTTGTCAATAGAACTATGCACGGTTGAACATGATAGAAGAGCGGAGGCTAAACTATGAAAACAAAGGTGTTGATCGGGTGCGGGCTTCTCGTCCTTATTTTGTTCTTTTCAGTAGTTTCCATTTACCCTGACTGGCTGTGGTTTGAGAATCTGGACTTTTCCCCTGTCTTCTGGACCATGCTATTGACCAAATTCGGATTTGGTTTTGTGGTTTGGCTGTTTTTGATCATTATCATAACCCTCAACCTTTACATAGCCAGACGGCTGAGCCCTGGGGCCGGTCCAGGAATTGGCTCAAGGGCCGGAGGAGGTTATGCCTCGCAACTCGGCCTTTCCGCCAATACACTGAACCTTCTTTTCGTAGCCTTTGTCCTGATTGTCAGTTTCATTGTTGCAACGAAGGGATCCGACAGGTGGGACCTGGTCCTTCGCTATCTGTACCGGCAACCCTTTGGCAGTACTGATCCTGTCTTTAACAGGGACATCGGTTTTTATGTGTTTGCCCTTCCTTTCTACGATTTTATCCGAAGCGGTTTGCTGATCCTTTTCATTTTCGCCGGCGCGCTGACCGTAATCTGGTACCTGAAAAACGGCGCGATTCTGATAATCGGTGAAATGATTCAAGCTGAAGGTAAGCCACCCTCTTTACCAAAAGTCGCTGTTGCACCAGGGGTCAAGAGGCACCTCATTTTCCTGGCAGGAATTATCGTCTTACTCCTGGCCTGGGGTTATCAACTGAAAATCTACGGTCTTCTCTATTCCACACAGGGCCCCGCCTTTGGTGCCAGCTATACGGATGTGCACATCAAGGTCTGGGCCTTCAGGCTCTTGATCCTAGTCTCCCTTGCCTTTGCGGTTTTGCTTTTTCTTCAGGCCTTTAAACCCAGGACAAGATACATCTGGATAGGCGGTGGGATCTGGGTGGGGTCTGTGCTGGCTTTTGCCACCATACTGCCCATGGCGGTACAGAAGTTTGTGGTTAAGCCCAACGAACTGGCAAAGGAGTCCAAGTACATTGCCTATAACATTGAGTACACCCGCAAGGGCTATAATCTGAACGAGATAAAGGAAGTCAGTTTTGAGGTTAATGATAAACTGAGTCTGGAAGAGGTGAAAAAGGAAAGCGTTACGATTCAAAATATCAGGATCTGGGACGAACGCCCCTTGCTTCAGACCTACAGACAGATCCAATCCATAAGGCTGTATTACGATTTTAACAATGTGGACGTGGACCGTTATCAAATTAACGGCCAGTACCGGCAGCTCATGCTGGCGGCAAGGGAGTTAGTGGTCGATCAACTTCCTCCCCAGGCCAATACCTGGGTTAACAGGCATCTCACATATACCCATGGCTACGGCCTGGCCGCAAGTCCGGTAAATGAAGTCACCAGCGAAGGCCTGCCCCGCCTGTTTATCAAAGACGTGCCCCCCGTCTCTGAAGTTGATCTCAAGATAGATCGGCCGGAGATCTACTATGGGGAAAAAACCGCTCAATATGTCCTGGTAAAGACCAAGACCAAAGAGTTTGATTATCCCAAGGGTGACAGGAACGTCTATACCATTTACCAGGGCAAGGGGGGCGTGCCAATTAAATCATTCAATAGAAGACTTCTTTATGCCATTGAATTTATGGACCCTCAGATACTCTTTACCAACTATCTAAGCCCGGAGAGCCGGATCATGTATAACCGCAGTATTCACAGGCGGGCAGGTTCAATAGCCCCCTTTCTGGGGTATGATCGCGATCCCTATCTGGTGCTATCCGGGGGAAAACTCTACTGGATTCTCGATGCCTACACCACCTCTGACATGTATCCTTATTCTCTTCGATCTTACGGCCCCTTCAAGAATGAGCCACTCAACTACATCCGCAATTCCGTTAAGGTCACCATTGACGCCTATAACGGCGATGTGTGCTTTTACCTGATTGATGAAAAGGATCCCATTGCCAGGGTCTATGCAAGTATATTCCCGGATCTGTTCAAGCCGTTCCGCGAAATGCCCGAGGACTCGAAAAGGCATATCCGTTACCCTAAGGACCTCTTCAACATCCAGGCGGCCACGTATACGAGGTATCACATGGAAGACCCCCAGGTCTTCTACAATCAGGAGGACCTCTGGCAGCTCCCCGACGAGCTATACGCGGATAGCCGGCAGAAAATCGAGCCCTATTATATCATCATAAAACTGCCTGAAGGCGAGAGAGAGGAGTTTCTTCTTATGCTCCCCTTTACCCCTTCTAAGAAGGATAATATGATCGGGTGGCTGGCGGCGAGGAGTGACCTGCCCAACTACGGAAAGCTCCTCGTCTATAAACTGCCCAAAGAAAAATTGGTTTACGGGCCCATGCAGATTGAGGCGAGGGTAGACCAACAAACGGAGATATCTAGGGAGTTGAGCCTGTGGGACCAGAGGGGCTCAAGGGTCATAAGGGGGAACCTCCTGGCCATTCCCATCTGTGACTCCTTTATTTACGTGGAGCCCATTTACCTGGAGGCAAGACAGGAAGAGAGCCTGGCTCCTTCAACAGGGGCGCAGCAATCGCAGGGTTTGAGAAAGGCCAGGGTAGGCCAGGGGGCAGCTACATCGGGGCGTGATACGTCGAGGTCTGCGGCCCTGCCGGAACTGAAGAGGGTTATTGTAGCCTTCAGCAATCGTATCTCCATGGAAGAAAACCTTGACAAGGCCTTGAGCAGTGTACTGGGAGGAGAGATATCGCCCAAGGAACTAGTTGTCGCGTCTCCAACAGAGATCCTAAAATCCTCTAATCTGGGGGTCCTGGCCCTGGAACACTATAATAAGGCGAAGGCCTATCTCCGTGAGGGAAATTGGGCCGGTTACGGGGAGGAACTTGATAAACTGGAGAAGGCCTTAAAGGAAATGGTTGAGAAAAGGACTGAGAAGGACAGGTAGGTCACTTTTTTCCCGGGAGAAGGCGCCTTAAGTGAGGGAAATCGTCCTTCATATGTGGGATCCACATGGACCTGGCAAATGTCTTTTCAAACTCGGGTGACACAGTCAGTTCTATATATTCCACCTTTCTGGCGAATTCATCGGCCTCTCTTCTCTTGTCCACGTTAAGGAGTGCCATGCGGGCGCCATCACCGGCGGCATTGCCTACGGAATAAACATTCTCCGGGGTGCAATCCGGGAACATCCCCAGCACAGCCGCCGATTGTTTGTCTATATAACTTCCAAAGGCGCCGGCCAAAATGACCTTATCCAGTTTATCCACACCGAGGGTTTTCATCAGGATTTTGCTTCCGGCATACATCGCGCCTTTACCCAGCTGTATTGCCCTTATGTCGTCCTGGCAGACTACAATATCCCGACCGATTGAAGTCTCTTCGGCCCAGGCGATCACGTATTCCATCTGGCTGTCGGTCTCGCGCAGACGGGGGTGCGACACGTCCTCTCTAAAACGCCCCGTCTTGTCAATAATCCCGGCTAAGAAGAGTTGAGGTATGGCATCAATTATGCCGGAGCCACAGATGCCCTTGGCGCCTACCCCATCCTTCATCTCGGTATTCCACCTCTCCTCATCAATGACCTTGAAGCGGGCATCTTTGGTGTCCGGATCTATCTCTACCTTTTCAATCGCCCCCGGGGCGGCGCGCATGCCGAATTTCAGTTCAGCGCCCTCAAAGGCGGGCCCGGTGGCACAAGAGGCAGAGATAAGCCTCTCACGATTACCCAGGATCAGCTCCCCGTTCGTACCAATATCAATTATAAGCTCAATACTGTCCTGCTTATATGGGGCCTCGGCAATGAGCACTCCCACATTATCGGCCCCCACAAAACCGGCCTCAATGGGAAGCACATGGACGTAGGCCCCCGGAGATATTCTTATTCCAAGGCCGCGGGCCTCGGCGGTCTCAGAGATCTCTTTTTGCGCATAGACTCCACAGTGAAGACAGCGCTGTGATTCCTGGAGAGCGGCTGGTTTGTCGAAGCCCAACTCAACCTCAGCAAACCCGGCTCGTTCCTCCGGAACAAGCACGGGGACCACCTTTCTTGCCTCCTTCTCCACACCCTCCTTCGGCACCTCCTCGATTCGCCTAAGAGGGGCCGGTCTTGACTGTTTCAGGTCCATTCCAGCTAGGTAGAGCTCAATGGATATGGCCGCCTCCTTTCCCGCTGCAACAGCCCTGATCACATCAGCCGGGCCGGAAACCACGTCGCCACCGGCAAACACACCCTTGATGTTCGTCTCCAGGGTGGTTTCGTCTGCCTTGATGGTCCCAGACGGGGTTTTATCCAGTTCAGTAAAGTCTTGCTCATGGGGTCTCTGCCCAGTGGCAACGATTACCGTATCGGCCGGTATGGTGGGTCCTTGACCTTCGCCGAATTTAGGGGCAAATCTCCCTTCTGAATCGATCACGGAGACACAACTCACAGTCTCCAGTCCGACGGTCTTGCCATCTTCGGTCAAGATCCTGGTTACTCCGAGGGAAGGATGGACAATAACCCCTTCTTCCCTGGCCTGTTCAATCTCCAAATCCTGGGCCGGCATTCTGTCCTTACAGGCAAGATCAATGGATTCTAAGCAGACGAGGTTGACTTCTTTGGCACCAAGTCGCAGAGATACCCTGGCAGCATCCATGGCCACACTGCCTCCGCCGATAACCGCCACCTTGTTGCCCAACTCCACCTTCTTCCCTGAGTTGACCTCTTTCAGCAAGTCGAGGGCATAGATGACGCCCTCTGCGTCTTCACCGGAGATATCCAGCTTCTGACTGATCCAGGCACCCGTGCCCACAAAGATCGCTTTATATCCCTGATCGAAGATATCTTTTATGCCTTTCACGCGGATATTAGTCTGAATCTCTACACCCAGCTCTTCAATATATCTAATCTCATCATCCAGTATTCGCCTAGGCAATCTGTATTCAGGTATGCCATAGCGCATCATGCCTCCGAACTGAGGGGCAGCCTCAAAGACCGTAACCGGATATCCATTCTTGATCAGTTCAAAGGCGCAGGCCAGCCCTGAAGGCCCGGAACCGATGATAGCTATTCTGTCCTCTTTGGTTTTTTCGATGGGGGTTGCCTTGGCCCTCCCCTCTGTGAGATCGTAATCGGCAATAAAGCGGTGTAACCAACGGATGGAAAGGGGTTCGTCAACATTTCCCCTTTCACATTCCGTCTCGCAGGGATGGGTGCATACACGCCCGAGGACCCCGGCAAAGGGAATCGCCATCCTCACTAACTCTAGTGCCTCCTTGAACTTGCCCTGAGCGATGAGATACAAAAAGTCCTGCCCGTTGACCCCGGCAGGGCATTCAACCTGGCAGGGGGGATGGCTTCCCTTGTCCCTGGTTTCCATCTCCGGCGCTATCTTGAGACCCCAGTCCCGGGCCTTGATATCTATTGAGTGGTGGAGCGCCGGCGGGAATGGAGACCGCCCAATATATCTTGGATCGATATTGAGGAAAATATGGTGCATGCATGTATTGCCGACGATGGACATGTCAACGATATCCTGACGTTTGATACCTGCCGCGGCCGCCACCTCTTCTGCGATCCCATTGAGGCCGTCAAGGATTGCATTGTGCAGGATCTCAAGACCTTTAGGGTTGGTCATGGTGAAGCTGATGCGGGACATGACATCTTCACCATATACCACCTGTGGATTCATCATAGAGGCGGTGGTTACCACCTTACCGTCGGTCAGATCGCATAGATATCCGGCCACAGTGGAGGTTCCCACATCAACCGCAAGGCCGTAAGCCTTTTCCACAGGCACTGGTTCCACCTTGATGACTTCTTTGCCGTTCCATACCGACGCCGTGACCTTCCAATCACCTTCACGCACAGCGTTTTGCAATTCCAGGACCACCTGATAGTCAATTGTCAGATCGCTCAGCCCGAACCTTCTATTAAGTTCATCACTAAGACGTTCCCAGTCGCCAAGGGTATCATCGAGCGTGGCCTTTCGCATCTCTACATAGTACTTTTTTACCGCCGGTTTCAATTCGATGGGTCTGGCTGTGGCCTCTTTCCGAACGACCTGTTTTCCCATGCGACTTTCCTCCGGGACAAAGATCACCACATCACCCGTGACCCTTGTTTGGCAGGCCAGCCTGTAACCTTGTTTCTCCTGCTGGAGATTGAAGAACTTCCTTTCCGTCGGTCCCATGGGGGAAAAATTGTCCCTCGAAGACCTAATACCGTATTTTTCGAAATCTCCCTCCTCGATCCTGACCTTGCACGTACCACAGATAGCCTTTTCTCCGCATACGCCTTCTATGTCCACCCCCAAGGCTATGGATGCCTCCTTGAGACTCTTATTCTTGTCGACATAGCCTCGGGACCCGGATGGCTGAAATATAACTAAGTATTTCTCGGCTTCAGTGCCTGGCATAGATCGCTCCTCTGGTTGGATCCGAAGATTCCTTTCCCCCGTCCCCCCTTTGCCCCGGTTTCAGAGCGCTAAACTGTTACTACTTTTTCATCTCTTCTTGCTTTAGCATTTTGAGAAGGTTCATTGCCTCATCAACCGCCGTCCCGGCACTGGATGCAAAGCCGTGTGCGCCGTACTTCTCCACAAGCTCCTGGTTTATTGGAGCGCCGCCCAACATGATGCGGACGTTGGGATTTTTCTCATTCAATTTCTTTATGATCTCCGGCATAACCACCATGCTGGTGGTCATTAAGGCAGAGAGCCCCACGATATCAGAATCAGTCCTCAACTGTTCCTCCACAAATCTTTCAAGAGGCACATCCTTTCCCAGGTCATAAACGGTCCATCCGGCCACTTCAAACATCATCTTAACCAGGTTCTTGCCGATGTCGTGGACGTCACCCTCAACCACACCGAGAACTATCGATCCTTTGGCCTCAGATGCTCTCCCCGACGCCTTGATGGCCGGTCTCAAAATCTCCAGTCCTGCATAGATCGCATCAGAGCAAAGCAAGAGTTCCGGAACAAAGTACTTCCTCTTGTTATAGAGGTCTCCCACCTTTATCATGGCTTCAGCCAGACCTTCCATGGTTGCAACAAATGGGTCTACACCCTCATCCAGGGCTGTCTTGACCCACTCCACAACCCCATCCTCATCGTAGGCTATCAATGCCTCACGCATCCTTTTCAATATTTCCTGAGTTCTTTCATCCGAAGCCATTACAAACCTCCTTTACCCTTTTTATGCAAGACTGCCGGTTACTCCTTAAGAGTATATCCGGCAAGCTTTCTATGTTACCTTAACAGCGTTGCTTTCTTGATTTCACATTTGACTAGGACTTACCTGATGTCTAAGCGGTTCCTGGCGGAGTTAATTGTATCTACCCAGTTCATTGGCCAGTTCCATGAACCAGTCTATCTTTTCCGGAGGGGCGACGCCCGGCACCTCGCAACCTGAGGCCAGGATGTACCCGCTGTCCTCAGGGGCGACGTCGAGACATTTTTTTATAGCCTGCTTCATCGCTTCCCTGCTGTCGGACAAGAAAAGGAAGGTATCCACGTTGCCTATGAGAACAGCCTTGCCCCTGGTCGCCTCCACGGCCTTTGCCAGGTCCGTAGGGGCGTCAATGCTTATGTTGTTCGCCCCGGTATTGGCCAAGTCTTCGAGGATGGGGTCGGCATATCCGCATACATGAAGGCCAACGCCCGCCTTCTTTTCCGTGAAATGATCCACGATCCGTTTATGGTATGGAAATATAAATCTGCGATACATCTCCGGGGAGATAAGGCTGCATGATGCCGGAGCTTCAGAATAGTTAGGCGCAGCTTTAATGGAGAGAAGGGCTTCCCCGAACCTGATAGACATCTGTGTGGTGAAATGCATGAGCTCATGAACATAATCCGGGTCTTTTAGGGCATCCCTTATGAGTTCATTGGCCCCCCTGAGACCTATGGCGATGGTCCACGGGCCCGCAATGATTGGTGATACAGGGGCATCTGTAATTATTTTCTTGGTCTCGCTGATGGCCTCCAGATAATCGGGCATACGTCCATCCCTGGCGGGATCCGCAAGCTTGAGGCTCCCCAATTTCCCTTTGTCTTCAAGTGCCGCTTTTACAGATATGCACAGGCCGTTTTCGGGGAACTTGAGCTCATTACCCAAGGCCTCCACCTCTGTCAGCAGATCCCACTGCATGAGTAATATGTCGGGTTTATAACGTTCATAAGCGGCAACCTGTGCCTTAACAAAGAGTTTGGGGTCCTGCAAGATCTCCCTGATGGTGGCCCCTATGAGCTGGGCGTTACACTGACCAGTGAAGGGGTAAGCGGGAATCCGATCAATCTGGATATGCTGATCTGTGAAGGTGTTCTTAAAGGCCGCAGAAACCCTTTGTCTTCCTGTATATGCCTCCATTTGCAAGCCTCCTTGCTCGTTCCAGATTTTCATCTCCCTTTTTGTGAGATACCGTGGAGCATAGGAAAATCCATCTTGTGAGTCAAGGCAAATGGGAAAGCGTCTGCAAGGGTAGTTTTGAGCGGTGCAAAAACCAGGGGCCCGCCCGGAAGGGGAGTACTGAGCACCGAATGGTGCGAGGAAATAGGTGATGACAGAATATAAGGTACTTAGGTTGGACTAATGCAGCATTTAGAAACTATCATTCGCCAAAATAATCCCATAGTGAAGGCTTTTCCCTAATTTCGTGTTTATCGATCTTACGATGTAGACAGTAGTAAGTTAGTAGGTCTTTCAGTTTACTCATAAAGGCGTCACTGTCTATGGCTATCCACGAATCATTGTAAAAGGTTTCAATACGTTTGTCCTCGTCATCAAATATCTCTCTTGTTGAGAAGTTGTATGTACTGTTAACCAGATCAAATAAGACAGTCTCACGAGCCAATAGGGGAATGGTTTTCAAATTATGCGAGTCCATATATTGTATGGCATTTGTTAATGACAGGACGTTTAGTATTATTGCCTTCATACCTTTCTTCTGAGAATTGCACTGAATACTGCTCTTATCTATATAAAACCACCCCCTTTCCTTATTGTAATTAATATAAATCAGTTGATGATCCGAGTCTAATTTATCAAGCGTTTTGATTAGAATATTATAGATGGATTTAACCTTTTCATAATCTACCGTTTGTAATATAGCCGCCACATTGTATTTTTTGTCATATATAATAGCTAGTTCCCTCTTATAATCGCACGGTACGGAAAGTTCATAAGGTACAGCCCAAATTTCCCAAAAACCGATAAATACTATATCCAGCAACAGATTATATTCGGGATTTTCGTATCTGGGTACACATACGGAGTATAGGTCAATTAATTCCTCATCTTTCCTGACAGGCTCCCCAAGCAGGTCTAATATTTCTGATCTAGGCGTCCCAATGCTTAGTTTTGAGTCAATTTGATTCCTTTTCTCGTTTCTTTTATGGACGATATAGGCCGAACATCCCTGTGATAGGAGAATGGCTATAAGAATGAGCGAGAGGAGTTTTTTCATTTTATGCTCTCCACCAATTTTGTGTTTTAGAGAAAGGATATCCTCTTTTGAGCCCAGGGTTAAGAGATCGTGTCAAATAAATCAACAGGGCATTTTCCCCTAATTTTAGGTGAATCGACCTTGTGAGTCAACCCCGATCTCGCAAGGGGTTTTCAACAAATGTCAACTCCGGGAGCGGTATGATAACAGATCACCCTATGCTGTATTCACCTGCCAATAGCTCCTGTCTTAGCCCCGGTGATTCTAAGGAGGTCAATGGGAGACAGCTCAATTTGCAGCCCCCGCTTACCAGCGCTCACATATATGGAATGATACTTCAGGGCAGACTCGTCCAGAACCATGGGCAGTTGCTTCCGCTCTCCCAAAGGGCTGATGCCGCCAATGACATATCCAGTGGCCCGTTCCGCATCTTTCCCATATGCCATACTCACCTTTCTTACGCCATAAAATGATGCAAGGACCTTCAAGTTTAATCGCTTTGATACCGGAACAATCGCCACCGCCAGCAGGTCCTTCTTGCCGTCCAGCGAAGTGACGAGGGTTTTGAATACTCTTTCTGCTGCGACTCCCAGGGCTATGGCGGCCTCCTCGCCGTAGGAATCAGCAGAAGGGTTATGGCTATACCTGTGGAGGGTAAAATTTACCTTTGCCTTTCTGGCCGCGTTGATTGCAGGGGTCATGTTGATCCAGATTCCCTATGAGTTTCCATAACATGGCTACTTCACCTTATGGCCGCCCCTGGTTCACAGACAGAAAATAACATAAAGTATATGGATAATCCAGCAATCCAGAGGAGATGACACGGCCAATCCGCCAATAAGAGCGGGTTTATCATGGACCGGAGCAAAGCAAGGGCTTGCGTCAAGCAACCGGGATCTAGCCCGCGAAAGGGCTGCTGCTCGAATTCTTTGCAGTACAAATGTCAGCCATAGAAGGCTGGTAAAGCCGCGATATGGGGATGAAGGTTTAGGGCTGGTTAAGATTCCTTATTGAAAAAGTGGTGATATCCTAGTATCAGTACCCTACATTGGCTCAAAGGCCCATGGACTAAGAAGATATGGGGGGCAATAGGGGGCCGGGCGCCCTGCCACTTATAGACGCCAACAAGGGTGAACTGGAGAGAGGGGATCATGTACCGAGATCTAAAGGGAAAGGCAGCCCTTATAACAGGGGCTGGGAAGAAAACCGGGATCGGGTATGCCATTGCGAGAAAACTGGCTGAAAATGGATCAAATATCATAATCGCCGATCTTGTGAAAAAAGAGGGCGAAGACAACCCCTTGATTACCCAGGAGTGGAATGAACTGGCAGGACTGGCTGAAGGGTTGAAAGAGTCGTTTGGGATCGAGACCCTCGCCGTTGATTTGGATGTAATGAGGAGCGGATCAGTGGAAGAGATGGGTCGAGTGGTGACAGATAGGTTTGGACACCTGGATATAGTGTGCAATAACGCTGGATCTGTTTTCGGTGTTCCGAATGCGGTTCATGCATATGATGAAGAGGCCTGGCTCAGGACAATAGATGTGAATCTGAACGGGGCCTTCAGGGTTTCCAAGGCGACTGTCCCTTTGATGATGGGAAGACCTGGGAGTATCATAAATGTGGCATCGCAGGCCGGGAAAAAACCCCCGCTTTTCAATGGGGCATACGCCGTTTCCAAGGCGGGGCTAATCATGATGACGAAGGTTATGGCGCTTGAGCTGGCGGGGGCCGGAATACGTGTTAATGCCATTTGTCCCGGTGTTATACAGACCGATTTCACCAAATGGCGCTTTGATCTGGAAGCGCATTTCTTGAGCTCGACACCTGAGGAGAGAATAGAGGAGAAATGTAAGGAGATCCCCGTGGGGCGCCTCGGTACCGTCGAGGAGGTGGCCAATCTGGTTGCCTTTCTGGCCTCAGACCAATCGTCCTATATCACCGGCCAGGCATTGAACATAAACGGCGGTCAGTTGATGGAGCTATAGGATTGAAGATTGACTATTGTCGATTGAAAGGCACCAGAAAGACAGGAAAATACAGGATCAGGGGCACGAATCCATAACCCATTGATTTTTCTGGATTCCCGCCTTTGCGGGAATGACAGTTGGTCAAGGCAGTAATTCGTTTAAAATCAATGTGTTATAAAGAACTTTGGACTTTCAAGTTACGATTGCGATGGGATATTTTCTTAAATGCGGAGGGAGAAATGGGAACGATTACAGGGGCGGAGCTGGCAGCGCAAGCTCTCGTTGAAAAGGGGGTTCAATATGTCTTTACCCTGAGTGGGGGACATATTACACCCATATACCAATACCTGGAAGGGTCCAGCATAACTCTTTTTGACACCCGTCACGAGCAAGGGGCGGTGTTCATGGCCGAGGCATATGGCCGAATGATGCGAAGACCGGGGATTGCCATGGTCACGGCAGGACCAGGATTTACCAATGCCTTATCGGCCGTAGCAAATGCGCGGCTTGCAAATTCGCCTTTGATCCTGATTTCAGGATGTGTGGGGATAGAGTCCATAGAAAGACTTGACTTGCAGGATATGCGCCAGGCGCCTGTTATTGAGGCCATGGTAAAAAAGGCACTGGTGTGCAACAAGCCGGAACGCATCCCGGAGTTTATGGACCTGGCCTTTCGGACTGCCAACAGCGGACGTCGAGGGCCTGTGTACCTGGAACTGCCAGTGGACGTGCTGAACAATGAGGTCAACCCTGAAGCCGTTAAGAAACCGCATACGGTGGTCGAATCGAGCCCGGTTGATCCGGAAAAGGCCAGGGAGCTCCTTGAGATGCTCGAGCGCTCTGAAAAACCGGTTGTGATCGCGGGAAGCGGCACATGGTATGCTGATGGAGGCAACGCGTTAATCGAGTTCGTCGAGAAAACCGGGGTGCCCGTCTTTACATCTGCCCTCGGCCGCGGAACCGTTCCAGACACCCATCCTCTTTGCTTTGCATCCTCACTGGCCATCCGGCCGGGGGCTGCCCTGTTTGCCAATATGAGCGCCGATTTGGTCGTTTTTTTGGGGACTCGAATGAGCCTCTATTATATATTCGGTGAGCTTTTTAAAAAAGATGCAAAAATCATTCATGTTGATATACAAGCCGAGGAGATAGGCAGAAATCGTTCGGTCGCCCTGCCTATCGTTAGTGACGTCAGGGGGTTGCTTAGGGCATGCAATAAATTAATTGATCGAGAAGAGACCTTCAGAACTCTCAAGGGTCGATTTACGCAATGGATAACAGAACTCAGGCAGGCGGAAAAAGACGGAAAATCTCCGACAATTCCAGACTGGAAAAGCGAAAACATACCAATCCATCCGCTGAGGCTTGCAAGAGAGATCGATGATTTCATGAACCAAGACGAAGATATCGTGATAGCGGATGGCGGAGATACACAGATCTGGATGGGTATGACCAGGACCATCAGAAAGGCCGGTCATTATCTCGATGCCGGACTGTATGGATGCCTCGGGGTGGGAATCCCTTATGCCAACACGGCCAAGCTGATGAATCCGGACAAACGGGTCTGTTTGATCACCGGGGATGGTTCGGTGGGCTTTAATTTCATGGAGTTTGAGACGTCAGTCCGGAAGGAATTGCCCATTGTCGTGGTCATCAACAATGACTTAGGATGGGGCATGATCAGGCATAGCCAGGAATTGAGGATCGGGCATGCCATCGAAACGGGGACTCAAATCGGTAAGGTGAGATACGAAAGACTAGTGGAGGCCCTCGGGGGAAAAGGCCTGTATGTGGAAAGGCCGGAAGAGATCAAGCCTGCCCTCGATGAGGCCTTTACATGCGGAAAACCAGCCTGCATTAATGTCATGACGGATCCTACCACGGTAAGTCCCGGGAGTATTGCCCTGGCAAATCTGGGTGCGTATAAGGCATAGCATAGGATATATGTGAGGAAGATGATATGGATTCTGCGGTTATTGACCAAATCCGGCTCAATTTCAATCCCCAGGGGCTTCTTGTCATCAACGCTGCCATTGGACTGATGATGCTGGGGGTGGCGCTTGATCTGAAGGTGGAGGATTTTAAGAGGATTTTTCTCTCCCCCAAGGCCCCGGCAATCGGCTTGGGGGCCCAGTTCATCCTTCTCCCAGCCTTTACATTCCTTTTGACGCTCATAATCAGACCACAGCCGTCCATGGCCCTTGGAATGATCCTCGTAGCTGCCTGTCCGGGCGGAAACCTCTCCAATATCATCACCTATCTGGCCAAGGGCAACTGTGCCATATCTATCAGCATGACCGCTGTGTCCACAGCCGCCGCCATAATCATGACCCCGCTCAATTTGGCATTCTGGGGCAGCCTTCGCAATGAGACGGCACAAATTCTACACAGTGTGAATCTGAGTCCAGTGGACGTGTTTGTAACGATTTTCATCATCCTCGGGATCCCGCTTATTATCGGTATGTGGCTTTCCCACAGATTTCCTTCGCTTGCGGACAGGATACGCCGTCCCTTCAGGGTATTTTCGCTGTTTTTTTTTATTGCCATTGTCTGTGGCGCCCTTGCCGCCAATTGGTCGATCTTTTTGAGGGCTGTTGGCCTGGTGGCATTTATCGTTTTCCTTCATAACGCAATGGCACTGAACCTGGGCTACTGGTCCGGCAGATTATTTCGGCTGAATGAAATGGACACTCGAGCTGTCTCCATAGAGGTGGGTATCCAGAATTCAGCCCTGGGGCTCGTGCTGGTCTTCAACTTCTTTGACGGCCTCGGGGGCATGGCCATTATTGTAGCCTGGTGGGGCATCTGGCACATCATTTCCGGTCTTGCAGCGGCCTATATCTTCACGCGCCGGCCGCTGCCTGCAGAGGTATAACGGGTTACCCTTAATGAGACGTCGGGCCAGGTCGGCAATGGCCTTAAGAGCCTAGCCCAAGACAATTCATGAAAAAAGTCGGCTTCAAAGATAAAGTGGTTGTGGTCACAGGAGGTGCCAGCGGGATTGGAAGGGCGATCGGCATGGCGTGCACGTCATGATGGTATGCCCCTCTTTTGTGGAGACAAATTTACAGAAACATGCGCTCGGGGGAAATGGGAACATCACGACGCACCCACAATCCACAATGGGCAAGGTTGCGTCTCCGGAGAGCGTGGCTGAGGCGGTATTCAGAGGCGCTGGCAAGAAAAAGGATTTAGTCGTTCCAACCTCAATGGGTAAGCTCGCCTATTGGATCAACCGCCTCATGCCCAAACTTTATGGATATATCGTTGCAAAGGAGTTCAAATCAGAATTGGCAAGAAAGAAATGATTCCATTTCTCGTCAAAGGTTTTTAGGTTGAAGGCAGAAATTCACAGCCTAGCCGGTCAGAGGCTTTTCGAGATGTTCGAGCTGTTGTCGGGTCACTTTGGGCCCCAAAACTGGTGGCCGGCTGAGACGGAACTTGAGATGATGGTGGGCGCGGTCTTGACCCAGAATACAAACTGGAAGAATGTAGAAAAGGCGATTGATAATTTGAAGAAGAGGGGGGTTCTCTCTGTTAAAGCCCTTGGCTCGCTTCCGGCGGTTGATCTGGCAGAGGCGATCCGACCAGCAGGGTATTTTAACATAAAGGCCAAGCGATTGAAGAACCTGATTCAATTTATTATTGAACAATACGAGGCCGATCTCTTTCTATTCCTGAAAGATGATACAGAAAGACTGCGGGAGGGCCTTCTCTCCGTAAAAGGTGTTGGACCGGAGACCGCAGACAGCATCCTGCTTTACGCGGCCCGTCGACCCGTTTTTGTAATTGATGCCTACACTCACCGAATTCTGGTTCGCCATGCTATGACAGGAGAAGAGGCGGGCTATTATGAGTTGCAGGATCTGTTTATGGACCATCTGCCGGTTGATGTCGGCCTGTTCAACGAGTTTCATGCCCTTATTGTAAAAACAGGCAAGAATTATTGTCGGAGAAGACCGCTTTGCGAAGAGTGCCCTCTCCAGGGGTGGTGACTCATCCTAAGCTCGTCTAGGCGATTGTTTTAGACGCATTGACAATAGTGAGCCCATAAAAATCAGTGCCCCCGCAAGGATAAATCCATGTGAAAAAGAGCCCGCATCACCCATGAAACCTATTCCCATGGGAACGGCTCCGGCCCCCAGGATAAAGGCAATGGGAATGGTTAGCGAAATAGCTACATTTCTGATCCCGGAAGGGCCTATGGAAGATAGGACGGCCAGCCCGGGCGGAAAAAAACAGGCAGCAATCACCGGCTGCAGGAAAACGATGATCACGATCCAGGCGCCTGAGGCAGCCCCCAGAAAGACCGTCATCAATCCAGAGAGCAGGAAGACTCCACTCAGGGTTCGTCTCGGGCCAAAACGATCTGTGGTCAATCCGGACAAGAACACCATCACAAGCCCTGAGATCCGTGAGAGTGCTACGAGGGTGTTGGCCCAGTGGCGATCCATACCGTGTCCAACGACCAAATAGAGGGGGAGCATGGAATACACTCCCAGGGTGCCGCTAATACCCAGGCTGAAAAGGATGATCATAATCCAGAAATCGGGTCTCGAAAAGAGGGCACGTGAAGATCCAAGGCTGGGGGATTCGCCCGGAAAATCACCCCCCTTACCCAGCCGGGCAAAGGCGATTCCGGCCACCAGAGAGCCACACCCCAGGAATGCTAGGACACCTCGCCACGAAAACCAAAGCATTAGCGCCTCGGAGACCAGCGGTGCCGCCACAAAACCCATGTTTGGCGCCAGTTCATGGATTGCCAGGGCCTTACCCCAGTGTCTGGGGTGGCTTAGTGAGGTTACAGTTGCAATGCCTGAAGGAAAATAGATCCCCGCCGATAGCCCGACCAGGAGGAGGGAAATGCGCATTGACCACAGACCGCCACAGGAGGCCACACCCAGAAGCGCAGCACCAACTGCGATTGCCGAGATGATAATGGATTTCCTGTGGTTTATGCGGGAGGAAAGAAACCCGGATCCTGAAAGCGAGACAAAGTAGCCTATAGAAATCAAAAGAAAGAGTGACCCGGCCTCGGCATGGTCCAGCCCCAGGTCAGCTTCTATGGCGGGCATCAGCGGTGAGAAAATGATTCGACCGGTGAAGTTGAGGAAAAAGATCCATGTCAGAAAGAGGAGCGGCCCCAGTTGTGAGCGAAAGCTCTCGGTTCCGTTGTTCTGCCTCTGGTCGTATTCGTTTTGAACCTGTCGAGAATCCATGGCCTTATTAAGGCGCCCCCTTTCTTGTTAGAGCGACGGCACTCGCGCTCTTGGTCCAGACCGCTATAATGGGTTGAAACAAAGCCGGTATTCTGGTAAGTCAGATACCTTATCTACCGGAATAGGGTGCAAATAAACTATAGAATCCAAATATTTTCAACCATGAATATTTATGTAAAGGCCCTCAGGGCACCATTTCTTGCAGGCTCTCTGGTGCCGGTGGTGATCGCATCTGCATTTGCCTTTGGGGAAGGAGTTTTTTCTATCAGGTTCTTTTTGATCACGTCCCTGGGCATTGCAGCGCTGCATCTAGGTGCAAACCTTTTAAATGACTATTACGATGCCAGGGGAAGCGATCCGATCAATCTGCGGTTGACCCCTTTCAGCGGCGGGAGTCGTGTGATTCAAGAAGGGGAAATTGCGCCCTGGGTGGTCCTTTTCATGGCCCTTATTTTCTTTTCCATCGGTTCAGCAGCTGGTATATTGCTGTTGTCCATGGGTAGACCCCTTGTCCTGGCAATTGGACTCTTAGGTATCCTGGCCGGATGGGCCTATTCAGCCACCCCTATTCAGCTTATGTCTCGAGGTTGGGGAGAGGTCTTGATCTTTTTTGCATTTGGCCCACTCATTACGCTGGGAACCTACTATGTGATGTCAGGGAACTTGAGTTGGCCGGCCTTTGCCCTGGGGGCTCCCCAAGGTTTTTTCATTGCAGGAGTCATCTGGATTAATCAATTCCCAGACTACGAGGCCGATCGGAAGGCGGGCAAGAGAAACCTGGTGGTAAGATGGGGTCCGGATGTCTCGAAGTACCTATATTGTCTCATAATGTCACTGGCATTTATTGTTGTTATTCTCCTGGTCGGGATCGTGGGGTTTTCCTACTGGATCATGCTCTCCTTTATAGCCTTTCCCCTGGCATTCAAGGCAATGAGGATCTTATGGAGGGAATATCTCTCCCACGAGGGTGTTGTACCTGCACAGGCACTTACTATTCAAACACTGATAGCCCATGGCCTATTACTTACGCTTGGCCTGGTTTTGCAAGGGATAATCTAGTCGCATGAGGATCTTGCGCGTACGGAAAAACATTCTTGGGTTTATATTCACCCCCTTGGATAAGGCATAAGGAGCTTGCTACGGACGTAACTTGAAATTTGGCAATCTTTGGTATCTTCTCAATAAATAGGGGTGAATGATTTGCTAGAGCCGGTTTCTGGATCCCCGCTTTCGCGGGAATGACAGATACTTACCTTATTTCGTCATTCCCGCGTAGGCGGGAATCCAGGGGCCAAACCGCTACTTATTGAGGTGTTACAATCTTTGCAGTCTTTAAACGGCTCTAAAGGCCGGTGGTATCGAGGAAGTGACGAAATGATCGAACGTTACACACGTCCTGAAATGGGGCGCATATGGGAGGCAGAGAATCGCTATGCAAAGTGGCTCGAGGTCGAAATTGCAGCCTGCGAGGCCATGGCAAAGGAAGGCCTGATCCCGCTGGAGGCCCTCCAAAACATCAAAAAAAGGGCCGGATTTTCAGTGGAGCGCATCCTCGAGATAGAGGAGGAGACAAAGCACGATGTAATTGCCTTTTTGACTAACATAGCCGAAAAAGTGGGCCCAGATTCTCGCTACATCCACCTGGGACTGACCTCATCGGACATCCTGGATACGAGTTTTGCTCTTCTCCTCAAGGAGGCCATGGATTTGATTGTCGGCGATGTTGGGAAGTTCATAGCCGTCTTAAAGGAAAGGGCCGTGGAACATAAGTATACCGTCATGATTGGCAGATCTCACGGTATACATGCAGAGCCCATAACCTTTGGTCTGAAGCTGGCGGTGTGGTACTCTGAGATGCTCCGGAACCTGAGACGTCTGCAGGAGGCCCGAGATGTAATCAGCTACGGGAAGCTCTCGGGTGCAGTAGGGACATTTGCCAATGTCTCCCCCAGGATTGAGTCCCTTACCTGTAAAAAACTGGGCCTTAAGCCGGCAGAGATATCCACCCAGATCGTCCAGCGAGATCGCCACGCCCAGTACTTCACAAACCTTGCGATACTGGCGGGTACCCTGGAAAAGATTGCAGTTGAGATACGGCATCTGCAGAGGACAGAGGTCCTGGAGGCAGAAGAGGCCTTTTCAAAGGGGCAAAAGGGTTCCTCAGCCATGCCCCACAAGAAGAACCCTATTGGATGCGAAAACATCTCGGGTCTGGCTCGTCTGGTTCGATCCAATTCCCTGGCGGCCATGGAAAATATGGCACTGTGGCATGAGAGAGACATAAGTCATTCTTCGGTGGAACGGGTGATTGGCCCTGACAGCACAATTCTTATCGATTTCATGCTTCATCGCTTGACAGCGATAATTAGAGATCTGGTGGTCCATCCAGAAAGGATGACAAAGAACCTGCAAGAAACAAAGGGGTTGATCTTTTCCCAACAAGTCCTTACGAAACTGGCGGAAAAGGGTGTTGAGAGACAGAAGGCCTATGTGATGGTCCAGAGAAATGCCATGAAGGTATGGGATAGAGGTCAGGAATTCAAACAGCTAATCATGGAAGATGTTGAGATCGGAGAATACCTTGGCACCAAAGAAATCGAAGATATCTTTGACCTTAACTATCATCTAAAGTACGTGGACGATATCTACAAGAGGGTATTTGGGCCTGATATATAGGCCACCCGAAATCTACCCTGTAGCATATCTCCTGAATGAGATCATGCGGCGACGTATTCGAGTTCCAGCAGATCTTCCCACGGATGACTCTTTTTCACTTCCACTAAGATCTCCTGCCCCGGACTGACAATGACTCCATTTTGGCGCTTTACTTCCGCCAGAATGAGAAAGTCTTTCAACACGATTCGGTATTTGTTCTTGAGTTCGTCAAGGACAATGGCCCTGTATCTTTCCCTCAGACGCTGCCCGAGGAATTTCAGGGTCCAATAGCGGATGCGGTTCCGATTTACCATGGCAAGATCCTTCATTACAGGCTCAACAGAGGTCCTTATCTCTCCAAGGCTTTCCTCATCATAAATTGGCCCCTTTCCCATGAGAAAACTGCTGATCTGACGCTGGACCACGAGATCAAGGTATCTCCTAATGGGAGAGGTTGCCTGGGTATATACGTCTAGGCCCAATCCACAGTGAGGACTGGGGGCTGAATCGATGTAGACGGGATTTAGCTTTCGGCGCTGCTGAAAGACATAATAGATGTATTCCTTTTCCTGGGCATCCAATCTTTCAGCCGGTTCTTGCTGGGTCCTGAATAGAATGGGGAGTTTATTCTCATTGCAAAAACTAGCCGCTAACCAGTTATAAAGGATCATAAACTCCGACACTATGATCCTTGATGGGGTGTTCTGGTCAACTAATTCCAGGGAGAGTGACGAGTCTGCATTGAACTTCACCTCTACCTCGGGAAGTGAGAGGCTGAGCGCACCCTTGGCTACCCTTTTTTGGCGCAGTAGCTGGCAGAGCCTATACATTTCTTCGAAAAGGCCATCAGTAATCAGGGCTTCATTAACGTCATCATAGATTAGTTGTTGGTGGACCCTGATCACACTTGGCACAAAGCGGTAGTCAAGCAGAGTGCCGATCTTGTCAAACCTGGCCAGGAGCGAGATGGCCTGGCGGTCGTATCCTTGTAGCAGGCATAGGCTCCGCTGGGATAGGTCCGGAGGGAACATGGGGATTTGTCTTCGCGGAAGATAGAGGGATGAGCTCCTTTGCGCTGCTGCCAGGTCAAGGACGTTCCCCTTCAAAATGACCCCGGATACGTCTGCAATGTGTATTCCCAGCTCAAGGGTTTCACCGGCCGTTTCAAGGCTCAATGCGTCGTCGTAGTCACGGGTCAGCGGCCCGTCAATCGTCATGATGGGTAAGCCCCTCAAATCCTCACGTCCTTCAAAAGAGATCCCTTGAGTTGCCAGACGGGCCGACTCCTCCATTTGTCTCTTGGTAAAGGAGGTTTCAATCCCTAATCTAAGGAGGTCGAGGTTCTCATCCTTTTCCCATATGCCAAGCTTGAAGAGTAACCTTCTGGAACTGTGTATGTCGGAGAGGCCAGCCCTTGAGAGTAACTCCTTGCCATACTTGAAATCAGATGCCTCGTTTCCGTGCAGGGCCAGCCGGATAAGGGTAGCAATTATATGTTCCTTGCACGATGGGCCCTCAGATTCTCTGCCTTGCCATACCGCCTTGAGCCAGAGGCTTCCATCCCTGAGCCTTTCTTCCTTCTGGGACTCTTCCTCTCTCTGTCTAGCGATCTGCTCAACTCTTTCGTCGGTATTTGGGAGGAATAGTCCGTCTTTCATCCTGAAATGCAGGCGGTCTTCGAAAAGGACCCTCACCAAAGCCGAGAGATGGTTGTCATTTGCGGCCTTGCCAAAAACCAATTGAGCAAGATATCTATGGTCGAAGCTCTCCTTTTCGTCTTTGACCAGTTCCCAAAGCTCCTGGACGTCAACCTGGCTCTTGAGTTTGTTTCTAACCTCTTCCGTGTGCCTCAGGGTTTCCAGCAGAACTTCCCTTGGCCTGGATATATCCACTGCAGAACCTGTGATGAGAACCGCTCTCTTGGGCGATATATTGACCTGGCGGTTTGATTGTGTCAGCAGGAGCAGCTTATTGCCCTTATCCTGTATGCAAAGTGTGCAGACAAGCTTCCCCTGTTCAATGTATTCTACTATCTTGCCCTGGCTCATATCTAATACCCGTGCTTGTTTCTCTGGCTGGGTTTCAAGGCTGTACTAACAGCTAGGACAGGTCCTGTCAACAAAGATAGAACCATGGCCAGTGAAGGCCGATCATGCATTGGGGGTTCCCGGGCAGGTTGGGCCAGGTAATTGTGTTGACTATAAGACAGTGCGACTCTTTTTTTACACAATGTCTTTTGGGGAGACTCCTTTTTTGTTTGGTTAACATGCTGATTTTTCCTATAATTTCTTGTGTGCCGATTCAGAGGACTGAACTTGCATAAATCTTGCATAAATAAGGGTAAGACAACGCTTAAGATTTCGGGAGGGCATATAGTGGGGGCATCGCTAAGTATTCGTGAAGCTCAGCATATCATGCAAGAGGATCAGCTATTGTTTGACAAGACAGTTGCCGAACTGAAGAAAAAGGTGTCTCTAAGGTTATTAGATTTGTTAGACTCTGACACAGGCGAAGAATCATCCCATGACAGGTCGGCAGGAGGGTGATTCTCCATTACACCCTTCCTTAAATCCTCGTTGAATGCAAACAGCCGATTCATGGTTTCCCCTGCTATCACATCAGAAAACCAGCCCTTCTTGACCACAACCCCGGCAACCACCTCATCGATTATACCCCCCCTTGCCTCTTCGTAAGGGCCTACATCGGCAGGCAGCAGACAGACCCGTTTCGGAAGATAGTCTTTGCCCTCAGCGGTCACATGGGAATATCTGAGTCCGCCGCACCAGCAAAGGGGCAAGGCTAGAAGACCAGACAAAAAGAAAACCGATGATCTCCCCATAACAGGACGCTCTTTTCGCAATAGTTTCAGCAGTGAGTTGGCCGGATAGCTGAGGCCTCAAATAGGGGGGGGCGGACTAGCCATTTCCAACATTTCATTGCCAAATGGATCTCAGTGCCTATTTTTAGGTTAGCAATGACTCTAATTGCAGGAATAAACTCCGTTCCTTCATGAAAGGAGACCAAGATGCAAGGGAAGAAGGCAAACAGATTGATCTCAGAAAAGAGCCCGTATCTGCTACAGCACGCATACAACCCCGTTGACTGGTATCCGTGGGCCGAGGAGGCCTTCAACAAGGCCGCCAAAGAAGGAAAGCCCATTTTTTTATCCATCGGTTACTCCACCTGCCACTGGTGTCATGTCATGGAGAGGGAATCCTTTGAGGATTCGGAGGTGGCGCGGCTTATGAATGAGGTTTTTGTCTCGATAAAAGTCGACCGGGAAGAAAGGCCAGACCTGGATCATGTTTACATGACTGTATGCCAGATGCTGACGGGAAACGGGGGATGGCCTTTGACTATCATTATGACGCCGGATAAGAGGCCTTTTTTTGCTGCAACCTATATCCCGAAAGCCAGTCGATTCGGCCGCAGAGGAATGATGGAACTCATGCCCAGCGTCAGAGAGGTCTGGGCCACTCGTCGAGATGAGGCCTTGAGATCTGCGGCAGAGATTTCCGGTCTCCTTCGGGATGTAGAAAAAGTCGCACCAGGGAAAGACCTGGATCGATCGGTACTGGATAAGGGTTACCAGGAACTGGCCCGGCGCTTTGAAAAAGAGTATGGAGGATTTAGCGACGCTCCGAAATTCCCAACCCCGAGCAATCTCCTTTTCATACTACGCTACTGGAAGCGAACCGGGGATGAAAAAGCGCTGGCCATGGTGGAAAAGACGCTTCAGCAGATACGCATGGGCGGGGTATATGATCAGATCGGTTATGGCTTTCACCGCTATTCCACGGACAGGAAATGGCTTGTGCCTCACTTTGAAAAGATGCTTTATGACCAGGCCTTGCTGGCCATGGCCTACACAGATGCCTTTCAGGCCTCAGGCAAAGAGATTTATGGGACCACGGCCAATGAGATCTTTACCTATGTTCTGCGGGACATGACTGCGCCGGAAGGGGGCTTTTATTCCGCTGAAGACGCTGACAGTGAAGGTGTAGAGGGAA
>JAZDES010000036.1:0-5838 GCA_043808585.1 Pseudomonadota bacterium | reverse complement strand
AAAAAAGGAGGGAAGAATGAAAGAGTTTCTCAACTACTTGAATTCAAAAAAGTGTGAAAAGCCCTCTTGATTTGTTCTAATTGCATCAGGTCAGAGAATTAGAAGATTATTGGATTTCGGATTTAGGAATCTGCTGAATGTCAAGTGTTGATATGTTATTGAATGTGTGGGTTTGAGAATCTGTGATCACTTACCAGAGGAAGGGCAAAATTGTATGCATGTGGTATGGATATGGAGAGCAAGAACTGCTTTGGGAGTGTCTGGGGCACGCTAGTCGGTATATATCAAGGTCTGTAGCCTTTTCGGGTTCCAATTCGTCTTCCATTTGGAGGTTTGGTTTTAGTCCGCAGGATCTCCTCTTTGTGCCAGTTATCAATCAGCGCTGTATCCGACTCCCAGATACCACCGAGCTTTTTGGCTGGCATTCCCAGGTTCTTTATCCAGTCAAGGACCGTGGGCACGCTCCGGTTGACATACGTCGAAATGGCCCCTAAACCGCTAAGTCTCATAGTCGCTTTGCTCCATGCATAGGCTTTAGGCTCTAGGCATTAGGTTTTTTGCCTTATGCCTCGCGCCTTGCGCCTTACGCCTAATGCCTGCGTCATAAACTTCGACTTCACTACCTTGACCTTTTTAGCCCCGTTCCCTTCCTTGGCCCGGCGGGCTGCCCTCTCCCGGCTCCAGTGACGCACCCCTAAAAACTCGGCTGCAACCAGGTTATAGACGCTGCAGTCCCAGCTGCAGGAGATAGACTTGATAAAATAATCTGTTGAGTAAGAGACGTTGATTCTAGAGCACTTTATGCGTATCCGCGCAAGCCCCCTGGTTCCCCTGATAGGGCCAGACGAGTGCCCGCCCCGTCCCACCCTCTTGTGAGATTCTCATTTGAAGCCCGTACATTCCCGCCGATTCCGTAAAACTGTCATCACTGTGACTCAAGATTGGGTTTGACCCTTCCTTCAATTGGTGTTATCTGCATTAGCGGATCTAAAACGCCCTCACGAACGATAGGGGCGGATGATTAGAGAGGAGGAACAGGCCTATGTCGAAACGCGTTGGGATTATTGGTGCAGCAGTCACTCCTTTTAAAGGCGCCTGGCGAGAGAAGACCTATTATGAACTGGCCCAGATGGCCACGCGCGAGGCGGTGATGGATGCCCAAATCGCAATCCAGGAGGTAGATGCGGCCTTCTACGGGATTTATAACGACATCTTTGAGAGGACCGCCATTCCTGAGCACGCCATTCATGGCCTCTGCGGCATGCAAAACAAATTTGGGATCCGGATCACCACGGGCGGTGCCACAGGGGCCTACACCATGTCCGCGGCCCACGCCTACCTGGCCGCCGGGAGGTTCAAGACTGCCCTTGTCCTTGGGGTAGAAAAGGCTACCGACTGCTTTGATTTTTTGTCCATGTCGGCCACGCCTGAGGTCATTAAATCGATCGGATGGTCAGGGGATAGTTTCTTTGAACAGCCCATAGGATGGTCGGCGTCAGACAGTTATGCTGAGGTGGTCCTGGGGTATATGGACGAATACCCTGGAGATCTAAAGCCGGAGATAACGGCCCAAATCTCATCCCAGTTGAGCCAGCAGGTGAGAGGCAACAAATACGCCCAGAGGCAGTTCGACCAGGTGACACCGGAAGAGGTGCTGAACTCAAGACTGGTGGTATATCCCTTCAGAGAGCTGGAGATCTGTGTTTACACCGAGGGGGCGGCCGCGCTGATTATGGCAGAGGAGGAGACGGCAAAGGCGATCTCCAGGAATACCGGTAAACCCGTAGTATGGATCACCGGTGTGGGCGAGGCAAACGAGCATTCCTTTGCGGGCAAAAACCAGAAAGACATGTCCCGAATCATGTCCGATTACTATGCCTCTCGGCGTGCCTATGAGATGGCCGGCATCAAGGATCCCACAGAATCTATCCAGATCGTAGAACTGCACGATGCCTTTGTACATCAGCTGGAAATAAGCATGGCCGAGTTTGGGCTCGTTCCCCTGGGTAAAGCCGACTCTCTGATAGAAGAGGGCCTCATGACCCCTGGCGGAAAATACTTGGTGAATCCCTGTGGGGGGCTGATCTATTGCGGACATGCAGTTGGGGCCAGCAATATCATGTCCGCCTGGTCGGCCCGTAACGAACTGATCAACAGGGGGCTTAAGACGGCCCTGGTTCATGGAACCGGCAGCACCATTGCTCAATATACGGCATGTCTGATCCTGGAGCATGAATAGAGGGAGGAGGAAAGGCTATGGACGCACAAAAAGAAAAGGTTATTCCTTCAAAGTATATTCCTGATGTTGGCTCTTACATACAAAGCATTGAAGGCAAGGATTACCTCATTGCCAATGACGCCATGTACACCTTCTATCGGAGGAGCAAAGGGGAGCTCTCGCCCTTTTTCATCGCCCTCAGAGATGAGAAAAGGCTTCTTGGATGCAAGTGCTCAGAATGCGGACTGGTAAGAGTTCCGCCTTTTCTGACCCGTTGCCCGGACTGTAATTTTGCACCAACGGAACTGATTGAGGTTGAGCAGGTCGGGGTAATGAACAGCACCCCTCCCATCACCTATTTTGCCACGTCCCTCTTCCAGGACATGGCACCCTATGGAAGGGGGCGGGTCATATTCAAAGGGACTGATACGGCCCTGAGCGTCAACCTCTATACCACTACCGGCATCCTGGTGCCCGGGATCATCACCAGAGGAACAGAGGTGAAGCTGGTCTTCAGGGATCGTCGGATAGGAGAGATGACGGATGTGTTCTGCGTGCCCGCATCAGAACTCACGCCTGAACAGCTTCAGAGAAAAGGTCTCCAGGAATCCGAGATCGACTGGGAGTCTCCGGTGGAGCCTGACCTGCCCGAGGCATCTCACGAGGATATTGCCCTATTTAAGGAGACCTTAGGAGGGATAACATCCATCGTGGAGGAGATGAATGCCAATGAACGGGCCCGAAAAGACATTGCAGGCTGGAAGAGGGATATCCTTGTTAAGACACGAGGCGGCAGGTTTACCATCATCATTGATGACGGAGATATCAGAGTAGAGGAGAAGGACCTTACCTCCCCCGATTTTGTCATGGTATGTGAAGACCCTCGAACGCTGCTTGATGGGCTTGCATACAGGGGCGCCATCACGGACTCAGTCATAAATAAGAAGCTATGGATAAGCAAGAACATGGAATTTAATACCATCTTCAAATTGGACAGAATGGCACGATCAGTTGCTCGGTCAAAGAAGACCTGAGAATTCTCCCGCAGGATGCCAACTGAGGCTGAAACAAGTCTTGTCAGCGGGAATCCGGTCTGGATTCCCGCTGACAGCACACCAGCTAACCCCTTTATTTACCCGAGGCTGGAGGCCAATCTCATTCGCAGCGGGCCCCGCTGAAATAGGCCGGCCCAGAACAAGGGATCATCTCTCAGGCCATACCGGTTCCCTCTTCTCATTCATGGCGGTCATACCTTCTATTGCGTCCGGCATCAGGGCCTGAGATGCCATCATCTCTTTGGCGTAATGATAGGCCTGTGCTTCAGCCATTTCAATCTGCTGGTAATATACCCGTTTTCCTATGCCCAAGACATGAATGCTATACTGGGCAATCTCTTTAGCCAGGTTCCAGGTCTCCTCTTCCAGTCTGTCGTCAGGAACCACCCGATTCACCAGGCCCCACTCTAAGGCCTCCTTCGCGCTGATAAACCTCCCTGTAAAAAGCATCTCCAGTGTCCTTTTCTGGCCGATGGCCCTGCTCACGGCCACGGTGGGTGTGGAGCAGTTGTAACCGATCTTGACCCCTGTCATGGCAAACTGGGCACCTTTTTCAGCAGCAACCACCAGATCGCATCCTGCCGCCAGATGGCACCCCCCTGCCATGGCAATACCATGGACCTGAGCAATAATGGGCTGAGGAACGGATCGCATCAGGAGGTAGAAATCGATGCAGGTCTGGAAGAGACGCCGCACATCATTTAGTGCCTGACCGAGGATTTCGGCCTTGTCATGGCCCGAACAAAAGACAGGACCGGCCCCTTTGATGATAATGACCTTGGCGCTCTTTTTTTCCGCAGCCTCGGTTAGGCATGAGATCATTTCTTCTTCGGCCTCACGGCCGAGGGCATTCCGCTTTTCAGGACGATTGAGGGTGAGCACCCCAATCCTCTCTTTTTCTTCGTAAAGGATGTACTTGTAAGCCATAATAACCTCCTCATATCAAATTCTTGACATCCACAAGGATTCCCACCAGGAATTTCTCCTAACGCCTTGCGTCTTGCGCCTTAACCCCGTATTCCTATTTTTTCCACTCCCTGTCCCTCAACTGACGTCTCAGGGCCTTTCCTGAGGCAAGGCGCGGGATCTCGTCAATGAACTCGACCGCTACCGGCACCTTATATGGCGCCATCTTCTGTCTGCAGTAATCCCTGATCTCATCAAAAGTGGCCGTTTCTCCCTCCTTCAGTTGAATAAAGGCCTTGGGGGCCTCGCCCCTCAGATCATCAGGGATTCCGACAATGACGAGATCCTTTATCTTAGGGTGGCTGAGCATCATATCTTCCACCTCTGAAGGAAAGACCTTTTCCCCGCCCACATTAATCATATCCTTCTTGCGATCCACTATGTAGGCGTAACCGTCTTTGTCCATGTAAGCGATATCCCCGGAGTGGAACCAGCCCTCGGAATCAAAGCTCTCTCGGGTGGCCTCCGGTTTATTGAGATAGCCGTTTGTAACGCAGGTCCCCTTGACACAAAGCTCCCCCTGCTCGCCCGGGGACAACTGATTGCCCTCTTCATCGATCACTTTCATAACGGCATCGGCCATGCCCTTTCCGCAGGATCCGATCCTGGTCTCGGTATAGGGTGAGGTAGCGCCCACGCACGAGACCTCTGTCAGGCCCCATGCCTCTGCATAACGCCACTTTAGTTTATCCTCTACCTGGCGGATCAGGTTTTCCGGCATCTTGGTTGCGGCCGAAAGGCAAAAGACCACGGAGGAGATATTCCTTTTTTCAAGGTACGGCTGCCTGAGAAGCAGATTGTACATGGGAGGGACCCCCTGGAAGACCGTGGGTTTCAGTCTTTCGATATCATCAATTGCCTTATCAGGATGGAAGCGCTCTAAGGTGATCACAGTCCCCCCCCTGGAGAGCATACCGAATGTCCCGTTTACCAGCCCCCAGCAATGAAAGATAGGGGTTGCCACCATGATGGTGTCTTCTGCTCTGAAATGGACCTTGCCAAACTCGGTGGAATTGTGCCAGATGTTGAGATGGGTGGCCATGACTCCTTTGGGCCAGCCCGTGGTGCCAGAGGTGTACATCAAATGGCAGAGGTCGCTGCCTTTGGTGTCCGGCGCGGAAAACGCCCCACTTCCCTTTGACAACATGGTTTTGAAGCCCGGATAATCTTTCCCTTCCTCTTCTTCCAGGAGGATTATGGTGCTCAGAGAACTCACCTCTGGCATTACCGATTCTATTATGGAGAGCCTCTTTGAGTCCACAAGCACGGCCTTTGAACTGCAATCATTAAGGATATATGAAACCTCTGTCTTCTGGAGCATGGCATTGACGAGGTTGAGCGTCACCCCTGCCCTTGCGGCCCCCATATAGGCGATGATCAGTTCAGGGATGCTGGGCAGAAAGAGTGATAGCACATCCCCCTGTTTGAGACCCAATTCCGTCAAGCCCAGGGCGGCGCGATTAATCAGGGTATCCAGGTCAGAGTAAGAAATACGACGTTCGCCAAAGATGATCGCCGTCTTACCAGGGTTTTCCTTTACATGCCGTCGAATGATATTGGATACATTCATAAATTCCCTTTCCGCAGACCTCAGGCCTC
>JAZDES010000035.1:0-17033 GCA_043808585.1 Pseudomonadota bacterium | reverse complement strand
AGGGCAAAGATGTGCATATAGGGAACCGGCTCTTCTCCCATCCTGAGAACCTCTACAAGCGCCCTTCCCCGGTTGGAGACCGCATCCCTGTAAAGTTTTACCTGTTCTTCAGAGAGGAGGCAGGAGCGGATGTCCTCGATCTTGTCGGGCAGGTCATCCAAAACGGTCTTTTTGAGGCGCCTCAGGGAGAAAGGAGATATCAACCGGGTCAGTTGTTTTCGCACCGGGCCTTCCCGCTCATCCTCGATGGGCCTGACATACCTTCTTTCAAACTCCCCATCCGTTCCCAGATAGCCGGGGATGACCAGATCTAGCAAGGCCTTCAGCTCTTGGAGGGTATTTTCAATGGGCGTTCCGGTAAGGCCCAGCTTCATTTCCGCGCGGATATCACGGGCTGCCTGATAACCCAGTGTTTCAGGATTCTTTATATGCTGGATTTCATCGAGAACCGCCAAGCCGAATTGAACGGATTTCAATTCCTCGATGTCTCTTCTGGCAAGACCATAGGTGGTTAAGAGAACGTCATTGTCCTTCAAAGCAAGCTCAAGGTCCCTTTGACCCCCGTGATAGACGACGGTCCTGAGGCCGGGGGCATGTTCACCGATCTTGTTGCTCCAGTGACTCAGGACAGTGGTGGGACAGATCACCAGGAACGGATCCTTGGTGAGCCCCATTTCCCGAAGATAGAGCATGAACGCCATCGCCTGGTGTGTTTTCCCGAGCCCCATTTCATCACACAGGAGTCCACCGAAGCCGTTTTCGAACAGAAACCGAATCCAATCCACTCCGATCCGCTGGTAGGGCCATAATGGGGCCTTCATGCCCGCAAGCGCCGGCATTGGTTCTGTCGGCTTCAGTGCCAGGATTTTCTTGAGCAGCACGGCCCGATCATTGTCCCCTACCACGTCGATCGGTCGATCACTGGTTGCCATCACCCGAAAGAGGTCCATCCGGGAGAGTCTTACTCGACCCGTTTCGTCTGATGGCCCCTCCCCTTCAGATGAGGCAACCATGCTGTCCAGGGCCGAGAGATTGGGGGTCTGGCAGTCAATCCATCCTTCCTCGATCCCCAAAAAACGCTCTCCCTTCTGTTTGAAACGGATGATATCGGCAAGTGAAACCCGGCTGTCTCCGAAACCGTATTTGACGGAAAGCCAGCACCAGTCGCGATGTATGGCCTCCGGGCTGATCTCGACACAATCCGGGCGCCTGTAAATCTGAAGGCCCTTCATGCCGGGATCAACAAGGTGTTTGCCCTGACGGATCTCCTCCCCGAATTCATCCAGAAAATGTGGGACCTGAGATCTTTTGAGCACCATTTTTTTTGGAGATACGAATTTTCTCCTGCTGTCAGGCCTTTCCAGTTCCGCCAGGATACCGAGATCCTCGATATATACAAGATCCCCGTATCGGAAACGCTCCAGATCCTCTCTCCCAAAAAAGGCCTCCTCCCCGTTCTCCTGAATCAGTTTGATGATGGGGAGGACCTCCAGGTCCATCTCCGTATTTGTCGAAATCTTGAAAATGGATTTAAGGGGCACGGGATGGATCGCTATACCATGCTTGTTGGGAAGGAGTTCAACTGACCGGGAAAGCAACCCCTTGACCTTCTGGCGGGGGATGACCATACGAAGGATCGGGTCACCGTTTGAATCGCTGAAGGTGACGGTAAATGCGCCTGAGGCCTTTTCAATGGCCGGCCTTACCGTGCATCCGTCTGATCCAAATTCCCGGTAACCGTGATAGGCCACCCGGTACCAGAAGCTCTCCTCGAAGGCCTGCCTGCGCGTCTTGAATCCCCGGTCATTCATGATGCGTTCACTTTCCGTGAGGGTCAGCAACGCAAGCCTCCTCAGGATACCGCCCCTCCCATTGCCGGATATCTCATCCATGTCTCCTGAACACCGCTCTATCAGACGGCCCAGGTCCGGACCACCGGAAAGGTAGGTGATTATCTCCTCACCCCCTCTGTCACAGACCTTTAAAAGGTTTGTCCCTTTGGAAGCGACCTGTTTCAGGGTGATCGAAGAGGCGGGGGCCTGTCCGGGGTCCTCCCCAATAACGGCGGCTATCCGGTACCAGATACTCGCCCTGAAATCCTTCTCCATAGCCTCAAGTCCCCCTTTTTTGCTAATGGCTCTGATCAAATCCGAAGACCTGAGGAGATGGGAGCAGGTCCGTCTTCTGGAAGCAGGACAGGTGCAGAACCTCTCAGCAGGCTCATGTCCGCTGGTTTCTACAAAAAAAACGACCCCTGGATGCCTGTCCTTCGGTTCCGGAAGGACGGCCATGGCATGTCTATAAAACTCTATCCTGTTTAAGTCCTCCCGGGACAGGGGGGCTGCCTGGCGGGATTTTCGCCCCGGTTGTTTCGGACTCTTATATCCTTTCCTTTTTTCTTTCTTCGCGGCTTTCTTCATTTCTCCATTGAATCCCGATAACCAGAAATAAGGCGCTCATCGTAACCGGCGCCCGTCGCTAGTTGAAAATAGAGAGAAAACACATTCCATGCAAGGAAAAATCCTGACCTGGGCCACCTTCACCGATGCCTCTCCTTCTACCATTCCAATTTGAGACGCGCTGTCTATCGGTAGATCGAATCATTTTAAATTCCTTGACGAACGTACGGGTTTTAGATAATTTTTCCTAAATCATATCAATCGCAATCTCAACCTCCATCGGAGGTGTCGATGGCATGACCGCGAAAAGATCCCATTTCCCCACATCTTACAAGATCATGATACCGTGAGGAAAACAAATGGCCAGGAAGAAGAAACCAAAGGAGGCCCCTAAGGCTGAGAGCTACAGGCACCCGACGGCAGAGACGCTTCTGCGGCCAGGGAGGAAGGAGAGGCCCTGATCAGGGAAATCCTGAAGACGGATTCCCTCGAGGCAGCCAAGGCCGCTGCTTCCAAACTCAAGGCCATGTCCGCCCCCTTTCTCAACTGGACCGGCAAGGTCGAGCGAATGGAATTCCAGGTGCCAACCCTGCCCCTCTTCATTCACGATCGGCTGAGCACCAAGGCGATTATTGAGACCCTGAAAGGACACAAGAAAGGGAGCGAGCAACTGGCCCTTTTTGCCGATCCCATGCATTCTATCACGGACCAGGTAGCTGTCGTGCAAGGGGCACCAGTCATGGTTGAAAGATTACAGCAAGGCGAGAAATAACGGGGCTGGGGAGTATTTCAGGATCAGCAACACCCGGTCTTACTGAGGTCGCTGGATGGGGGAAATTGACACGGAGTCGGATTTATTTGGCTCTATTACACAGCAGCAGGATGAGGAATCCCTCCCCAGGGCGGTGTTGATGACTGCCGCGGCGCAGCCCACGCCTGCCTGTACCGAAACGGCATCAGTCGGGCAGTTGCGGGCGCAGGCCCCGCATTCCATGCAGAGGTCTCTATTTCTGACCTCCGCGTGTCCGTTATCCATGGCAAGGACGGCATGGGGGCAAACGATCAGGCACATGCCGCACCCCACGCATTTTTCCTGGTCAAGCTCCAGGGTGACCACATTCTTGAGATAAATTAGCTGTCCCATTCTTAAAACCCCACTAAGCCGTGAATCGTGATCCCAGCCAAAGGCACAATCCTGTAGCACCGCCTGCAATCTCAAAGGGCACGGCCCACTTCATCTCTTTCTTGACCCCTGAAAGGGATGTGTATGTTGAGGCCCCCGTGAAATTCATGGCCAAAAACGCCGAGAGGGCCGGTATCATCAAAAACCAGCCAAGTATTTCAAGACGGCCTTGCCAGGCGCCCAGATTTCCTGCTCGGAAGGCCGACAATATAAGTGCCGTCACAAGCCCCATTTCCAGGCCTTTGATGGAGAAGGCGCGGCCTGGCAGCCACGGCAAGAGAAGGGGTGTCAAGACAGATCCGGCTACCAAGGCGGCCAGCAAGGCAACGATAGCAAAAATCCCATAGTTAAGGGCATTGAACCAAAATGCAGCGGGTGCCCCAAGCCCCCCGAGGACGAAAAAGGCGGGGAGTACCATAACGGTCCACTTGAGGGCATCCACCAGCTCAATGGGTATGAGGACAACCCTTTCGCGGATGGTGAAGGTCTTTTGTCGCATCTCAGGGGTCGCCTTTAGACCTGCCTCCAGGAAAGTTGGCAGGTCCTTTGCCCTGATGGGCCCGTAGATGACCTTGAATCCGGACAGTTTCTTGACAAGGTGGGCTGCAACCCCCGGTCCTGCCAGCTGGGGAAGTATGAGCTCTCTATGGGATACGATCTGCTCAAGCCCGCTCGATGAGATACGTCGGACAAGCTCCTCGGTCCCGAACGTCCCCTTCCCTGCCGCACACCAGACATTGATCCCCTTGGTATCCAGCACCAGGATCCACAGATTGCGGCCAGGCAGTGCCTCCCTCAGCCGATCAAAGCTCATCTTGTAGTTGGCCGTAACAAGGACCGGGGCATGCTCATCAGGATTTCTCAGGGCATACAGTCCTGGCTCTACAGTATAATGCATCCTGCCCACCCCCCAGCGGGCCTTAGCACTTCCCCATCGATCCGCCCGTGCAAGGGAGGAAGAAACCTGTGGAATTGGTCCCACCCGGGTCTGAATCGAGCCTATTACAAAGGGCTGATCAAGGCTGGGGAGGCTCAACTGAGCCGATCCACCCCTGGGTCAGCAGCTCTCGCCTTTGGACTCGCCCTTTATCGTCCCCAAAAAGGCCTCAACGGGCTGAAAACTAACGGTCTTCGGGACTTGAGGGATGTCTTTCTCTTGATCCATGAGACTACTACTCCTCATTCTCACGTCATGCCTAGCTCCGACTAGAAGCTTACGCGCATTCCGCACTACTGAAGAATATCCATTAATATCGCCCTCCTGTCAAGTTCCAAGGGATTCTCCACCCTTTTTTCTTGAACTCTTCTCCTTTGTTGATAGGATCAGCGGAAAAAACGCAGATGCCAAAGGAGCTGGCTTTGAAATCACTTCAACCCATACCTCAGTGTATAGACTGCCTGGTGGGTCTTGCCCAAATGGCTGCAGGCCTAATCAGTCAAGATGACAAGATGCTTCAAATTCGTGCTAGCGCGGCAGCTCATCGAATCCTGGACAAGGCCCGAAAAAGAGAGATGACATCTCCGGAGATAGCCAATCATATACTCAGAGAGATATTGGCATTTGCAGGTGTTCCTGACCCCTACGCCGGGTTCAGGGCGAAAGAAATGGAGTTGGCCCGCGAGATCTTCCGCCAGGTCGAATATCATCAAGGGGACGATCTCCGATCCCGGATCGACCTTGCCGTCCTTGGAAACAGCCTGGATTTTTTCAAGGAACCCGAAAAAGCCCTGGCTGACGTCCCACGGCAACTCAGAGAAGGGCTGAGGTTTTTTCGCGACGACATATCCTGCCTTGAGGACTTCCTGTCAGCTGGGCCGGAACTGGTCCTCTACCTGGCTGATAACGCAGGCGAGATCTATTTTGACTATCCCCTGTTCGAGCAACTTCGAGAGCGGGCACACCGAACGGTCCTAGTGGTAAAAGGCGGTCCCTCGCTAAACGATCTGACTCGTGCAGATCTCCGTTTGTCTCGTCTGGAGGACAGATTCCCGGAAGTGGTTGACACTGGAACAGAAGGGGTTGGGATCGAATGGGGACGTCTCTCAAAGGAATTCCTCGATCTCCTGGACAATGCAGACCTTGTAATTTCAAAGGGAATGGCCAATTTCGAGACCATCTATCCGCGGGACCTGCGCACCCCCGTTTTCTTTCTTTTCCGGGCCAAATGCCAGCCAATGCAGGACTACTTGAAGGCCCCTGCGGACAGTCTCTTGGCCCTATGGCACAACGGCGGTAATTGGCTCAATAACCTGCCATAGGTACTTGTTAGCTCATCCCGATTCCTCTTGGATATCTCAACCACCGATACGTCGCTTCGACCTTTGATTCTTCTTATAAAATGGTCACCTTCTAGCGAAATTGTGCCAATGACCGTGTTAGGCATATCAAGGATGTCCAGAAGCGTCTTCCTGAAAAGGGGTGAGAGACATTAAAGACCGTGATTTCATGCCAAAAAGAGCACCGCCATTCCTGATGAGACTGGACCTATTGACATCAAGCCTCAGGTACCGAGGCCTTGTATATGGTGGCATCCCCCGCTATCCTATAAGCGGGTTCCGCTGAAGGGACGACAACGGATGAGCCTCTGGAGAGCTCAATGGCCTTTTTGCCCCTGAGGTCCTTTACCAGAGCACTGCCTTCAATACAGATCAGAATCTCAACACTACGGTCCTCCGGGCTTTCAAAAAATTCCCCATCATCCAGAGAAATCACGGACAATAGAAATTCCTTTGAGGGAGTAACGTATTTCCTATGGCAGGGGCCGTCGCTCACTGATTCCACCTTCTCGACAGGGCCGGTCTCGAATGTCACGATTCTCATGACCTCAGAAACATCGATGTGCTTGTGAGTCAATCCCCCTCTGAGCACATTATCGGAATTGGCCATCAGCTCAACACCAACCCCCTGAAGATAGGCATGGAGCTCACCGGCCGGAAGATAGATCGCCTCTCCAGGTTCGAGATGCACCAGGTTGAGGAGAAGCGGCGAAAGCACGCCGATGTCATTAGGGCATTGGCGATTCAACTCAGCCACCCAGAAAAATGCCCCGTCTTGATTTGCAAGCCTTTGCGCACTACCCGCCACTTGGGCCACTGCCAGACCCTGTTGCTTCCTTTCCATGCCCATAAGGCCGCCAAAAAACCGCTTCAGGCCCGCAGGATTGGGCTCTTGCCTCAAGAGAGCGAGTTCATTTGATAGCATTGAACACGAGACCTTTTCCATCAGAGCCAGTGTCTCATCGATCTTTCGAAAACCCTTGAGCGCCTGCAGCGGTCTCAGGGCGCAAATGATCTCAGGTTTGTGATTCGGGTCCCTGTAATTTCGGTTGGGGGCATCTAGCGGGATTCCCAGGCTGTTTTCCCTTTTAAATCCTTCCTGGGCCTGCTTAAGATTGGGGTGAACCTGGATGGATAACGGCTTTTCCGCAGCCAGGACCTTAAACAGAAAGGGGAGGCGATTCGAAAAGCGCCGGGCGACCTTCTCTCCCAGGATCAATGCGGGACTTCGCCTGATCACTGCCTCAAGGGATTGCCACTTGCCATCAATCAAGACCATTGACGGGGATTTGGGATGGGCCCCCATCCACAGTTCTGCGGCGGGTCTTTCAGAGGGAACAGGTTCTCCCAGGAGGGACTGGATCGCCGTCTTTGAACCCCATGCATATTCCTGAACCGGGTTATTAAGGAATGAGATCCTGTTCATCTAACCTCAGCCCTTCCCCTCAAGATCCAAGAAATCCCGGATCCCAGTCTCCAGCTCTGATAGCTTTCCCCAGTAGAAATGATCAGCCCCCTGGATCACCTTGAAGACCGTATCCGGGTTCCAGCCGGGCAACATCTTCTTGATAAGCGACGGGGATGCAATATCATCATCAGACCCCGCGATTACAAGTTTCATTTCGGGGCAAGAACCCAGGAAAGAGAAATCAATGAAGTTGACAGGGGGCGATACCATGACCATCCGATCAACCTGATATAGGTGCCTTTGGCCCATGGCGTTTACCCATGCCCCAAATGAATATCCTGCCAGGTCTATTCGTTTCTTGCCCGCTTCAGAAAAAAACATCAGGGCTGCGTTCACATCTTCCTGCTCGCCCGTTCCCTGATCATATTGACCTTCACTAGCCCCGACGCCCCTGAAATTGAACCTGAGCGTAGAATACCCCATCTGACTATAGGTCCGCACGATCGACTCGACGACGTTATTGTACATGTCACCCCCATAAAGAGGATGGGGATGAGTTACCACAACAGCCTCTGGACCTTCGGCTCGATCCACCAGGGCCTCGATCTTCAAGCCCGACGATCCTATAAAAACTCGCTCCTCACTCATATTCAGACACCCCCCTCCCTGGGGGTGGAACAACCCCAGTTGCCTGTTTCTCTATACCTTCACTCCTCTTATCTTCTTTATGATCCTTGGGATGAAGAATGAGAAAATGAAAAGGCAAACAGAAAAGAAGACCTTGAACGAGAGCAGCTCGACCCAGTTCCCCGAGACCCAGACATCTTTAACCGTGCCAATGAAGAAGGTAAAGATAAAAGTCCCGACGATGATTCCCAGACCGGTGCCGAAAAAATAGTCCCAGAACCGAACCTTGGTGAGCCCCATACCAAAGTTCATGGGCGTGAATGGAAAATATACCAGGCGGAGATAGAGGACAGTGGCAAACCCGTTTCGCTCTATAGCGTCCTCATACTTTTTGAGCCTATCTCCGATCAGGGAGGCTGCAAACTCTCTTCCCAGTTTACGCCCTATGAAAAAGGCCGCGCTGGCGCCCACCATAGCCCCTACCCAGACATAGAGAAAACCCCAGTAGGCGCCAAAGATGGCAGCCCCCAATCCAGTCAGAAGGGTCCCGGGCAAAAACAGGCATATCCCCACCCCATAAAGCAGCATAAACGCAAAGGGCCCCCAGAACCCCGCCTTATCAAGGAACCCTCCCAGGCCCTCGGCCGTTAGATAACCTTTTACTGGTGTAAACCTTACCAAATAGATGGCCACTGCAATAAATGCCACCAAAAAACCGGCCTTTATTATTGCCTTTTTCCTCTGTGCCATACCAAACCGGCCCTAATCCCCTCTCATTTTTCTATGGCCCCACCGCAGGTAAATCCAGCCCCGGCCGTACATGCGTAACAATGATCTCCCAGTGCGATAGGGGCCCCCGGTTCAGGGGGGCCAGGCATTTCAGAAACATGACGTTCCTGCCCGCCCATGAAAAGACCCTCCGCCAAATTGAAATCACAATCATAAAGATATCCATCCCAGGAGATCGATAGAAAGGTCTTGCACATGAGCCCTTCAACGGTTGACGGGTTGAAACAGGAAACCAGTTTTTTCATGTATTTCTTGTCATTCCCTGAATGCAGGAGCCACTTCCAAAACCTTCCCAGCGGTGCGTTGGCCAGATGGAACAGGTTGTTAAAGACGATGCCCCACTTGTTCATCAGAACTTCCCTGAATCTCTTTTCGGTCTGGGCCTGAGGCGGAGGGAGAAAGGCACCGGCAGGATTAGATACCAGGTTGAGTTCCAGTCCGGAGCCCTTTTGACCATAGCCGAACGTGTTCAGTTCCTTAAGCACAGCAAGGCTCGTGTGAAAGACGCCGCTGCCTCGCTGCGAGTCCGTCTGAGATTCGTTCAGAGAAGGAAGTGAGGCGACTATGGCAACACGGTGTACCTTCAATACGTCTATCAGTCGATCTCTTCCTCCGTCATGGAGGGCGCTCAGGTTGGAGCGGAGAATGATCTTAGGTGCAATTGTAGAGACCTTGGTGATTAACCTCTCCAGATTAGGATTCAGCTCAGGAGCGCCACCCGTGATGTCTATGGTTTCATAACTGCACCTCTCCGCATATGAGATTACCTGGTCCACAGTCTCGGAGGTCATGCTCTCCTTACGGCCTGGCCCTGCGCTCAGGTGACAATGACGGCATTCCTGGTTGCAGAGAAAACCCACATTAATCTGTAATGTGGTCGCCTCTTCCCTGCATAACTCGAAACCATGTCTTGACAGGGTTAAATAAAAAGGATCTATGCCCATCCTCCCTTGCCCCGATTCTTCCCTCGTCTTCTCTGATGGCAACCGTTCAATCTCCATTTCCCCGTCCCCGCTCTTCCCCGATCACATGGACAGCTTCTCGGCCACGTTTCGCATCTGCACCCCGTGAACCAGAGAGGCCCCCCCTCTAATGGCTGTGGCCACGTGAATGGCCTCTGTCATCTCAGCCAAATTGGACCCCTTTTCCAGACAGGTCTGAGTAAAGGCATCTATGCAGTAAGGGCATTGAACCGCGTGAGCCACGGCCAGGGCAATTAGAGACTTCTCCCTTTCTGTTAGTTCGCCTTCTTCAAAGACGGTGTTGTAATAATCAAAAAACTTGCGGGCCAGATCCGGTGCATCTTTCCCGATTTCTTCGAACCTTGAAAGGTCTTCTGGTTTATAATATGTCTCCACGAGAGATCTCTCCTTTCCCATTATTCCAACGTTGATGGTTTCGTAAAAAGCCTCCTAGACCGTCACTCCCGCGGGGCCTGTCCTCGCGAAAGCGGGGACAAGCTTCACGGGCCGGGTTTCCTTAGCGCGGCAGAAAGCTCAGGACCCCAGGTCCCCGCTGCATAAGGAAGCAACATCTCTTCGCGCTGGCCGCATGTCTCGCATGTCTCCAAGATCGGGGTCAGATATGACCAGCAAAGCTCCACACCGTCCTGCCGCCAAAAGAGCATTTGATCACCCAGCATACAGTCTACCAACGCCTTTTCATAGGCATCAAGCAGAGGGCCTTTATAATTCTGCTTATATTCAAAATCCATTGTCACGGAACGGAGGCACACACGGGCGCCAGGATTCTTTGTCTGAAATGTCAATTTTATCTTTTCATCAGGGTAGATCCCGATGGTCAACTTATTGGCGGCGATGTGCTCGCCCAGTACTTGCCTGAACATCGAATGGGGTACCTGCTTGAACTGGATTGCGATCTCCGTCAATTTACTGGCAAGCCTTTTTCCAGAGCAAAGGAAAAACGGGACGCCCTGCCACCTCCAGTTGTCCAGGAAGACCTTGATCATGGCATAGGTGGGGATCATCGAATCGGGGCTAACGCCAGGCTCATCGCGATAACCCGGGGCTGGCCTCCCATCGACGGTCCCTGGGCCATACTGACCCAGGGCCAGATATTCTTGAAGGTTTTGAACCGGAAAAGGCCTCAGTGCCCTATACACCTTGACCTTCTCGTCACGCACACGGTCGGCCTCGAAGAGGGATGGTGGCTCCATTGCGATGAGTGAGAGCAGCTGCATCATGTGGTTCTGGAACATGTCCCTCAAGACGCCCGTCTGTTCATAATACCCCGCACGATGTTCCACGCCCAAGGCCTCAGCCGCGGTTATGGCCACATGGTCGATGTATCTCCTGTTCCAGATGGGTTCGAATATTGAGTTCGCAAAACGAAACATCAGGATATTCTGGACCGTCTCCTTGGCCAGGTAATGATCAATCCTGAATATCTGGTGTTCTTGAAAGTGATGATGAAGCGACCGGTCGAGATCTACAGCCGTCTCCAGATCCCTGCCAAATGGCTTTTCAACAACAATCCGCGACCAGCCGTTTCCGTTTTCCATTTCAGCCGAGAGACCTGCCTCGCCAATCATTCGGGCCACACCCTTGTAAAGTGAAGGGGGAATAGCGAGATAAAAAATCCTGTTGCCACCTGTCCCGTGTCTCTTGTCCAGTTCTTTGAGATACCCGGCAAGGGACAAAAAAGAGCTGAGATCTGCATAGTCGATGGATCGATAGAGAAGACACTGAGCAAAGTCCTCCCATCTCGACTCCTCATGGAGCGAAGTCGCACGGAGGCCCTCTTTCATCTTGTCCCGGAAACCACTGTCACTCAGCTCAGTACGGCCACAGCCCACAACAAGAAAAGGATCGGGCAGTCCGGAATTCAGGTACAGGTTGAAAAGGGCCGGAACGAGTTTCCTCTGGGTCAAATCGCCCGAGGCCCCTGCGATGACTACTGTGCACGGCTCACCATGCCCTTCCACCAGGCACATCTCTGGAGGTATCCCAAGGTCCGGGGCCTGGCTCTTGACCACGGTTTTCTCAATGGGATCTCTCAGCCCTTGAGTGCTTTCCCCCATTCTGTTCCTTTCTCACCCTATCCTATTTATCCCTTGGCCTTCTTATCATCACTAACCACGGCATGACCGCCGAATTCCCTTCGCAGCGCCGCTATCACCCGATCCGAAAAGGAATCCTTTTCACGGGACCGAAATCTTGCCAGGAGGGACACGGCGATTACGGGCGCTGATACACAGGTCTCAATGGCCTGCTGGACCGTCCACCGCCCGTCCCCGGAATCGTCAACATACCCAAGGACACCCGAGAGTCTTTCATCCTTTAGAAAGGCTGCCTCGGCCAGCTCCAGAAGCCAGGAGCGCACGACGCTCCCCTGGTTCCACAGGTGGGCAATTTGGGCGTAATTGAGTGAGTCGGAGTAAGGGGAGGAGTTTAATAAATCAAAGCCCTCGCCGTATGCCTGCATCATTCCATATTCTATGCCGTTATGGACCATCTTCACAAAGTGCCCTGCACCTGTGGCCCCGCAGTAGAGATAACCCTCCTCGGTGGCCAGGGTCTTGAATATGGGTTCAAGGTATTGAAAGGTCTCCTTGACCCCGCCGGCCATAAGGCAATAACCCTTCTCAAGGCCCCATATACCGCCGCTTACACCCACGTCGATAAACCGAATCCCTTTTGCAGCAAGCAAATCGGCCCGTCGGAGATCGTCCTTATAGTAAGTATTGCCCCCATCGATGACAATATCACCCGGTTCTAAGATCTCATTGAGCCGGTTCATATGTTCCTCCACAGCAGAGCCAGCAGGCAGCATCAGCCAAACAGCTCGAGGCGTCGAAAGGCCTTCCGCCAGTTCATTGAGGGAATATGCCCCTATGGCCCCTCGTTTAACGATCTCGTCCGTCTTTTGCCTATTGCGGTTATAAGCGACAACCTCATGCCCCCCTTTTAGAAGGCGTTTCGCCATATTCATGCCCATCCGCCCTAAACCGATCATCCCTAACTTCATTTTCCGTTCCTCGCTATTCACATGCCCTGCCCTTCAAATGGAAAAAGAACTTGAGGCCTTTTTTGACCTTTTCAGAAAATAGCTTAGATGAACAGAGACCTTTGTGCCGAGCTGGCAGAAGGCCTGAGCCATCTCAGTGGCTATGGGACCGGCCCCAAGGATAATCATGGAGCCGGGAAGGTGATCAAGATAGAAGATCTCTTTGTTAGAATCATAATCCGGCATGTTACCCCTTGGCCCAGCACCCTCCAGATCCACGTTTTCTTATGGATGCAAGCAAAAATTGAGTCATCACGAAATATCCGAGAAAGAATATTCATTTTTTTATAACACAACTTTTTTTCAAAAAAAAACTATAATTCTGAATACATGCCTCATTTGGTCTTTAAATCAGACCAAAGTAGTCAGAACGAATAAAGAACCTAACTGTTCACGGATGCCGAGCTCCGGCCTGAAAGGCCTGCACCCCTTAGGGAAACCAGAGATAATGGGGAGGTTGCTGGATAACCTCATCATCTCTTTTTCCTTGACAACCTCAAGGATACTCCCTTAGGCTTTATCGGTGAAATGGAGCTGAATGATCAGCTTTTCGCGGTTCATTAGCCGGTTTCACTCTCAAAACCAATTTTTTCTCCGAAGCGGGATTTCGAGGCCCGGCGACCGTAATTGAAGGATCTTGAAAGGAGATTAATGTAGTGGCAGAGGGAATTGTAAAGTGGTTTAGTGAAAAAAAGGGATACGGCTTCATTGAGCAAGAAGACGGAGCTGATGTATTCGTTCATCATTCAGGTATCAGTGGGGTCGGTTTTAAGTCTCTTAGAGAGGGCGATCGGGTCACCTTTGATATAGAGCAAGGTAAGAAGGGGCCGTCGGCCGTGAATGTTAAGGTAGTTTAGGTCACTCTCATTCTTGACTGCTTCGTGAAAGGTCCTTCTGTGGCGTTGAGCTTCATCTTTGCTCCCGGTTAAATTCTCGTTACGCGAGACGACCACAGTCGATTTAATCGGGTGAATTACTTCAACCCACTGTTAAGTACGCCTTATTTCTGAGGAGTGTCGGCGTTTCGTTTGGACCCTGCGCTCTTTAAGCGTGGGGGCCCATTCTTGCGAGCTTTGCACCTGCCGGCCCCCGGGGGGGATTAGTGTGCCGTCTGGTTTTTGACTTTTTGCAGAGTCATCACCTATAAGTGTAAGAAAAGGGCGTTCGATCTGGTTACAACCGAGCGCTCAAAGGCTGAGTTGCGGACCCGAGCGTGCTCAGACACAAGCTGGTCGGATTTGCTGTTGCCAGTAAGCTATTAACCCAATAAGGAGGAAAGAGATGAACAAAGAAGATGTGGTGAAGTCGGTCTCAGAAGAGGCAGGTATTAGCAAGAAAGCCGCAGGGGACGCACTTAACGCGGTCGTCGAATGTATTTCTTCAACCCTGGAGAGAGGGGATTCTTTTTCTCTTGTCGGGTTTGGGAGTTTCAGAGTGGTTGAGCGATCGGCCCGGGAGGGCCGGAATCCTAAGACAGGAGAAAAGATGCGCATCCCGGCTTCCAAGTCTGTTAAATTCACCCCGAGTAAGGCCCTAAAGGAACGAGTTCAGTAAGTTGGAGGCAGGAGATCTAAATCCAAGCTATCTGCCGCTAGTGGTGATTGTATTCACTATGGCAGGGCTTCGATCTAAAAGAAATTCCAGAGATCGAGAAGTCATAACTTCAGGGGCCAGCTCATCAATTGAAGCCAGCGGGGGGAGGTTGGGAATCCTTTTGGCTTGATGAAAAGGTCACTGCGTCGAATCGTGATTTTTCAAATTTTTCCCGGGAAGAAGGGCAATGGGGCCGGTTGTCAGCAAAGGCACAATCGCCACGAAGCTGAGAACCGGCCGAATTGAAAAAATGTCCGCCAGTTTTCCCGTCAGTGGCGTCATCATCCCGCCAGTACCAAAGGCCAGGCCCATCATAAGGCTCGATACCATGGATCTTCCTTTAGGGGCCAATTCCTGCGCCATTGCCACCCCCAGAGGCAAGGTGGCTAGGACCAGAAATCCTGCAAAGAACGAATTGAGATAGACCCAGTCCCCTGGTAGAACGAGCAGCAGGTAAAGGCTTAGGGTTGCCAAACTATAGGAGACAAAAAAAATGGGCTTGTAGCCGATCCTGTCTGACAGGTGCCCGGCAATAAGCCCGCTGATTGCGCCGCCCACGGTAAAAAGAGATATCATGGCGCCGATTGAGACGAGGGAATAATTTTTTTCGGCGTAAAGAATCGGAATAAAGGTCAGAAACGACTGCCCCACAAACGCCCGCAGTACCATCACTAGCCAAATTAGTGCAATCGATTTCCAGGCCCCACCCAAGACCTCTATAATAGACCCAATAAAGCCGACGTTAACGAGGCCTTCTCGACCCGGATTGGGCACAGTTATGAATAAAAAGACCATCACAACAAGACCTATGACCATCGTGTATGGAGTCGCGTCCAAACCGTAGAACTGCACATAGTGGGTGATAAAGAGCGGCCCTACTCCGAAGGCCATGGTTCCACCAAGGATGAAAACAGACATGGAAAAGCCAAAGTGTCGTCCCGAATAGGTTGAGACCATACCCGCACACGGCGGATGGAACATCGATGCACCGATTGACCCTAATGATATAAACAGGACAAGAACCGGGAAATAGGAAGCAATCCCAACAAGGGGAATAAACACAATGACCAGCAAGGCACCCCCAAGGGCAAAAATACGTCCCCGGTAACGATCGCTAATATAACCGACTGACGGCTGGACAACGAATGCCAGAATTCGGCTGATTCCTGTGATAATACCGACCTCTGTCAAGGTGAGGGAGAATCTATCCATGAACAAAGGAAGGAGAGGGTTGACAAACGAGGCATAGAAGTCCCCTATGAAGTGAACAAGAGTCAATGAAAAGATCACTTTCAGATCTGCCCTTGACCCTTGGTTATTATGACGGGTCTCTAAATTCACCTGTGATCTCTCTTCCCGAGAAAATCCCCGCTGCCGTACTCTCTGTTCCATTACTCATGGAGCTGCAGGTCTCATTTCGACCATCCGGCATGGATGGAGGCTCATGAGTTAAAGACATTGAAAAGGAGAAGTCAAGTCCCCACCCTTCCCGTGGGCAAATACCCGCCCATTCCATACCACCTTGCGGGAATTCAACATGATCGATCCAGGTGTTAGGATGTTGAATCGAAAAATCGGCGGATTTCACTTGTACTTCCGGCCAAGATTGGATAGATTTGGACTCAAAGCGTATGCTGGGGTGTTTGTCCAACCGTAGATTGGACTGAGACAACGCAGTCGGAACAGGGTGAAAGGAGGTGAGGAGTATGCCATTTGTCCGGGTGACAAGTTTTCCCCAACCCAAGGAAGTTCGGTCGGAAATTGCCAAAGGTATTACCGAGGTAATTAACAAGGCGACCAAAGTTCCCAAAGAAAACATCTGGGTAGTATTTGAGCCCATGCCGGCGGACAGTTGGGCAGCAGGCGGGTCTCTGATCTCTGAAAAGGGGTGAGAGATCTATCAGAGGCAGGGGGTATTGCCCTACAGGAGGGGGTCGCTTGCAAGAATGGGTGGTAAGGCCCCAAAAGGCCCCTGGATAATGGAGCAAGTTTTCATTTTAAATCAGAAGAAAAGGTATATCTTTGCAATATGTAAAGATTATTGACAGAAGTAAAGATTACTGACACCAGCTGCCTCTGATAACACGCCCCGCGTTTACCCCTTCCCACACAATTCCATTCAGATTCAAAGGGTTATCCTAAACAAGCCAGCCCAAAGGGTTTGGCACACACATTGCGAACCCTATCAACCATTATTAAAGGTCCTCTTCCTCATACCCTGCCCCTTTTTGAGGGCGGGGTATATGCTATGGTCTCAAGTTATACCTCAAGGATAAGAGAGGGAAATAACCGTGATTCCAGAGGGATTTTTCAAATTATAACACGTATTAGATGATAGGAGGAAAGATGTTCTTGAAGACCAAGGGATTCCAGCTCTGTTTGGCATTTGCACTGGGAATTGTTGTTATGCTCTTACCCAGGCCCGATGGTACCAAATTCACGATTAGCGGTGATACGGACCAAAGATTCTTCCAGCGGATAAGCCCCTATTTCACCATTGACTCTGCTGGAAAAGATCCTGAATTGGGGTATACCATAAAGGCAAAAGACCCTGGCAGCAAGGAAGCAACTCTGGAATTCATTGAAAAAAGCGCTGCTGAATCAAAGATTAAGGGCCTCAAGGTTGAATGCGAGGATGGCCTCTCTCCAAAGGCCATGAGGTTTTTGGCGGTCCTGGTGGTTCTGGTCTTTCTTTTTGTAGTTGAGCCCATCCCCCTTGAAATCACGGCCA
>JAZDES010000034.1:0-23813 GCA_043808585.1 Pseudomonadota bacterium | reverse complement strand
TTAAGCAGGCAGCTTGAGAGTCCTTCGTGTGAAGATCCAGCTTGCTGGTGAAATCTGAAAAAGGCCTGGAAACTTGATCCTTTATCGCTATATTCTTAATGAGATATGGCCTACCTTTTTTGCCAGCCTGTTTGTCATGGTCTTTATCATGGTGGCATCGCAGATGCTACCCATCACCGAGTTGATCATAACGCGGGGTGTCGGGGTAGCTCAGGTTGTGGGGATTGTTATCTACCTGTTGCCGGACATCGTGACATTTGCGCTGCCAGCCGTGAGTCTGATCGCTGTTGTGGTGGCCTTCTTGCGTTTGTCATCTGACAGCGAGATTATCGCCTTAAAATCATGCGGTATCAGCCTCTATCAGATGCTCCTGCCGGTGGTGGGGCTTTCCTTCTTGGGGCTGTTGTTTGCTCTGGTCATGGGGATATATGTGGTGCCGTGGGGTAACAGGTCTTTTAAAGACCTTGTCTTCCGGATAGCGGAATCCGAGGCCAACGTGGGGATCAAAGAGCGTGTGTTCTGCGAGCCATTTCACGATGTAGTATTCTATGTAAACAGGTACTATAACAACGAGAGACTACTTAAGGATGTCTTTGTAGTCGACAGGCGCGACAACAAAGTAACAAACACCATCATGGCAGAGGAAGGGAGAATATTGTTAGATCCAGATAAAAGGGTCATCGTCCTGCGTTTGCTCAAAGGCACGATTTTTTTGGTGGAGAAGGATTTGAAATCAGCTAGGACCATAGGGTTTAAGACCTATGACTTGAATATCGGCTTGAAGGATATCATGGCTGGCCTCGCCTCTAGAAAGAAAAAGCCGCACGAGCTGACAGTGAGAGAACTGCTGAAACAGCTTGAGGAGGTACCGAAAGGTGAGGTAAGATACAATGAGATAATAAGGGAGCTCTTTGAGAAGGGTTCAATGCCCCTGGCGGTGTTTCTCATGGGTATTATTGGAGTGCCACTCGGGGCCCGCCTTAGGGCACGGGGGCGTTCAGCCGGAATTGGTGTGAGCCTGGCGGTATTCTCTATTTACTATCTGTGCCTAGCTGCGATGAGAAGTGTCTGTTCAACAGGGATCATTTCCCCGGCAATCGGAGTGTGGATACCCGACTTCTTTTTGCTGGTCTCATGCATATACCTCGTGAGACGCGCCGCAGAAGAACGGCCCTTCAATTTCCTGGCCAGAAATAAGCAATACATGGACTAAATCATAAATAATCCACCCCGATTTGTCGGTGTGAGAATTGAAAAGGCTCTGCCGTTTCAAGCGTTTTGACAAAGAAGGCAATTTCGAAATCCGAATATGGAAATCCCTGGCCCAGACCTGGATTGATATATCTCTGTTCTGAAGCCATGGCTTTCAAAGTATTCCAAGCCAAGAGTCTGTTCAAGGTATGTCGCGCCAGGGCGGGCCGAAACAAATCCGAAATTCAAATGTCCAAATGTTCAAAAATAAAAAAATAGTTTTATGGGGATAAAGCCTATGAAAAGAGTGTTTTGGTCATTTGAGTTTCTGTCATTTGGTATTGTTTTCCCGCTAAAAGCGGGATGCTTCGATATTCGAATTTTCATCTGGTGAAAAACAAGCCGTTATTTGTTGGCCCCTTTTAGGGGCCTTCCTCATACTATGGGTTCTACCGGTAGTTGCTGATTGGATCAAAGACATATGGGTATATTGGCAAGGTATTTCTCAAAGGAATTTCTTAAACTGTTTCTGCTCCTGGAGTTCGTCTTTCTCTCCCTGTATCTTCTCATCCAGTTTATCCTGTCATTTGACGACTTTGTTGAGGCCAGCGCCCCAATGAGTCTTATGGGGGCATATCTGTTCTATAATACCCCCTTTATCATGGTTCAGCTTGTACCGGTGGCGACTCTCATATCAGTTATCGTAATGTTCTGCCTTATGGAAAAGAACAACGAGATCAGTGCCATGAAGTCATGCGGATTGAGTATCCTGAGGCTTTCACGACCGACCATCATCGTCTCCATTCTAGTTTCGATTGTGGTGTTTTTGGTCTCTGAGCTGATTGTTCCATATTCAAGTGCACGGGCCAACGAGATATGGCAGGTAAGACTTAAAAAAGGCGACCAAAGAGGTTTTTATGGCCAGGACAATATTTGGTATAGGGGGGCAGGCTGCATCTATTGGATCAGGCATTTTGATTCCAACAAAAATGCTATGGAGGATCTCACGTTCTATTTTTTTGATGATTCCTTTAGACTGACAAAAAGGGTGGATGCAAAGCGGGCCGTCTGGGATGGGAACAAATGGGAGATCCAAGAAGGGATGGTCCAAGAAATCACGAATGAGGGGGGGTACGATCTACATAAAATAGACAAGATGTACCTGACGCTACCTGAAAGGCCAGGGGACTTTACCAGGACCCCAATGAAACCGGAGGAGACGAGCTATTGGCAATTGAAACGATACGTAGAAAGGATTCAAGAGGAAGGTTATGATGCTGCGGGGTACGCAGTGGATATGAATATCAAGTTGGCCTATCCCCTGATCAATGTCATCCTGGTTCTTATTGGGATCCCCATAGCCCTGGGAGTGAAAAGGGGGCGGACACCGTTGGCCGTTTCCCTAGGCATTGGCGTCTGTTTTCTCTACCTGATAAGCCTTGGTCTTTCACGTTCCCTGGGGCTCTCCGCCCTTTTGCCACCCATGCTTGCGGCGTGGTTGGCGAACCTCGTATTTTTTCTGGTCGGTATTTATTTGATGATGCGTTTGGAGACCTGATTAAAAACTTGGTTCGCTTCGCTCATCCCGCCTCAGCGGGAAAACAACGGAATGTCGGATGCCACCACAAAATTGCTGGGATTTAAGAACCCCGCAGAAATTCTAAGGTGTTAATATATGAGGCAAGCGCCCCTATATCTTTGCCTTCTTACCCTTGGGGTGAGTTTTGGTCTCTCCGCCGTTTTGACTCCTCTTGTGAGAAGGATCGCACTGACAACGGGTCAGATTGCCGCGCCCAAGCAAAGCCGCTGGCACAAGAACGATACGGCGTTATTGGGTGGGGTGAGCATTTTTCTTGCCATGATTACGGTATGGTTCCTTGCCGCCATTTACTGTGGGTGGTCCATATATGGCAGTCCATATCTTCCAATGATGTTGTGCGCCGTCGGAGTGTTTGCCTTGGGCCTGGCAGATGACCTCCGTAACATCGCCCCACAGCATAAACTTGCGGGCCAGATTGTCATCACATCCATTTTCATGTTCTTTGGGTTCCGTCTGGGGTGGTCCAATTCCGAAACAATCAACCTTTTCTTGTCAATCCTCTGGATAGTGGGGATTACAAATGCCTTCAACCTACTGGACAATATGGATGGCCTGTCGGCCGGTATTGCCTTCATAGCAGGGGCCTTTCTCTTCCTTTTTCTATATCTTAATCCGGAACAGGGTACTTCTTCGGCGCCAGTACTCTTGATGAATGCCGCCTACCTCGGGGCAATTTTGGGTTTTCTTATTTACAATTTTAATCCAGCCTCCATCTTCATGGGGGATTCAGGTAGCCTTTTCATCGGTTTCATGCTGGGTTCCCTAACGATGATCGGCAGCCCGCCGCAGACAACGGGGGGTAGCTATGTGCGTCTGCTTTCAGTGATCGCCATCCCCATCCTGCTCCTCTTTATCCCCATACTAGATACAGGCTTTGTGAGCCTCATGCGGAAGCTGTTTCGTCGCCGTATTTCGGAGGGGGGACGCGACCATTCTTCCCATCGAATGGTAGCCATCGGCTTTTCCGAGAGAAAGGCGGTTCTGATCCTGTACGCCTTCTCTGCCCTATCCGGTCTCATAGCGCTTTCCATTACCTGGATGGGCATTGGGGCAAGCCTGCTAATTATAGTGCTGTATCTCCTTCTCATCCTCTTTTTCTGGATCTATCTGGCAAAGGTAAAGGTTTACCCGGAGAAATCCATCATATCGGGCGGTGGGGCAGGAGTTTTCACCCCTATACTTATTGAGATTACATACAGGAGAAGGCTTCTTGAGGTCCTCCTGGATCTGGTTTTGATTACAGTTGCCTATTATGCGGCCTACCTTTTGCGGTTTGAAGGGGCCATCGGGCCTAACTTCGATTTCTTTTTAAAGTCCCTGCCCATATTGATCGCATGCCAGATCCTTACATTTTACCTCTTTGACGTTTACAGAGGGGTATGGGAACGGACCGGCCTCGTAGACCTCATCGGATACATCAAGGCCATTACTGCTGGGACCATCATGCCCATGCTTATCCTGCTTTTTGCCTACCGTTTTTACAGCTTCTCCAGGGCGGTCTTCGTGATATACTGGGGCATCATGCTTATACTGGTTTCCCTATCAAGACTCTCTTTTCGCCTGCTGGACGAAGGGGTGAGGAAGGCAAATCCAGAAGGTAAACCAGTCCTTATTTATGGCGCCGGTCTGGGCGGTCAAATGGCCCTTAAGGAAATAGAGACCAACAGGGACCTCGGACTGAGGGTTGTGGGATTTATGGACGACGACCCTAACATCAAGAGGAAAAAGATACGGGGGTATCCTGTCTTTGGGGGAGAAGAAGACCTGGAGGAAGTCATAAAAAAGCATCTAATAAGAGAGGTCATTATTTCTTTCAGGGAGAACAGTGAAGCGAAGAAAAAGGATCTCATGGGCTTGTGCCTGAGAATAGGTCTGGAAGTAAGTGTCAAGGAGATGAAGCTGGTTATCAGCTAACGAAAGAACCCCTTACTCTATCAAGAACTCAGTATCTTTCCTTATCAGGGGGAGTTTAGAGAGCCAGTATGGTAAACAGGGACCTCAAAATCAAGGAATTCGGTGAATTTGCGTTTATCCGATCCATCCAGGAAGGCTGCCAATTCAATCGTGAGGGATTGATCAAGGGGATCGGTGATGACTGTGCAGTCATCGGACCATATCAGGATAAGGTCCTTGTCATTACCACTGACCTGATTGTGGAAGACGTCCATTTCATATCCGGCAAGATACCCCCTGAACATCTGGGGGAAAAGGTGGTAGCGGTAAACCTGAGCGATATTGCAGCTATGGGGGGAAAGGCCCTTCATCTTTTTTTATCCGTGGCCATACCGCCCTCCATGAGAGTTGAGACGATTAATTCCGTGTACCGCGGCATCAAGAGCATGTGCAGGCGCTATCGCACCAACATCCTGGGCGGAGACACATCCGCATCGCCGGATGGACTTATGATAAGTGCTACAGCCATTGGGGAAGCGCCTGCAGAGGAAGTGCTTTTCCGGAGTGGGGCGAAGGCGGGAGACAGGATATATGTGACTGAAACCTTGGGAGATTCGGCCGCTGGACTGAAATTGATCAAGGGGGAAATATCTGCCCCCGGGCCCCTTGGGGCCGCCCTGAGGGAAAGGCACAATAGACCCGTACCTCAACTTGAAGCGGGCCGCATCATTGCACGATCTCGACTGGCCTCTGCCATGATAGATGTAAGTGACGGCCTCCTGTCTGACCTGCGGCACATATGTGAGGCAAGCGGCGTAGGCGCACTCCTTTTCCGAACGGCCATACCTCTATCTGAAGAACTGAAGGCCCTGGCTGAAATCAACAGTTTTGACCCTTACGAATTGGCCCTGTCCGGGGGGGAGGACTACCGGCTTCTCATCACCGTCCCGCACAAGAATGCGGGGCAGTTTGAAAAGGTCTTTGAAAAGGGCAGGCCTTGCCGCATCCATGATTTGGGCGAGATTACAAGAGAGGAGGGTATCAAGGTGGTGAGGCCAGATGGGGTAAAAGAGGAAATGAAGGTCACCGGTTTCGACCACTTCAAAGGAACCTAATCTCGCCCTTCCCTTTGCACACTCCCTCTGGGGCGTAGGCCTCTCCGGGCCATATGCTCTACCCTCCGGGCTGGAAGCGGAGCAGGAAGCCTACGGGCCGGAGGCCGGGTCTTCAGTTATGTTCCGGAAGGCCTGCGTCGGCGCTCCCTGGCCAGTTGCCGTTTGTCTGCCACCTCATCTGACTCATCAATGATTTCCCGGCCAAGGATCTCCTCAAGGATATCTTCCAGAGAGATCAGACCCGAAAGTCCGCCATATTCGTCAAGGACAATAAACAGGTGCTGTCTTAATTCCAGGAATTCACCGAGGACCCTGTTCAGTCTGGCCGTTTCCACCACAAAATGGACCGGCCGCATGAGGTCTGCCAGGGCCATCCCTTCCTTTCCCTCGGCAAGTGCTGCAAAGAGTTCTCTGGTGAGCACGATACCCACTACATCTTCCATGCCCAGGTCATATACCGGAATGCGGCTATGCTCACCGGTCCCCGCTAATTTGGCAGCCTCATCAAGGCTTAGATGCTCGCTCAGAGAGAATATTACCGTCCTGGGAGTCATGACGTCCTTTACCATTTTTTCTTGCAGTGTGAGGATCCTCTCAATAGCCTGATTCTGGTAAGGGGCAATCCCGCCGGTCTGGAGACTCAAACGGGCCATGATACGGATCTCGTCAGAAGTGATGTCTTCTTGGGCCTTGCGACGGGCAATGAGGTGTGTTACCAGGCTACTTACCCATATGACTGGCGACATGAACCACACGATGGCCTTCAGGGGGTAAGCGACCAAGGGTACTAGGGACCTCCCATATACAACCCCTGCTGTCTTGGGGATGATTTCTGAGAATAAGAGAATGACAACCGTAAAGCATGCAGAAAAATACCCTATCCACTGGTGGCCGAAGATGGCACTGGCCGCCGACCCTGCAACGACAGCCCCCGCAGTATTCGCAATCGTATTGAGGGACAATATGCCTGCTATGGGCCGTTCAATATTTCGCCTCAGTTTGCTGAAGATCTTGGCGGTCGGCTTTCCCGCCTGCACCATGGCCTCAAGCTGTCTGAGGGGTACTGAATAGAGAACAGCTTCAAAGAGGGAACATCCTGCCGATATAAGAACGGCAAGGCTAACTGCTACCACTAATTCTATCATTGGTTGTTAAACCTCGTAGCTGATTTTTCAATCTCTTGTAACTCTTGGGGGGAGTTCACATTGAGAAAGCACCTTAGGTCCGGGTCAAATTGCCGAATTTCACCCTCATCCACATAACGGACTGAGACCTCGGAGAAGAAGCGAAGGACCTGGTATACGCGGGAATCAATAAGACGTCTGATGGCCGGGAGACACGTTTTCCTGTAAAGCGCATGAAGGGCTTCCATCTCGCCTGATATCCTCGGGACGACCGCATCAAATTCGCCTTTAGATTCTGTCATGTACAGCAAGAGCTCCCTATTAAGGAAAGGCATGTCGCAGGCCACAAAGAAGCCTGCCTCCTTAGAGATTGCAGTCAACCCCGTAACGATCCCGCCCAACGGACCTAGGCCCTTTATGGTATCCTCATATACGGAAAGCCCGAGAGAGGAGTATTTATTAGGGGTGTTGGTGATGATGATCAGCTCCTGGAATACGGATCCCATCACCTCGATGACACTCTCAATCAATGGCAGGCCATTGATCTCTACAAAGGCCTTGTCCTTCCCGTAGCGGCTACTCTTACCGCCTGCAAGGATAACGCCTGAGACATCATCAATCGTCTTCATGGTCAGGATCAAAAAACAGCATGCTCAGAATCCCGCGATCCTGCGAGCATGGCTATATATGCGGTTTGTATCTTTTGCCATGTCTACCAGGGTAATGTTGTAAAATCGAGCTGCTTCCACTGCCTTTGAGGTGGGCCTGGACATGGCCACAAAAAGTGGAAATCCCGCCCTTGCCGTCTTAAGAATCATCTCCAGGCTGGCCCTGCCACTAGAGACGACCACCTTATCTTCACAAGAAATCCCTTTGAGAAGGGTGGAGCCTATAACCTTGTCCAAGGCGTTATGACGGCCCATATCTTCACAGTAAAAGATCGGATCACCGGCGGAGTCGAAAAGGGCGGCCGCATGGGCCCCACCGGTCCTTCTGTAAAGAGGTTGGAGCTCCTGAAGCCTGAGTGAAACACCTTTTAGGACATCCATTGAGAATCTCTGCCTGCTCTTTACCCGCTTCAATCCCAGCTCGAAGTAAGAATAATCTTCTTTTCCACAAATACCACAGCTGGAATATGAAACCCTCTTACTGGCTTTTGCCGCAGAATACGTCCCCTGGGGTGAAATCGTGATTCTCGCCTCTATGAGATGTTGTTGACCATTTTTTATGACAGGAGTGATCGTGCACTCTTGAACCTGTGCGATATCGCTTATGAAGCCTTCTGTGAAGACAAAACCCACCACCAGTTCCCTGATCATTTGAGGGGTGAACATTATAATGACATGACTTTGGCTGTTGATGATAATCTCGATCGGGGTCTCTACGATGAGGTCACTCATTTGAGGGAAAATGGTATTCCCTGCCTGAGTGAAAGAACGAAAGGTCTTGTAAATTTCATGGTTTTCCATGGTTGATTGGATCAGCGGCGGAGATCCGTCGCCCCTGGCGCTGATAGGCGAGGCCCACACCAAGTTCTATACAACAATAAAAGGTGAACGTCACCAAAAAAGCTCTCAACCACTCAAAAAACCTTCGCCATCTGATTGACATTGGACCACAAGATGATATGGTTAGCCCAAAACTCCCTCAGGACTTTCTCTGCCCGGAAAGGAGTACCTTGAGTAAAGACGATTTAATCCAGCTAGAAGGTGTGGTCAATAGGGTTCTCGGTGGTGGTACAATGGAAATTGAATGTGACAATAACGTCACCTTAAGGGGAGTCCTCTCCGGACGGATGAAGAAACACCGAATTAAGGTGATGGTGGGAGACCGGGTACAGGTAAGTGTCTCCCCTTATGATACCTCTCATGGTCTGATCACCTATCGTTTTTAAAGAAAGGCAGAGGACCGCGAGGGTCTTTTTTCAAAAGGACGTAAAGGACGGCATCATTTCAAAGAACGGCAGTGAGGTCTTGAACCTCGTTACAAAACAGCCCCATAAGAGGACGTCCCTATGAAGAGCCCTCTCCCCTGCCTGGCAGAAACTGTATTTAAAGGTAAGGGGGCGTGCCACAGGCTGTGAAGAATTTGGGTTACGTCCATTGGAAAAAAGACCCTCACGGTCCTCAGCCTTTCTTTCAAAACGCTAAAGTGTTACGAAATTCGGGTTATCATATAGGCTAAGATTTCTTAGGCTTAGATCTTTTCAATAGCACACCCACAATAATTCCTATCCCAAATGAAAGTAACAGGAGTAAAGCCCTGGACATGGAGACCTTCCAGAAAAGAAACTGAAAAGAAATAACCTGGGTGTTTTGAATCACGAAGACGAGCATAAAGGCCAGAAGCAAACAAAAGACAATAGTCTTGGCCATGGGGCGCCTCCTTTCTCAAATCTGTTATTCTCTTCCTCTTCCCCTCTTTCTCGGGAATGACGGTTGGAGTAGATTGCCGATTTTAACAAACCGGTAATGCTCACTTCAAGGGCGATCAGGCCTGATTCTGGGCCTACCCACCGTGCAATTAGCTCATGAGAGAGAAGTACTTGTATCATGCAGGCGGTAATAAATGCAAACTCATTATTATTCTTAATATTCTTGACACAGGCCCGCCTTTTCCTTATCCTTCCTTTATTATGATAACTTAATCTCTTTTGTTGACCCGGGAAAAGCCCACCCTGTTTCGCTGGACTTTGTCGTCCCTTGTTAGTAACGTAGCACTCAATCTACGTTAGCATTAGAAAGGAGGTATGTATGCGTAAAATCGCAAGACAATCCATTATTTTTTTTGTTATTGCAAACCTGCTCCTTGTCCCTTTCGGGGCATCTGCCTTGGCACAGGATCTATACAAAGATATAGATTACGGGGTGGAGAACATGCTCGCTGATGCCGCCGTCATCAGGCCCCTGGGAATTGTTGCAACAGTAGTAGGCACAGTGGTTTTCGCCCTGTCCTATCCCTTTTCCGCCCTGGGGGGAAATGCCGATCAGGCCTATCAGAAGCTGGTGGTAGATCCTGCTCGGTTCACCTTCAAGAGGCCGTTGGGTGAGTTCTAGAAATCATTAAGAAGGACGACAAATTACTATCATGATAAACCTTATTTAGTGGAGGAAACCTATGAAAAATAAGGTAAAAATTGGCCTACTCGCACTGGTATTGGGGTTGTCGCTTGCGACGGTTGGGACAGCCCAGGCAGCGGAAGAGCTCACCTTTGGGTGTGCGGTGCCTCTTACCGGTATATTCGGTAAGGATGGGGAGCTTGTGAGGGATGCCTACACCATCTGGATGGAGACGGTTAATGCAAAAGGAGGGATTGGCGGAAAATATAAGATCCGGATTATCTTTTATGACGATCAATCCAATCCTCAGACAAGTGCCAAACTGATCGAGAAACTCATCAAGAAGGACAAGGTAGATTTGCTGCTCGGCGGCTTCGGGTCCTCACAGGTGATGGCGGCCTCTGCCGCAGCCGAACGGCACAAATATCCCCTGATTTCCGGTGCCGCTGCCTCCAATAAACTGTACGAGCGAGGCTTCAAGTATTACTTCGGAACCCTTGGAAAGGCGACCGAAGAGGTCAGGGGATGTGTGGATGTGTTCACAGTGGTATCTCCTAAGCCCAAGACAGTAGCGATCGTGGGGGCTAATATACCTTTTTGCGCACAGGCCTGCGAGGGCTACAAGAAGTATGCCAAGAAAGACGGATTCGAGGTCGTCCATTTCGAGCTCTTTCCCCTCAAGCTCCAGGATTACAACACCATGCTTGAGAAGGCCAAGGCCAAGAACCCTGATATCCTTTTGGTGGGCTCCCATTTGGGGGTCAGCCTCAGGGTAATGAAGGCCCTTAAGGAGATCGATTTTAGTCCCAAGGCAGTAGCTTTTTCCTATGGTCCGACCGTGCCTGCCTTTGTCGAAGGCCTTAAGGGAGATGCCGAATATGTGTTTGCGGCCTCAGAGTGGACTCCAAACCTGGCCTATAAAGGCCCGGTCTTTGGGACGGCAGAAGACTTTAACAGGGCCTACAAGGAGCGTTTTGGCAGATTCCCGGATTACGTAGAGGCAGCCACAGCTGGAGGTGCGGTCATACTCCAGACAGCGGTAGAACAACTGGGACTGAAGCCTGGAATTGCTGAGGCTGACCGCGAGAAATTGATGGAGAGGCTTCACGAGCTTGACTTGATGACCTTTTATGGCCAGATCCATTTCGGCAAAGACGGTGCCAACGTGGCTCACCCGCCTGTGGCCGTCCAGGTGCAAGATGGGAAGCTAGCAAACGTCTTTCCCGCCAATGCCGCCGAGGCAAAGCCTCGATATCCCATGCCTCCGTGGAAGTCACGATAATACTCATCTGGAGGGGACCGGACCTTGCTCCGGCCCCCTCCCCACCTCAGAGTAGGGGATGCTCTTTATCCAGGCCCTGACCAATGGCATCTTGCTGGGGGGGATCTATGCCCTCTATTCAGCCGGCTTCTCTCTGATCTTCGGAGTGATGGGGGTAGTCAACATCGCTCACGGCGAGATGGTCATGTTGGGGGCCTTTACAACCTACTGGTTGTTTGAGATCCTGAAGCTAGACCCCTTCACCACCCTCCCTTTCTCCCTGTTGGGGCTGTTTGTCCTTGGCTACCTCTTGCAACGATTTATCATAAACCGGGTGGCGGATGCCCCGCCGATTATGAGTTATATAATGACCTTTGGGATCCACCTGGTACTTGCCAACTTGGCACTCCTTGCCTGGACGGCGGATCCACGCACGATTACCACCAGCTATTCCGGCGCCAATTTCAAGCTTTTGGGCATAACTATCCCTTATGTTAAGCTGATCACCTTTCTCATTTCCCTCGCGGTTGTCGGTGCATTATACTGGCTGCTTCATCACTCACGCACTGGCCGTGCCATCCAGGCTACGGCCCAGGATCGACGTATGGCAAGGCTTATGGGGATCAATGTCCGTCAGATCTATGCTGTCACCTTTGCTCTTGGCGCCGGAATCACCGGCATGGCCGGGTCTCTGGTGGCATCCTTTCAGCATGTTGAGCCCGCTATGGGCCTTCCTTATACCATCATCGCCTTCTGTGTGGTGGTTTTGGGCGGTATGGGGTACATACCCGGGGCCATGATCGGAGGCCTGATACTCGGGGTGGTGGGATCGGTCTCCACCATGCTCTTTACATCTGGGTGGTCAACGGCAATAACCTTCTTCCTGTTGTTTCTGATGCTCCTTTTCAGGCCAGCGGGCATCACCGGAAAGGGGATCGTGGAATGAGCCGGGGGTTACTTGCCGGATTGGTCCTAGCAGCGATGCTAGCCGTACTGCCGTTTCTCGGGTCTGGGTACCACCTGAGCTTGTTGACAGTGATCTTTTACTGGATAGGACTGGCCGGCTGCTGGAACCTGATGTGTGGTTATACGGGCTATATCGACTTCGGATCGGCAGCCTACACCGGGGTTGGAGCATATGTTGCAGGGATATTGATGGTACGGTTGCATTTGCCTCTGGCGGTCAGCATCTTGGCGGCCGGGGTAGGTGCGGTGCTGGTGGCCCTTGCCGTTGGCTGGCCAACGCTTCGGCTTAGGGGGGCCTACTTCGCTATTGCGACATTCGCCCTGGCCGAGGCCCTCAAACAGGTCGCTGAGGAATGGGCCTCTCTGACGGAAGGCGGCATTGGTTTGACCTTCACAGCAAGGCTGGAGGAGCTGTCCTATTACTGGGTGTACCTTGCCCTCTCAGGCCTGATTGTGATCCTCACATGGTGGATCGAACACCACAAACACGGTTATGGCTTGAAGGCGATACATGAGGACGAGGAGGCTGCAGCACAAGTGGGGGTTGGTACCCATATTCTTAAACTCAAGACATATGGCCTTGCAGCCTTCTTCATCGGTATCCTCGGCTCTCTGGAGGCAAACCGTCTGGGCTATTTCACGCCTGGCGATGTATTCGATGTCCACATCACCATAAAGATGGTCATCATGTCGTTGCTGGGTGGCATGGGTACCGTCATAGGCCCTGTATTTGGGGCCTCGTTTCTCCAGATCATTGAGGACATCTTAGGGGCCGAGTTTATCAATTACTACCTGGTCATTGTGGGCGTGATCATAGTTGCGGTGATCATGTTCATGCCAAATGGTGTGGCAAGGGCGTTCCTTTTTCGGATCAGGAGAACTGCGGGGGGACCAAAGTGAGCCTTCTTAGTGCCGATTCCATATCCAAGAACTTCGGCGCGCTGGCAGCCCTCAGGGGTGTTAGCCTGTCACTGGAACCCGGTCAGATCCTTGGAGTAATCGGGCCTAACGGCTCGGGCAAGACAACCCTATTCAATGTGATCACGGGTGTATACAGGGCAGACGGTGGGGAGGTCAGTTTCGAGGGTCGTAAGATCACCGGGCTGGCGACCCACACGATTTGCCGCTTGGGACTGGTAAAGACATCTCAAATCGTGAAGCCATTTGCACGGATGACGGTCCTTGAAAATGTCTTTGTGGGGGGGTTGTATGGCCGAGGGTTGAGCCTAGCCAGGGCCAAGGAAGAGGCTTCTGAGATACTGGAGATGGTGGGGTTGGCCGATGTTGCCCATCAGCCTTCAGGCTCCATAAATGTAGCCATGCGTCGCCGGCTGGAACTGGCCAGGGCCTTGGCTTGTGGACCAAAGGCGATCCTCCTCGACGAGAATATGGCCGGGCTTACACCAGCCGAGATCGAGGGGGCCCTTGTGCTCTTGCGCAGGATAAACAATAGGGGTGTCTCCTTGGTCGTGGTGGAACATGTGATGCAGGCGGTAATGGGCATCAGCGAGTATGTGATTGTACTGGATTACGGTGAAAAGATCGCCGAGGGCACTCCGGAAGAGGTAGTGAATAATCGCAGGGTAATTGAGGCCTATCTGGGAGAGAGGTATGCCTGATCCCCTTCTTAGTGTAAGGCACCTGGACGCGTTCTATGGGGATGTACAGGTGCTCTGGGACATAAGCCTGGAAATATACCCGGGAGAGGTGGTTTCGATCATCGGTCCCAATGGGGCTGGAAAATCGAGCCTGATGTATGCTCTCATGGGGTTGGTGGTGCCAAGGGGTAGAGGAGGCGGCCCGGTTGTCACATACGACGGCAAGGTCCTGGACGGGCTCAGCCCCGAGGATGTGGTCAAGACAGGCATCACGCTGGTTCCCGAGGGCGCCCGCGTATTTCCCGACATGAGTTGTATGGACAACCTCAGGCTAGGGGCCTACTCCCTCAAAGACAGAGATCGGGAGTCAAGACTGCTTGAAGAGGTGCTGACCCTCTTCCCCAGGCTCCGGGAACGTTCACGGCAGACAGCCAAGACCCTTTCCGGGGGTGAGCGACAGATGCTGGCCATTGCCCGGGCCTTGATGAGCGCGCCCAGGTTTCTGCTTCTGGATGAACCTTCCCTTGGATTGCATCCAATAATGGTCTCGAATATCTTTGAGAATATTGAAAAGATTAGTAAACGCGATGTGACCGTGCTGCTGGTGGAGCAGAAGGTTACCTTCGCGCTCAGGATGAGCGACCGGGCATATGTCCTGGAAAACGGCCGCATGGTACTTGAGGGACCGGGGGAAGGGCTTCTGGGCCACGAGCACGTGCGCAAGGCCTATCTCTCGGTCTGATGATGAAAGGATCCCTTTACAAGAAGGTCGGAATCGCCTCTCTTATTATGATGTCCTCAGTCTTCCTGAGCCGCATCATAGGGCTGTTGAGAGAAGTCTTCATTGCTTATGTGGGCGGGGCAAGCGGCGAGGTAGATGCCTACCAGATGGCCTTTGTGCTTCCTGAGATCCTGAACCACGTGGCAGCTACCGGGTTTCTGTCCATTACATTCATCCCCATCTTCAATAAGTATCTCGTCAGGAATAGGGAAGAAGAAGGGTGGAAGGTTTTCTCTATCATCTTTAGCTTTTTCGGAACCTTGCTGCTGGTTCTGATTCTGCTGGCCTGGTTCTGGACGGACGGTTTGGTGGATCTGATTGCTCCCGGTGTTCACGATCCCGTGATCAGGGCCCTGACCATAAGGATGACCCGTATCGTCCTGCCCGCCCAGTTCTTCTTTTTTGCCGGCGGGCTCTTTATGGCGGTCCAGTTTTCCAAGGAACGGTTCTTCCTTCCGGCGCTGGCCCCGCTGCTGTACAATCTGGGGATCATTCTTGGTGGCCTCCTGCTCGCCCCCTGGGTTGGGATCGAAGGATTTGCCTGGGGAGTGTTAGGCGGTGCTGTTGTGGGAAATTTCGTGCTGCAATGGATCGGGGCTAGACGCGTGGGCATGCATTTCACGTTTAGTCTTGAGTTCTCACACCCGGACATAAAACGGTACCTCTTTTTGACCCTTCCCCTCATTCTGGGACTTACCATGACCTTTTCAACTGAGTTCTTTTTTCGGTTCTTCGGGTCCTATATGCCCAGGGGCACCATTGCCGCCCTGAACTATGGGTTGAGGGTTATGTTCATCCTGGTGGGCATCTTCGGTCAGGCCGTGGGGACTGCCTCTTATCCCTTCATGTCTCGCTTGGTGGCTGAAGGCCGAATAGACGAGATGAATAGGCTTATGAACCGCACCCTATGCTATCTCTCCCTTGTGATCCCCTTTTCAACCCTGCTCATGGTGCTTCGTCACGAAGTGGTGGTTATCCTGTTTCAGCGGGGTCGGTTCGATGCGGCTGCAACAGAATTAACCTCCCATCTCCTGCCTTTCCTGCTTCTAGGGGCCTTTGCCTTCTCGGCCCAGACGGTTGTGGTCAGGGGGTATTATGCCATGCAGAACACCCTGTTCCCCGCCCTTCTGGGAACAGCGGCAGTACTCCTGAGCATCCCCTTTTATATGGTGGGCGTGGCCCAGATGGGGTCAGCCGGGGTGGCCCTGGGGGTTTCCCTCGCGGCCCTTCTGCAGGTGGTTGTGCTCTATGTCCTTTGGAACAGACGGAGCGGAAATCGGGAGAGCCGGGAGGTCTATGCTCGCGTGGGGAAGATCATCTGTTTGAGCGTCTTTCTAGGATTGGTGCTTGAGGGGCTCAGGCGGGCCATCCTTTCAGGGATTGATCCATATAAGATGTCAGGTGCACTTCTTATAGGCCTCGTTTTGGGGCCCATCTTTTTACTTCTTCTCTACCTGGGGGGAAGGGTCATGAGAATTGAAGAGATACTGGAGATCTTGAGTCTGCCTCTGAGAAAGGTGAAGAATCATATTGCTGCATAGAGAAGAAATAGAGGGCCCTTCCTACCTGGATCTCGATTTTGATGCCAAGGAGGTATCATTTTAGTCCTTTTCCAGTCTGGCGTTTATCCGGGGCAATGGGGGTTTTCTTTTTGAGAGGCGTAACCCTGTCTGAGCCCGTTAGAGAGCGTTAAGAAATCACGGAGAGCGCTCTCTCAAGAACGAGATGATATTAGCGTTGGCACAGTTCCTTATTTTCAGTTGTGGCGCGTGATTACTTTACGCTCTCTTACGGGCGAGTTGTACACCCGAAAAAGGGAAACCCCCATTGCGCCGGTTGCAGAGCGCTAAACTGTTACCCAGGGAGAAGGTTCGAGAAGGCCTACGAGAGCGACTGGAGCAACATGGTATCTGTTTCGTGGAATACGGTTGGGTCTGGGATGAACAGGACCGATGCCTCCTCGTGGAAAAATGCTCTTGAGTCACCCACCCCTAGACCTTCGAGAGCCGAGAGCACTGAAATAGCCGGGAATTTTCGATGCCTTAAGATGAAGGACTGAGTGTTTAATCCTTCTCTTTCACTCAACATAACCATATTCTCATGGACTTTCCTAAGGCCGAAAAACAGATGACTGGAAAACCTAATCTTGACTATTTTCAAAGGATTTTAGACACTTCCTTCATGCAAGAAACCTTCTCCTGCAAGTGGATGAGTCAAAACTTGCACCACCCCCATATGTTGTGGTCGGGAAAATATCTTGTTTGGGCTTTTATTTTCGATCGCAGTTCCAGATCTGTAAAGCGGGATACACCATTCTGATGCCACTGGTTGTTTCAGAAGATATCCATTATGGCCGGATTTAAAGTGCATTTGGCAGGCGGAATGGCTTCTGGAGTCTGCATATCACTGATTGGCTTCTTTCTAACAGCGCGGGAAACAAATCATTAATCCTGTCTTCTTATTCATAAGTCATCATAGTCAAGAACGTCCCGCAAACCTTACAATTCAGAATGAGCTTGGACGTCTTAGAAAGGCAGGTTTGATCACCACTATGGGGAAGGGCCGGGCGACCACCTATATGGCAGAGGATAAGCCCGAGGCATGAATCGTGAAGAATCACGAAATTTCGCGAAACTTCACGATCAATCTTTTAGTTTTGACCATTTATGATTCATCTGTGACGACTCCATGCACCTCTCGGGCATCCGCGACGCGACCGCCGAATCAACTGGGAAGCGGCTAAGACCAGGGTCCTAAGTATTCTCATCGAACGCGGCCGCCGCGGAGAACCAGGGCTGTCGAATAAGGAGATCCGGCAGATTACGCATTTCGACCGCAATCAGGTCTTCAGATTGATGACAGAGCTTCGTAAGGAGAACCCTAATCTCAAACCGCCTGGACGAGGGAAGCATGCCCGCCATGAGTACGTGCATGAATGCTGACCCTAATGCTATTTCAGCTATTGGCGAGCATTACAATCGCATTAATGCTCGATTTAATGCTCATTTTGCATTAGGATTGCATTCCGGAATCCGAATTCCATGTGTAATTGCACGCTTTCACTCAGGCGTCAATCAGCTTTACCGAAGGATCCCAGTAAATCGGCACGACCTGAACGCGGTAACGGTCTGGGCCGAACATTCTGGCGTAATATTCGTTGCCTTCGCGCCTGCTGGGTCTGAAGCTACCCCGGAAGTTACGTCGGAAGTTGGCGCTAAGTCGGCACCAAGTTGAGATCCTTTATAAATGCCGTGAAGACAGAATGTTGGTGGAGCTCATGACCATCACAGGACGTTCCGACGGCACCAAGTTCAGGCACCATGTCTTGAATCCTCTTTTGGAGGCAGAACTGGTGGAAATGACCATCCCCGATAAGCCTCGCAGCAGTAAGCAAAAATATCTACTGACGGAAAAGGGCCGCCGATATCTGGCCGAAAGAAAAGAAGGCTCACAGTGACCAAGCCAGTGACCAACTTAAGCCGACTTGATCAGTCGCCGTGTGACCAAGTTCAGGCCTTGTAGACAGCGCTGAGGCATATGCGGGTTCCAATGTAGAGATCAAATCCGATTCTCGTTTCTATGGTTTGTTGGTAGATCTCTTTGAGCGAGAGAAACCTCGGAGAAACTTAAAATGAAATTCCTCCACACAGCAGACTGGCAGATTGGAATGAAAGCTGATCTCGTCGGCCAGGCCGCACAAAAAGTTCGCAACGAGCGGTTTGCTGCTGGCCAACGATTGGTCGATGCCGCCAACAGCGAAGGAACCGAATTCATTTTAGTGGCCGGAGACCTTTTCGAGGACAATGCTGTGGATAGGACCTTAGTCCAGAGGACAGCAGACATTCTCGGTCGTTTCCGCGGTCCCGTCTATCTGATTCCGGGTAACCACGACCCGCTGGTTCCTGGGTCGGTCTGGGACCATCCGGCATGGCGGTCGGCGACAAATCTGATCGTGCTGTCAGAGCAGAACCCGATTGAGATCCCTGGTGGTTTTCTGTTTCCTTGCCCGATCCGAGACAAATATTCACGAAAAGACCCAACATCATGGATCAAACAAGAACTAGGGGGCACGATTCGGCTGGGAATGGCTCACGGAAACGTTGAGGGCCTTACCCAGGATCATCCTGATCTCCCTATTTCGCGGGATGCTGCCAGTCGTGCGGGTTTAGACTATCTGGCATTAGGACACTGGCACTCCACAACGACCTATCCTGATTCAAACGGTGTTGTTCGGATGGCGTACAGCGGCACCCCTGAGACCTCTCGGTTCGGAGAAAGGGACAGCGGCCGTGCGATTATGGTCGAGATCACAAGTCCGGGAACTGCGCCGGTCTTCCGTCCAATCCAGACAGGCAGGCTCAGATGGCAGATTCTTGAATCGAAGATTGGAGCCCCTGGTGAGCTTAAGAAATTGCGGCAGGATCTTGAGGGGATTACTGAACCGGAGACCCTGTTGCTAGACTTGCGGTTGGAAGGACTACTGTATTCAGAGGAAGGGGAAGAATTGCGTCACATAGAGGGCCTCATCGCCTCGCGCTTTTTGTATAGCCGCATGGACGCGTCTAAGTTGCTCCCTGCGCCAGAGGACACTCAATGGATTGAGTCCCTGCCGCCTGGCATCCTCCGAGAAGGTGCCAGCCGCCTTCAGCAAATGACCCTGTCCGGCGGACGTAAGGCCGAAATCGCTTCTCGGGCTCTTCTGGAGCTTTATGTGATTGCCGGGGAGGTAAGACGATGATCCTCCAGTCGATCACCCTTTCCGGTTGGAGATGCTTCCTCGAGGAAGTTATGGTCGGTCCTTTTTCAGATCGTCTTAACGTTATATGCGGGCCGAACGGCATTGGCAAGTCAACCCTATTCGAGGCCCTTCGCCGTGCACTGATGGACAGCCATTCGGTTACCGGACAGGATATCAGCGCTATCCGTCCTTGGGGCCGGTCCCTTTCACCAAAAGTGATCGTAGCATTTACCCATGGTAGTGCGCAATACCGCGTCACTAAACAGTTTCTCGACGGTGGCTTTGCCCTACTGGAAAGAAAGGAAAACGCAGCTTTCCGCCCGCTGGCTGAAGGGCGGCAGGCCGACGAGCAGGCTCGCGAATTGCTTTCCAAAAATCCCCCAGGCAAGGGCCTTTCCCAATCCAGGCACTGGGGTCTGGCCCAGGTGCTTTGGGCTCCCCAGGGGGAGCTGAAGCTCTTGGATTTATCAGGGGATCTCGTGTCAGACATCCGAAACCTGCTCGGCGCACAGGTGACCGACAAAAGCTCCGGCCCCATCGAGCAGAAGCTCTTCGAGATCTATGAACGATATTACACGTCTCAGGGTAGGATTAGGTCGGGAAGGGCCGCACCGCCCATCGTGCACTTAAATGAAGCCATTGAGAAGGCCGAGGAGCAACGCGGAGAAGCCTTAAAAATGCTGCAACGCTGTGAAGAGGCTTCCCGTCGGGTAGAGGAGCTGGGTGCTCGACACAAGCAGATGGTCTTAGATGCTGAAGAACTGGTAATACAGTTACGGAACAACCGAGCTCGTGCCGACCAATACCGGATTCTGAGGACCGATCTCAAAAACAGAAAAGGCGAACTGGAAAGAATTGAAGCTCAATATAGACAAACGCAGCAGCACCTAGACCTCATTCGTTCCACCGAGAAGGAACTCGGGGAGAAAAGAACAGACCTCGACCGATTCGAGAAGGACTTACCTCTCAAACGTCGGGAAGTGGAAGACAGGGAAAAGGATTCGATCAAGGCGAAGAAACTGCTAGATGCCGCCCGCAAAGGAGAGGATGTTGTCGCCAAGGCCGAAACGCATGCTGAAGCAGCGCGCCAGTACGTTGATTACACGCATCAGCGAAAGGAACTCAGCCAGGGTGTTCAACATATCGAAGCGGCACAACAAACCCTGAGCGAGCGTAAGAAGATTCGAGCTGAACTGGTAGGGCCGGACCGGCAAACACTGAAAGCGGTCCGGAAAGCTGTCCAAGCCAGAGATGAGGCCAAGCTGCTGATGGATGCTGCCATGATCAGCCTTGAAATCGTCCCTGAATCGGATGGGTTCCTTGATGTCATAATCGGCGAGGATCTCGGCGAACTTCCTCTTTCCGCCGGGAAAGTAGCGGTGGTTAAGGGATCTCCGGAAATCGTAGCAGAGTTGAAAGGGGTGGCCCGGCTGCGGGCATCGGGTCCTGGCGAGGACATTGAGAGCCATCGTCAAACAGTTCGTACCAAGGAAAAGGAAATCAGCGAACTGACCCGACCATTCGGCACATCCGATCTCGCCCGTCTGGAAGAGCAATGGGAAACCGCCGAGAGTCTGGATCGCCAAGTCGGAGAAGCGCTCAAGGCACTGGAGACCTTGCTTGGTGATGAAACGCTAGATGGATTGAAAAAAGAACTAGCTCGCCTCGATGCCCTTTTGGAAGGGATCGAGAAAGAGCACACCGGCTGGAACGATTTAATGCCGGACACCGAGGGGCTGAAACGCGTGGCCGCTGATTTGAAGCGGGAACAGGTCCAGAAGATCAGCAATGCGGAAACGGCCTGGGAAAAGGCCCAGAGCGCATTATCATCCGCAAAGGAACAAGAGCAGATTCTATCCGACCGGCTCGAAGAAGTCCGCAAGGCTGAGCGAAAACTTAAAGCCCAACATTCGGATCTGACGCGTGACGGCAAATCGCTTCAGGAACAGGAAGCAGGGCTTAACCGGGTCCTCCTGGATTGGGACGCCGGAAAGGCGGCACTTAAAGATGTTGAGGACAAACTGACCCAATTCGAAGATGATCCCGAGGCGGTCCTTGAGAAACTGGAAAAGAACTTGGCTGCCACTCAGGACTCGGTTCAAAGGACCCGAGATGAGGAGCGGAAGGCGATGGGAACCTTGGAGACCTTGGCCGCCCAGGGTTCTTACTCGATCTTGGCGCAGGCAGATGAGGAAATTGCCAGACTTGAGGCTGAAATCGATCGTGAAGCCCTTCAAATGGATGCGGTTAAACTCCTTTACGAAACCGTTCATGAGTGCCGAACCGAAGCTGTCGCTTCGGTGGCCAAACCTGTGGAGGAAACCGCAACGCGCCTGCTACACCGGATCGCTGGTCGCCGGATCGGGCAGATCCAAATGGGAGAGGATTTCGGACCTTCGGGGATGCGCCCGGAACTGGCCAATTCGCCGGTTGATCTGATCAACCTCTCAGGCGGGGAGCAGGAGCAGCTTTACCTGGCAACCCGGTTGGCCCTGGCTGAAGCTCTGGCAAAGGCTGAGCGGCAGATGGTCGTGCTTGATGACGTGCTCACGGCAACAGACACTGGCCGCCTGGCCCGGGTGATGAGCATCCTAGAGGAGGCCACAGAGCATCTCCAGATTCTGATTTTAACTTGCCATCCAGAACGGTACAGAGCGCTAACAGAAGCTCAATTTTTCGATCTGGAATCATTGATCGAAAGTTAAGGGTGACCGGTATGCTCGAAAAATTCGTGAGTATTAGGAATATTGGACGTTTCCGAAACTGTAATCCAAAGGGGGATGTAAGCTTCCGGAAACTCACCTTGATTTTTGCAGAAAACGGACAGGGTAAGACAACCCTTTGCGCCATCTTCCGATCCCTGCAAACTGGACAACATGAGTACATCTCTGAAAGAAAGAGGTAGTTGGAGTAGGCGATCCGTGTACCATTCAGATTCGTTTTGATGGAAACACAGCTTCATTTTCAAATGACGCATGGTCCGCTACATATCCTAATATCGCGATTTTTGATTCTGTCTTTGTGCACGACAACGTCTACGCTGGAGACTATGTTGACCATGAACAAAAGAAGAACCTCTATCGGGTCATCGTGGGGACGCAAGGCGTCCAATTGGCCCAAGAGGTCGATACTTTGGACAGGGAAATCCGTGATATAAATGCAGAAATAAGGAGAAGCAGGGGTCACATCTTGATTTGTGAATTGATCAATTTGCATTTCTTCTTGTAGCCATGATCTTCATTCAATTGGCCCTTTACCTTATTTGCTATGTCGTTGACGGCCGTGCAGCTGACGCCAAAAAACTCCCCAATTTATGCGTTTGCAAATGTACCCTTCTCCCACATTGAAATGTTGCCAATTGTTGAATTGGGGTCGGACCAAGCTTTACCAATTGATTTTTCTCTTGAATCATCCCGCAAATACGTGTTGTCAAGCCTTAGAAGATCAGTTTTTGGGACAACATTGACCTGTTAAGGTTGCAGCGGGTTCCCGACGTTGGAAATTTTCTGCATCTCCAATCAAATCACGTCCTTCCATAACCAGGTATCAAGTGGCGATTCGCTTTTGCCACCCTATCACTACGTTCTTAAAAGGGTGATTTTAGTGTCAAAATAGCGGCTTTAAGGCCGAAAAACAGGTTGTTTTATCGTTTTGTATTCACAATATCAGGCACTTGGTCTGGTCCGACCCCAGACGAAGACGCGTGGGAAAACGAGGGGGATCTGATGGATTGGCTCGATAGTTTATAGCAGGGGGCAGACAAACAATAGCCATTTACGGAGAGGTACGAAAAGAGTAAAATCATTATGTTGTCAGCTGTCAACACAGGTTCATCAAAATGCGGGATAACCTATTGCTTTTCTTATTTATTTGGGATATCCTATAGCGAAGATGAAAATCGACACGCTTTCAGGGGGTTACGGCACCTCGCAACATAATGCAAGAAACCTTCTCCGGCGAACGGGTGAGCTGAAAACTGACCAACCACCATATATTGTGCTTGGGAAAACATCAATCAGGTTCGGTATCCCCGGTCACATTTTCCAATATTGCAAGTCATATCTCTGGTTTTTGACATGTAAGAGAATTCCAGATATTCTCAATATACCGCAGCAACGACCAAGCCTGAGAGACGGAATCACATACCTCAGGTTCGGTGATTCTGCCAAACTTGAGCATTCCACAGGTTTTTGAACTTGATGATTCCTTGTTTTTCTGACAAAATGATTAGTGTTTTGCGGATTGGGATACTCTCAATATATCTGAAGCGGGCACTCATTCTTAAGCACCACTACATCTTGTGCAATGCTCCATATCTGATATAATAGAAAATATCTGTTTCAATCTGTCCTGATATATGATTCTGACCGGAGTGAATCATTGGGCAAGGAAGCAGCCTTTTCAGAGACTTCTGAAATTGAAGGCTACCAAATGGTATCCGAACAGCGCAGGAGCTCCTCGGCCATAAGGACGTGAAAACCACGATG
>JAZDES010000033.1:0-8564 GCA_043808585.1 Pseudomonadota bacterium | reverse complement strand
CTCATGTCGCGCCACGCTCGCTGGATGGGGTACTCCATCATGTACCCGTATCCGCCATGGATCTGCATAGAATAGGCCAGGATCTTCTGGAGGATTTCTGCTGTAAAAAGTTTGACCATGGCAGCCTCCTTGCGGACATTTTTCCCCTGATCGTACATCCAAGCCACCCGATAGGTGTAACTCCGCATGATATCAATGTATGTGGCCATCTCCGCAAGTTTGAACCGGGTATTTTGGAATTTGACGATTGGCTGCCCGAACTGAACCCTTTCTTTGGCGTATTGGGCGGTTAGGTCGTATGCAGCCTGGGCGGTGCCTGTACAGCGGGCGCCATAGGTTATACGGCCTGAGATAAGGGTATCGGCCAACTGATCAAAACCGCCCCCTTCTTTTTCTCCAATCATATTCTTGGCCGAAACCCTGCAATCTTCAAAGACCAGCTCACCGGTCTCGGCAGAGCGGTTTCCCACCTTGTCGAGCTTTCTGGACACTGTAAAGCCGGGCGTACCTTTTTCAACGATAAACAGATTGATTCCCACCCCCCTTTTGGTGGGATCCGTGTAAGCGGCCACGATTACATAGTCGCAAATGGGGCCATTGGTGATGAACATCTTGGTTCCATTGATCACATAGCTGCCATTATCACGAACGGCCCTGGTCTGTATGGAGGCAGCATCTGATCCCACATTCGGCTCAGTCAGACCAAAGGCCCCGATCTTTTTTCCCTTTACGGCCGGGACCAGGAACTTCTGTCTTTGCTCTTCAGACCCGAACCGGTAAATGGGCTGGGTGGCGAGGCCGCTCTGCGCCATCAACGCAGCAGCAATTCCGGCATTAACTTTGTTGAGCTCTTCTATCATGATACATTCAGTTATCTTGTCACCCCCTCCGCCGCCTAAATCCACTGGATATCTTGGACACAGAAATCCCTGATCTCCCATCTTCCTGAAGAGTTGCCTCGGAAAGGTGTGTGTCTCCTCTGCCTCCTCCACGAGGGGGGCAACCTCCCTCTGCGCGAAATCCCGAATTACGTCACGAAAGATGCGGTTTTCTTCTGAAAGCTCGAAATCAATCATATACTACTCCTCATTCTCCCTTAAATACCGGTTTCCTTTTCTCAAAAAATGCCTTCATGCCCTCTTCACGATCCTTTCCGGAAAAGAGGAGGCAATCGGCCAGGGTCTCATAACCGATACCCACCCCCAAAGTGGTCTCCTGGGACATATTGATGGCCTTCTTTGCCCATTTCAGGGCGAGGGGGCTCTGTTTGGCGATTCGCTTCGCCAGGGATATTACGGTCTCCTCCAGTTTGTCCTGGGGGACCACCTGATTAACGAGCCCTATCCGGAGCGCCTCAGCTGCGTCAATCATGTCTCCAGTAAGGATGAGTTCCTTGGCCTTCCCGATCCCCACAAGCCGGGGGAGCCTTTGGGTCCCACCGCTCCCGGGCATGATACCCAGGAGCATTTCGGGTTGCCCAAATCTGGAAGACTCTGATGCAATCCTGATATCACAGGCCAGGGCCAGTTCAAGCCCTCCTCCGAGACAGAGGCCGTCTATCATGGCAATTACGGGTTTGTCAGACTGCTCGAATCTCGTATAAAACCTGCCCCCCAGGCTGGAAGTGAATGCCTCCATCTCTAGGGGGGAAAGCCTTGAAAGCTCTGTGAGGTCAGATCCTGCCATGAAACTTTTCCCCCCGGCACCTGAGAGAACCAGCACCTTAACCGATGAGTCGGTTTCTGCATCCTCCAGGGCCTTCACCATCTCCAGCCGGGCCGCACGATTGAGGGCATTTCTCTTCTCCGGCCTGTTAATGATGATATGGGCGATGCCATTTTCCTTCCTGTAGATGATATCTTTGAAGTCCATAGATCCTCCCAATCAAGTGTAAATCAAGACTATTAATTCCGTAACACTTTAGCGCTTTGAAAACACTGAGGAGTAAGATGGCAGACCGTGAGGGTCTTTTTTCCAAAGGACATAACCCAAATTCTTCACAGCCTGTGGCACGCCCCCTTACCTTTAAATACAGTTTCTGCCAGGCAGGGGAGAGGAAAAAGACCCTCGCGGTCCTCTGCCTTTCTTTCAAAGCGCTAAAGTGTTACTTAATTCCATGGTCTATCCTTTAGATGACGACTAACCCTTTATTGAGCAGTCTCGCTTCCCTCAGGTACATGCCCTCCGGATCAACCTGCTGCCTCAATACGCGCAATTCCTCTTCAGTAGGCAGATCAAGGGGTCTAACGTCCTTCTGGACCTTCAGGTCCCATTGAACACTGTCTTTTAGGTCCTGAACTGATGCAGTAGGGTTATAGGCCTTGAGCACCATCTCCCCTTGTTCATCAAAACCAAAGAGGCCCAGGGTGGTCACAACGGCATAAGGACCCGTGTTCGGCCTCAGCCCTGATTTTATTCGATCGCCCCTCCCAGTGAGATAGCCGGGTGTGGTAACGAAATCGACCCTTTCAGGGAAGCGTCTCTTGTCATGCTCCAGGATGATCACGACCTTGGGTGCCAGGCTCCCAAAGTCGCAGGCCCCCCCGCTTCCCCCAAAACGCAATCTGGGGGATGCATAATCACCAATACAGGTAGTATTTATGTTGCCATAGCGATCCACCGAGGCAGCAGACAAAAGCGCCATATCGGCCCTGCCTCCGTGAAGGACCATCCCCAGTGTATCAAAGGAGCACCCTAATAGAATGGAACTCGAGTTGACCACCGGATCGGCCGTAAAGAGGGGAATGCGCTCAGGGACCCTGTTCAAGATAATGCCCCCTTCATAGCAGATGGTCACATCAGGGGCATGTAGAGATTTGGCCAGAAGGGATGCAATAATGGGCCACTGGGTCCCAACCATCAGGACAGTCTTATCCTCTATCAGCCTGGCGGCCGATACAATCATCTGCTCTACGGGTGTAACCGGTTCCCTTGTCTCAGACATGCAGCCCCCCAAAATGACGGGCCAGTCTTCCATAGGGAACAGGGTCTGAGTCAAACCTCTCGGGCCGCAGGGCCTTTAGCCTTTCTTCCCCCAGCAACTTCAAATAATCCTTTCGGTCTCTGGTGCCATAGACCCACTTAGCCATAAATGCCCGAAACGAATCCTCTGTCCGTGTCTCCTGCTCATAATAGGCATTATAAGGCCAATCCATGTCATAATATCCGGCCATGGGTGCAGGGTGGCTTCCCCATGGTTCTTCTACCACTGCGTTTACGCGGAATGCCGGCACCAAGGTGCGGTTAGGATCTCTTTCAACCGTGTCGGTATCTACTATTTCCTCCGCGCATATGATGAGCCGGTTGCAGCTATGTAGCCCGTAACGGACCTCTCCCAGCATACCCCAGGCCTGGGCATTGCCATAAGGGTCCGATCTTTGAACCTGTATGATACCAACGTCGTGCATGATCGGCGGGACGAGGCAGACCCGTTCACCGGTGAAGGGTGACTTCTCAAACTTGAGCCTGTTCCTTAACCCGGAATCCGTTTGCTCCCAATCAAACCCAGAGCCTAACATTGTCTTTGTGGCGACATAGGGTAAACCCATAGAGCCTGCAAAATAGGCCAGGTTCAGGGCCAGAATGGAATACTCCTCTATCTCTATCTCGTGGGGTACCCGGTGCCTCAGGGCACGAACAAAGCAGTGGGCTGCAGCTGGCAATGGGTTCCAGGCGAAGGCCGTAATCAGGCGCTTGACCACACCTGCCCCTATCATCTGGTCAACTGCGATCAGGGCCGCACACTTGGAAACCGTGAGGTCCTTCTTTCCTTGCCTTATTATCTCATGGGTCGCGGCAAATGGCTCCTGCTGGATGAATCCTCCAAGATAGAGGGAATCCCCATCTCTCACATATATGTCTATAGCCTCAGACATGGACACGATTTTGTTAGCCTTTGACATATTCGGCCCTTCTGTACTCTTGGGAAAGATCTGGAACAAACGACCGTATCCTATTCAAGACTCACTTGGACATTCAGAGCCTTTATCACGGGTTCGTTCAGTCCAAGAAATCGTTAGACGACTTTGACATATATAGTGGGCCTTGGGAGGTGTCACTTGGACCGATTGGCGTATTCCTGTCTCAGAACACGTTTCAGTTGCTTTCCCGAAGGAGAGTAAGGGATTTCACTTACGAAAATGACTTTCTTCGGCTTCTTGTAAGAGGCAAGTCTGCTGGCCACGTAATCTATGACATCTTCTTCGGTAATCGCTGCGTTATCCCGTGGCACCACATAGGCAATGATCTTCTCACCCCAGTCAGGATCCTCTGCTCCAACTATGGATACGTCAAAGATATCGGGGTGGCCATACAAGACCTCCTCGATCTCTGCAGGATATATGTTCACCCCGCCGGAGATGATCATGTCCACAGCGCGATCAACAATATAGTAGTATCCTTCTTCATCCACCCTCGCTATATCGCCTACGGTAAAATAGCCATTGTGGTAATTGGCCTGAGTAGCCTCCGGATTCTTGTAGTACCCATCCAAGAGGAAACCGCTCTTTACATACATAATACCCGGCTCTCCAACCGGCACTTCATTTTTGTTCTCATCCAAGAGTTTGATATGGCACCCCATCGCCGGTTTTCCACAACTGCCTGGCTTTCTTAGTTGATCCTCCGGCCTCATATAGGTGACACAACTGATCTCTGTCCCACCGAAGAATTCGAATATCTTTCCCTCCCCAAAATATTCCACTGCCCTTTTTACCAAAGGAAAAGGAAACGATTCTCCCCCCACGGTCATAACGCGGATAGAAGAGATATCATGCCTCTCCAGGGTCTCCTTTGGTAGATTCAGGATCCGGTTAAGTATGGTGGGAACTACCCAGGTGGTTGTTACCCTGTGTTTCTGGACGAGGTCCAGGAAGTTCTCCGGGTCAAACCTGGGCATGATGATCACAGTATTGCCGAGGATCAGAGAGAAGACTGCCCAGGCATAAGGGGCTGCATGATAGAGCGGGCCGGCCACAAGGTGGGTATCATCATGGGTTGTTTCAAAGATGTAGGCATATCCTAGCAGGCTATTTAGTCGGTTCTTACTTTTCCTAAAGACGCCTTTCGGCTTCCCGGTAGTACCCGAGGTATAGACCAGCGAGGAGGCCACTCCGCCCGGATCTGTTTCTATCCGCGGGGGGGTGTCCGGGGCACTTCTGATGACCTCAGCAAGATCCAGAACGTCGGAAGAACGCGACCCCCCATGGCAGATGTAGGTCATCTGCGGTACGGTCAGTTTGGGTCTTGCCCCATTGACCACCTCTTCAAATTCACTCCCGTAGATCAGTGCTTTTGATTCCGAATCGTTTATGATATAGCTCAGCTCGTCGGCCTTGAAACGATAATTGAGGGCAATAGGAGTGATTCCAGCCTTTCCCGCCGCCCCCCATGCCTGCATGATCTCAGGGCTATTGTGCATCAGTATGGAGATGCGATCTCCGGGCCCGATGTCCTGCTCTAAGAGGGCATTGGCCAGGGCATTGGTCCTTCTATCCAGTTCCTTAAAGGTGACTGTCACATCATCCATAATAAGGGCAGCTCGCTCAGGAGTCCTTTTGGCATGTGTGGCAATCCCGATCCTGTCCGGGTCGAATTTCTTGGTATAATCAATCATGATCTTTCCTGACCTCGGTCTCCGTAAACGAACTCGCAGGTCCAGCGCTCAAGACATTCATGGTCCTCAAAACCCCAAAGTCCGCCCTCCGCACTCCGCATTCTGCACTCCGCATTCCGCATTCGCTTCGCTATTCCTTCTCATTCCCGAAAATGGCAACAGCGCTGATCTGGGGTGGGCCTCCAAAGGTGTGGGCAAGGCCGAGCCTGGGGTTCTTGATCTGCCGTTCCGGCAAATCTGCCTTTCCCTGCAACTGCTTGTAGACCTCGTAGGTCATCCTCAAGCCACTCGCCCCGATGGGGTGGCCGAAACACTTCAGTCCACCGTCAATATTTACGGGGAGACCCCCTTGGCGGGTGAAAAAACCAGAGTCAACATCCTCCTTGGCCCTTCCTCTGGGACTAAATCCGAAATCCTCATAGATCAGGAGCTCCGTGATAGAGAAGCAATCGTGGACTTCGGCCACATCCAGTTCCTCACGGGGGTTCTTGATCCCTGCCATTTCATATGCCTTGTTTGAAGATGTCACCAGGGCGTCAAAGCTGGTCCAGCTGAATCCCGGCCTGAAGTGGGGCATCATGGCATCCATAGAGATGCCAAACCCCTTTAGAAAAATGGGGTCTTTGCGGAAATTCTTTGCCTTTTCAGCTGTCGTGATAATGGCACAGGCAGCCCCGTCGCTGTTTCCGCAACAGTCAAAAAGGCCTAAAGGCCATGCGATTATGGGCGCGTTGAGGACCTTTTCCACTGTGATCTTATTGTGAAAGTGGGCCTTGGGACAGAGGCTTCCATTGTCATGATTCTTGACCTCTATCTTGGCCAGGGTCTCTCTCCCCTCCTCCACACTCAGGCCATAGGTCTTAAAATAACGCTGGGCGATCAACCCAAAGGATCCCGGGGACGTCCTTCTGGCCTCATAGACCGGGTGCATCCCCCTCCCTGTTCCCAGTCCGGGGAAGCCGGTGTCCTTTAGCTTCTCTACACCAATGGCCAAAACCAGGTCATATGCACCGCTTGCAACCGCCATGCAGGCCTCCAGCAGGGCAATGTGTCCTGAGGCACACCAGTTCTCATTTCGTATGACCGGTACATTTCTAAGCTTTAGGGAGTCGGCGGCTACGCTCCCCGAAACTCCGATAACAGGGGCCATGACCGTTGAGAGCCAGCAGGCTTCGATGTCCTCTTTGCCTATTCCTGCATCTTCAAAGGCCTCGTAGGCCGCTTCAATTGCGAGATCCTCGGCACCCTTATCCCAACGCTCACCAAACTTAGTGCATCCCATTCCGATAATGGCTACTTGATCCTTTATGCTGCCCATTACTTACCTTCCCTCCTTCTTACTGGCCTACATTTCCAGAAGTAGTTGTGCATGCCGGCACCATCATAGATCCTCCTGAATGTCAGACTGACAGGCATTCCCACCTCCACCTCGGACGGGTCACAGTCAGTCATCATACCGTAAAAGCGAACCTTTTCTTCGCCGAAGTCGGCCACAGTTTGAACCACAACCGGGTCGTCGCTCCTACCTGCAAGGTTATCCAGGGTAAAGGTGAATACCTCCCCTTCGAGATAGGAGATGGGGATTTCATCGAAATCATCTTTTGAGTCACAATGATAACATACCCGTTGAATAGGAAAGGTGACCTTCCCACATTGCCTGCACTTGCTTCCGTGGCACCTGAGTATTGTCCTGCGGTCCCGCCAGCTCACCGTAGCCGATGGAATCAGACGAAACGGTTCTCCAGGGGCTGTTTCAACCAGTCCCTTGTAACTCAAAAACCGGGCATAAGAGGGAAGAAGAGATTTTTCCCCTATGTAGTCCTTGACTGCCCGCCGATTTCTCCCCTGTTCAATCTCTCCTGTCACCTTGAATAGCATGGCATCTGCACCATCGGCATAATTGGCCAGAAGCAGCAAGTCCCCCGGATTTGCCTCCTCAAGGGATGCCGCCAGCATCAGCAAAGAATGGGCTGCACCACAATAACCCACGTTCGACAAAAGGGGATCCTGGACCTGTGTATCCATATCGAAGCCTAACTCCCCTATCAAGGTCATGTGGGTGCGCAGATCAGGCGCCGGAAAGATAGCCTTAGAGATGTCTTTTGACTCTAAATCGTACTTCTTGAAAAGCCCTGAGACCACCTCTTTCATGTGGTTGATATATCCTTCTCCCAAGATAAATCGGCTCTCCCAGGTCCTTACAAAGGTATCTTCAGGGTTTCTCCAAACATCCATCATCTCATTGCATATGGAATAGCTGCCTTCAAAGGTCGCCGACACATTACCGGAACTCACCATGACGGCGCCGGCACCGTCTCCAAAGGCCTGCTCCTGGTCTGACCTTGGATATCCGGTACGGCAATCCGAGGCCACTACCATGACATTCGCCATGGAGCCGCTTTTTACCGATTCAAAGGCCGCCTTCAGGGCGCCTGTCCCTGCCCTTAGTGAGTGTGCAAAATCAGCGGTTGTTATCTCCCTTTTCAGATCTGCCGCAGTAGCAATCAGTGAAGCGTTCAACTTTTCCTTGTAAGGGGCACTGGTGGTGGCAAAAAAGAGCCCGTCCACCTGTTCTATATCTTTTCCTCCAAGGCAATTTCTGGAGGCCTCAACAGCCATAGTAATACCGTCTTCATCGTTATTGGCCACACTCCTTTCCCCGCCTATGGACGCCCTTCCCCATATCCGGGCAATGACCCCCCGGTCCAATCTATAATAGGGCACATAGCCTGCACACGATTTTATCCCGACCGTAGTCATGCAATATCCTCCTTATTCAATCTGCTACCCTAATCGAGTCAAAACTCGATTAGAATCTTATGACTTAATTTTTGCGCAAAATGGGCAGAAAATATTTCATGTGTTTTTTCTATCACGCAAAGCCGCAAAGCTCGCAAAGGAAAACAATGCCGGAAGATTTGTGCAGAAAACTTGGCGTCTTTGCGCCTTT
>JAZDES010000032.1:0-22306 GCA_043808585.1 Pseudomonadota bacterium | reverse complement strand
TGTACCACTCGCCCGTAAGAGGGCGTAAAGTAATCACGCGCCATAGCTGAAAATAAGGAACTGTGCCAACGCTAACATCATCTCGTTCTTGAGAGAGCGCTCTCCGTGATTTCTTAACGCTCTCTAACGGGCTCAGACAGGCGTGCCTGCCGGCAGGCAGGGTTACACCTCTCAAAAAGAAAACCCCCATTCCCCCGGATAAACGCCAGATTGGAAAAGGGCTAAAATGTTACGAAATTTGAAACTTGAAGGAGGAACAATGTAGGGATTTCTTCCAGTTTCGAGTTTCTAGTTTCCAATTTCTCAAGCGCCGGATGAAACGACAAAGGATCTAAAAACATTGTGTGAGATATTCTCTCACATTGAACAGGTAAGAATCCAATTAAGGGGTTTTCAAGATGCAACAGGCAATGCCACTTACTCAGAGGCAGATAAACTATTGTATGGAGTGCGGCGTTTGTACGGCAAGCTGTCCTGTAAGCCGCGAACTTCCCGCTTTCTCACCAAGACAGATCATTAAACGGGCCATGATAGACCCGGATGGGGACCTGCTGCAAAGCCGCGAACTCTGGGCATGCCTGACCTGTGCACGGTGCAGTTCTCGTTGTCCGGTAGAGATCGATTTTCCTGAATTCAACCGCTCTTACAGGGAAGAGGCCAGGAAAGAGGGGAACCTTCCCTTGGAAAGCCACCACGGTATTCTCCAGACCGTGGCCAACCTGCAGACCCGGGACATAAAACAGAGGCGCACGGGGTGGGCCGAGGGTGTGGGTAACTTCCGTGAAACAGGTGAGCACTTCTATTTTGTAGGCTGCCTGCCCTATTTTGACGTGACGTTTCGCTACCTCGGTGTGGCGTCGCTTGAGGCCGGGCGCAGTGCTCTCAGGCTGCTAAACAGGATGGGGGTAGAACCTGTCATTAGCAATGACGAACGATGCTGCGGGCACGACGCCTTTTGGAGCGGAAATACCGCCACCTTCAAACGGTTGGCCGAGCGAAACGTCGAGGTAATAATTGCGTCAGGCGCCAAGACGGTTATATTCAGTTGCCCTGAAGGTTATGTGACATTCAGGGACCATTATCCAAAATATGTTGGGATGCTCCCATTTGAAGTCTTGCACCTGACCCAATTTCTGGCAAGGGAACTGCCGGGGTCAGGATTATCCTTTGAGCCACCCGAAGATGGAACCATTACCTACCATGATCCCTGCCGGCTGGGGCGGCTGGCAGGTATTTATGACCCCCCTCGGGAGCTTCTTGGGCTTATTCCCGGCATCAAACTGGTGGAAATGGGAAGGAGCAGGGAAAATGCCCTATGTTGCGGGACCAGCGCCTGGATGGAATGTTCCGGCTGTTCGAAGGCGATGCAGCTCGAAAGGCTTAAGGAGGCCTTGGCTACCGGCGCACATACCCTCGTCACTGCCTGTCCAAAATGTCAGATTCACCTTACATGCGCACAGCAGACCGCGGAGCTGGATCTCAAGGTACGTGATCTTTACACTTTGCTTTTGGATAGGCTGAACGGATGACGAGACTAGACGGGGAAAGAGGCTCCCGCCCGTTTGGAAGGCGGGAGGCCTGAATATCACGTCTTGGTCTTGAGAAAGGTCCTTACAAACTCGGCCCGCCTTTTTTCTTCCATCTCTCCCAAGATGTTCTCCACAGGATCTCCTCCGTCTGCGGCAATCCGGGGTCCTTCACTGGCCATAGAGAAGAGTTTCTCCTTTTCCTCGGCCATATAGGTGTGTGCCTCTTCCCCATAGTACATGCCCTTGAGGTTCTTGCGAAGCCCCGTAGGCTCGACGATAAATACCCACCCTTGTTCATAGGGAGACTCGTTAATCAGCCTGGGATTGTCGAGCACCCGATGGTTGGTGCGCAATATCACGCCATCCACAGGAGAGAGGAGCGCAATGCGATCGCCATTTCGCCTCACGTGGAATCCCACTTCACCCTGTCTCACCTCATGCCCCACTTCCGGTATCTGAACACCGGTCAGAACACCGAGCAGCCTCTGGGCGAAATCGTCCAGGCCCACCCTCACTCGTCCGCCATATTCGGGTTTGGCCCATGCGTGTCCCTCATGGTAATAGGTGTCTTCGGCCAGATCAAAGCCGGATACATCGGATAGGGCGTAAACCGGCAGGGGTTCGACCTGGATCCTCTCCTGCATCATCTGATCGAATGAGCAGTTGCCGCACTCATAGGCATTGGGACAGAGTTTACGGCCTATCTCTCCGGTGATCATATAGCGGCACTTTCGCTGTGATGCAGGAAGCTGCACCATCTTTTCCACCCAACTTTCGGTAAATCTATCAGATGATACTTCCAGGGGTTCCACCATTGCCGCCTCTTTTTGGCGGGCAACCTTGGCCTGCATTGCATGGTCGTACACGCAGGTGGAACAATCATAGTTGTTGTCACAAAGCTTGTAGGATACGACGCCGGCTTCCATCCACACACACTTCTTCTTTCCGGGTGGTACGATCTTCATGGATACCTGCTTGTCCTCAGTTCCCATTAGTAGTGCCTCCTTATTTTGTTATGGCTAATTTGATGAATACTGGCTTCATCAACGCAAACCTCGTGCCAACTTAGCCTTTAAGTCACATTGAATGGTTTAACTATTTGATATAATAGATAATATTAGCCTCATGCACAATATGGGGCTGAAAAACCAGGTTGATGTTATGCCGAAAATTTCGGCAAAAGCATTGAAGTGGTACCGGTCAAATGGAGCAACTAATCGTTTTTGCTTAGGATTATAGGGTTGCCGAAGATGGCGGCATACTGTTGAAAATTTTGGCACTCAGACAGGCAATAGCTCAGCGAGACCTCATGAGGTGCCAGGTATATAGCTCTTGGCAGCTGGGACAAAAGCCGGATTTCTTCAAGTCGGTGTCTGTAATCCGGGTGGAGGAGTACATGACACATCTCCTGTCTCTGCAATGGATCATGCCGAGGCTGTGTGCGATCTCGTGCAGCGCCGTCTTCTCGATCCGAGACATCAGAAGATGGGGGTCCGGTGCCCGATCATAGAATTGGGGACGGAGCCTGTGCAATGAGATGATCGCGCATTGCCCCTCTATCCGGGCCAAACCATAGACGTATTTGAGTATGGGGACATAGAGATCTAGGTGGGTAACCCCTAAGATCCTAAAGGTGCCGGACCGGTAAACAGGGAGTCGCTTGAGAATAAGACTTGAATTGTACTGACCTCGGATTTCGTCATATGCATATCGCGGTGTTTCGGTTCCGTTCATGGCCTCACACGGAATCCCGCATCGCCCTTGAATGAATTCTACGATCCGAGAAATAATATATCCTTCAACAGCACCGATAGGGCAGATGGCGATACACCTTGACAAAGGATCTAGGCTTCCCCCTTTCGGATCCCGTACTTCTGTATCTTGTTGTAGAGGGTCTGTCGATCGATATCCAGATCACGGGCTGCCTTGCTGATGTTCCAGTTGCCTTCTTTCAAGATCCTTTCAATATGCATCTTCTCCATCATCTTTAATGACTTTGGAAATTCTTCGGGCCTAAATTCCTTTCGTGAAAAGGGGAGGTCTTCGACCGAGATCTCTTTTCCCTGACCAACGACAAGGGCCCTTTCGATGATGTTCTCCAATTCCCTGACATTTCCGGGCCAGTCGTAATCCATAAGCAGTTCAAGTGCAGAAGGGGCGATTTTCACCGCATCTTTATTCATCTCCAGACAAGCTTTCCGGACGGCCGCCTCTGCCAGCAGAGGGATATCCTCTTTTCTCTCTCTCAATGGGGGGACATGGATCGAAATCACGTTGAGGCGATAGTAGAGGTCTTCTCGAAATCGATTCTCTCTAATGGCCTTTTTGAGATCGCGGTTTGTGGCGGCCAGGATTCGGACGTCCACCCCTATGGCATGCTCCCCCCCCAGGCGGTTGAATTCTTTTTCCTGGAGGATCCTTAGCAGGCCCACCTGAGTCTTCAGACTGATATCTCCGATCTCGTCCAGGAAGAGGGTCCCGCCGTCCGCCATCTCGAACCGGCCGCGCCTGGTGTGCTCTGCCCCTGTAAAAGCGCCTTTTTCATAACCAAAAAGTTCGCTCTCTAGGAGGGTATCGGGCAGTGCCCCGCAGCTGACCGCAATGAAAGGCATGTAACATCGTTTGCTATTGGCATGGACGGCCTGGGCGATCAGCTCTTTGCCCGTGCCGCTCTCACCTGTTATGAGTACTGTGGAATCTGTGGGGGCCACCCTTCTGATCAATTCAAAGATCTCCTGCATGGCATCGCTTTTTCCAATGATTTCATCATACTGGTATTTTTCTTCCAGCTTCCTACGAAGCAGGATGTTCTCAAGGACCAGTTCCTTGTGGACCACTATCTTCTTGATTTGCATTTCGATCTCATCGGGGTCGAAAGGCTTTACCAGATAATCAAAGGCCCCCTCTTTCATGGCCTGAACGGCAGTGTCAATGGTCGCATATGCCGTCATCATTATGATTTCAGAGTCGGGACTGACTTCCTTGAGTCGCCTCAAGGTCTCAAGGCCGTCCATGCCCGGCATTTTCAGGTCGAGCAGTACCACTTGCCAGGTCTTCTCTTCGGCCTTGGCAATTGCTTCATCTCCACTTGCCGCCAGGCCGATCTCATATCCGTCCTCCCTGAGCCAGTCACTCAAGGCTTCTCTCATGAGTGACTCGTCATCAACAACGAGAATAGAGGGTTGCTTATTCATATGCCCCTACCTCCAGAGTTGTAGAATTGAAGCTCCCTTCATAAGGTGCAGGAGATTTTTTTAAAACTGCCGGCCGCGGGTCTCATCTCTCATTTGGTGGGGAGTCGAACAGTGAAGGTACTCCCTTTATTGGGTTCGCTTTTCACTTCAATGGAGCCGCCGTGCCGGGCAATGATCCCATAAGCCACAGACAGGCCGAGACCCACACCTTTTCCCTCCTCCTTGGTGGTAAAGAAGGGTTCAAATATCTTTTCCATGTCGTCTTCTGGAATACCGCATCCTGTATCCGAGATCTCCACCTTCAAGAAATCCTCGCCTCCGGACCGGCTGGCTGACACGGTGATAGTCCCCCCTGTTGCCATGGCCTCCGCGGCATTGCTCAAGAGATTCAGAAGGGCCTGTTGAATCTGCCGAAAGTCCCCCTTGACTTGAGGGAGATCGGTCTCAACCTTCTTGACAAGCTCAATCCCTTTTATTTCTAGTTCATGGTCGATGAGGGCCAAGGTCTTGTCAATGATTTCTTCGATATTGTGCGGCCTTATTGTTATTTCTGACTGGCGGGAAAAGGTGAGAAGATTTTTTACTATCTCTCCACATTTGGCAGTTTCTGACTCCATTATACTCAGATACCGGGAGACATCTTCCATTCGATCGGGTCGAAATTGATCCCGGCTTGCCAGCTTCATCATCAACCGGACATAGGTCAGCACCACAGCCAGGGGGTTATTTATCTCATGGGCAATGGTGGCAGCCAGTTTACCCAGCGAGGCCAACTTTTCTGACCGAATGACCTGTTCCTGTGCCTCTTTCAGCTCCTGGTAGGCCTTTTTGGTGCGTTCGTAGAGATTCGCATTGTGGATTGCGATTCCTATCTGGTTGCCGATGGCGGTAAGGAATTCCACGTGCCCGGCTGAGAACCCGAATGCCGACCGGCTGGAAATGCACATCACTCCAACAGGTTCACCCTTCGAGACAAGGGGGACATAAATGGTGGACTTGAAGCCTTCCTTTAATAGAAAACCGGCATAGCCATCTGCTTCAGGCTGCAAATTGTCTACCACTCTTACCGTTGCGGTCTGAACCGTCTCACCCAGAAATCCGTCTCCAACCCTGCGGGATCTGACATGCTCCATATGGGTGAATTGGTTGGAGAGGCCTTTGGAGGCTGTGAGCTGGAGGATTTGCTGGCTGCTGTCCAGGAGATAGATCCTGACGCACTCGGATGCGAGGATCTCAAGGATCTTATCGATGGTCCGATTCAACACCTCATCCAAATCGAGGCTGCTGCTGACCGTTGTGGAGATGGAATTGAGAGCAGAAAGTCTAATATTCCGTGCCTCTATTTGCTTCTGAGCCCCCCTTCTCTTTGTGATATCCCTGACCATCAACACGTAACCGGTGATATCTCCAAGCCTGTCTACGATGACGTTCGAGGCAATCAGGGCGTCAAAAGCACGGCCTCCTTTTCCCAAGAGGCGGGTCTCAAATTCGTCAACAAACCCATCTTCAAAGAGCCTATTTTGCAACTGGCGAAGATGGTCCAGGTTTTGAAACAGGCTTTTTGCGGAATTCAGTGACAGGACCTCTCTCTTCTTACCGAAGCCGAACATCTCAACGCCCGCCCGATTCACTTCCAGGATTTTTCCGTCCGGATCGGTAAGGAGAATCGTCTCGCGAGAGCGCTCAAATATGGTCCGGTATCTCTCTTCGGATTTGTGCAATTCCTTCAACCGATCGGTCAAGATCTCCCTGAGGCTGCCCTCCATCCTGTGGAGTTCCCATTTAAGGTTGATCTCTTCTGTAATGTCTGTAGCAGTCTCAAGGACATAGATAATATCTCCTTTCCTGTTTGCTACAGGAGTTGATCTGGCACGCACCAGCGCGCTCTTGCCATCCTTCATCACCACCGTTTCATCACTCCAATGAAGCTTACCATCCAGGAATGATTTCTCTACCAGACAATTTTCACACTTCTCATCGCGGTTTTTCCAAAGCCTGTAGCAATAACCACCCGGCTGCATGCCGAACTTATTCTTGAAGAGATCGTTTGCCATAATGATCTGATAGTTCCTGTTGACGGCGATCACATAATCGGTGACACTATGAAGAAGGGCCTGATAATTCTCCAGGTTCCGGAAAGGATCTTCGGTCTTTATGCCTTTTGATTCTTCGGAAAGCATGCAGACTACCTCTCTTTTTGACGGTCATTTGAATGGATGCGGTAACTCCATTAGAACACAAAAGATTTGGAGGATCAAGTGGTTAAGGAGGAGAGAATTTGCTTGACTTGAAAAGACCTTTTAGATAAATGGTCTTCCTGAATTTCCCCCTCCTTCTATAGGGCCTCAGGCAGGGGCGAGGGACTTCATCCTCGAGGGGTGTGTAATGAAAACAGAGACATCCAAGACGAACCAAGGTGTAGTTATGGTAGTGGGCGGTGGCATCGCCAGCATTAATATGAATGTAACATAGCTTTAGGAAAAAGGACCTATGTTTTTCTCTATTTCGTTTTACGTTGCCTTAGCAGTTTTCGGATTAGGTTTCATCTATAAAATATCAACCTGGTTCGGTTACAACATCAATGTTGGAGCCAAAAAATTCCCTGCCTCAGCGCGGCTTTCCGGGGCGATTAAGGGAATTGCCTTGAGCTTATTCAGCAGGAAAATTTTCGCGCTGCTCAAGGTGTTTCTACTCGATGTGCTTTTGCAGATAAGGGTATTTCGGCAGGATTTCCTCAGGTGGCTTATGCATATCTGCATATATGTCGGTTTCATACTACTCCTTCTGATGCATGCCCTGGAGAAGTATATAAGTTCCAATTTATTTGCAGACTATTACTCAACAGTCAATCCGTTTATGTTTTTGAGGGATTTATTCGGTTTACTGGTCATCTTGGGGATAGCCATTGCGGTTTACCGGCGCTTTATTTTGAAGGTGCCGCGGCTGGCGACCAATGTCATGGACCATTATGCCATCATCATTCTGGCCATCGTTATGCTCTCCGGTTTGCTTCTAGAGGGCACAAAGATCGTATCTTACTCCAGATACCAGAAAATGGTGGAGGAGTACGTAGATGAGGATGATGAAAAAAGGCTTAAGGCCTTGGAGGCTTACTGGGTAAAGAAATTTGGCGTGGTCTCCCCTGAGGTAAAAGGCCCGTTTGATGTGGAGACCCTTAAGAGGGGAGAAGAGATCCATGAAATGAGTTGCATGGGGTGTCACTCCCGACCTCAGTGGGCTTTTCTGGGCTACACTACAGGCAAAATACTTACGCCGATTGCCCAGGGATTAGACCGCGCGAATGTACCCGAAGTGCTCTGGTATATCCATTTCCTGGCCTGCTGGGTCGGTCTTGCCTATCTTCCTTTCAGCAAGATGTTTCATATCTTTGCCAGTCCACTGAGTCTGCTGGCCAATGCTGTCATGGAAAAGGGGAAATCAGACCCCGCCAATATCGCCACCAGGCAGGCCATAGAACTGGATGCCTGTACGCATTGCTGCACATGTGCCCTGAACTGCTCAGCCGGGGTGTTTTTTGAGCACTTTCCTAACATCAATATCTTTCCTTCTGAAAAGATTATCGCCATCAAAGCTCTTGCCAGGGGCAGGGAACTGAGTGAACAAGAGTTCAGACACATTCAAGAAGGAGTCTATCTCTGTACCAACTGCAAACGATGCACCGTGGTCTGTCCAGTCGGGATCAACCTGCAGGATTTGTGGTTCAATGTCAGGGAGTTACTACTGGAAAAAGGTTACCCGGAGTTTCTTGCACTTTCACCATTCTCCTATTACCGGGGGCTCATGAGAGATGACGTGGTCAAGGAGAAATACCGCGAACCCCTGGATCGGGCCAGAGAGGCTATTGCAGACAAGTGCGATTTGATGAAGATGCGGGATAAGGTCCTGCCTCTAACCGATACCGGAAATGGTTTCAAGAGGGGCTTGAGTCTCTCAGCTCAGGCAAATACGTTCAAGGTTTGCTTTGGCTGCGAAACCTGCACCACCGTATGTCCTGTAGTGGCAAACTACGAACATCCGCAGGAGGTTTTGGGGCTTCTGCCTCACCAGATCATGCATTCATGTGGATTGGGACTGAGGGATCTGGCGTTGGGCTCAACTATGCTGTGGTATTGCCTTACCTGTTATCAGTGCCAGGAACTGTGTCCCCAGAATGTATGCGTGACTGACGTTCTATATGAACTCAAAAATATGGCGGTGAAACAAGGGAAAGAAAGGCTATGACAGCAAGTGAGAAGATTTTGAAATTTGCCCTGTTTCTCGGTTGCAACATTCCAGCCCGTCTTACCCAATACGAATCCTCAGCAAGGGTGGTATTAGGGAAACTTGGAGTGGAACTGGTGGAGATAGGGGAGTTCAATTGTTGCGGATATCCGATAAGAAACGTTGATTTTAAGAGTTTTGTTCTCTCTTCGGCCAGGAACCTGGCCCTGGCCGCAAAAGAGAACCTGAACGTGATCAGTCTATGCAAATGCTGCTTCGGTAGTCTCAAAAAGGCAGTCCATCTCTTAAAGGAAGATGATCTATTGAGGGAAGAAATAAATGGAACTTTGGAGAAAGAAGGGCTGAAGTATGAGGAAGTTACTGAGGTGAAACATCTCCTTTCCGTTCTCTTCCATGAAGTGGGTATTGAGGCTATCAAAGAAAAGATAGAAAAACCCTTTACAGGCCTTAAGATTGCTGCCCAATATGGCTGCCATGCGCTTCGCCCTAGCAAAATCCTTCAATTTGATGATCCGGTGGCACCGTCGATATTTGATCAACTTGTGGAGGTCACAGGTGCTCAGAGTATTTATTGGCAAAGGAAGCTCGAATGTTGCGGTGCTCCCTCTTTGGGAATAAATGATGACCTATCAATGGATTTAACTGAAAAGAAACTAATGGACGCCAGGAAATCCGGTGCAGACTATGTCTGCACTGCCTGTACATACTGTCAGATGCAGTTCGATACTGTACAAGAGATGATGCTCGTATCGCGAGGCACAGATCATCATCTTCCTTCCCTTCTCTATCCACAACTCCTTGGGCTGAGCATGGGAATTGATCGGGGGTCCCTGGGGTTGGCGATGCACCAGTTGCCTGTCGGTAGCATTGAGGCTTTTTTTGTCATGTCAGAAGTTGCATAAACATAACATGCCAATAACACAGACCTTTCTATGGGAACATCAGGTAAGAAAGATGACGCATAACAGAATTGGATCAGCAATGGTCATAGGTGGGGGTATTGCCGGTATGCAGGCTGCCCTGGATTTGGCGGAGTCCGGCTTTTATGTCCATCTCGTGGAAAAATCACCTGCCATCGGTGGGGCAATGTCACAATTGGACAAGACCTTTCCCACCAATGATTGCGCCATGTGAATTATCTCCCCCAAACTGGTCGAGGTCGGCCGGCATATCAACATTGAACTCCATACTTGCTCAAACGTTGAAAAGATCGAGGGAGAGCAGGGAGATTTTAGAGTCACCCTAAGAGAAACGTCGCGCCATATTGATCCTGACGCGTGCACTGCCTGTGGTGATTGTGCGGGGGTCTGCCCTGTTGTTCGACCCAGTGAATATGACATGGATTTGGCAACCCGTAAGGCGACGTACAAACGTTACGCTCAAGCGATTCCCAGCGGCTTTGCCATAGAGAAATTGGATACGGCCCCATGTAGGATGGCATGTCCGGTTCGCCTGAATGTGCAAGGGTATGTTCAGATGGTGAAGGAGGGAAAATATAAGGAAGCCATCGAAATCATAATGAAAGATCTCCCTTTCCCTGGCGTTCTGGGCCGCATTTGCACACATCGTTGCGAAAGGAGTTGCCGTCGTCTCGAAGTGGATGAGGCGATTTCAATCATGGAACTCAAGAGAATTGCCGCTGATCATGTGAGCCTCAGTGAAATTCCAGTCCCTGAGATAACGCCTCGTGATGAAAAGGCGGCCGTTATCGGTTCGGGCCCCGCAGGTCTTAGCGCTGCGTATTTCTTAGCCCTTGACGGATATAAAGTCAGTGTCTATGAGACCATGCCGGAGGCAGGCGGGATGATGCGTTACGGGATCCCCGAACACCGCTTGCCCCGTGCCGTCCTGGATGCGGAGATTGAAAATCTAAAACGTTATGGAATAGAGATTCATACCAATACGGCCATTGGGAAGGACATAACCATTGAAGAACTCCGGGCACACGGGGCTAAAGCAATCTTTATTGGAACGGGTGCCTGGAAGGGGCTCAAACTTGGTATACAGGGCGAGGACGCCAAGGGCGTTGACGATGTCACTTCCTTCTTAGCAGATATCCATCTTGGAAAACCCAAGAAGGTTGAAGGCAGGGTATTAATTATTGGTGGGGGCCACTCTGCGTTGGATGGCGCCAGAGTGGCTCTCCGTTTGGGGGCTAAAGAGGTCCATATCATATACCGCCGCTCACGGGTTGAAATGTTGGCCGATCCCGAAGAAGTGGAGGAGGCTGAGAAGGAGGGAGTGAAGATCCATTTTCTCGTGGCTCCCAAGAAAATCGCCGTCGAAAATGGTAGGGTTTCTGGTATCGAATGTATCAGGACCCGTCTTACTGAGCCAGATACTACGGGTAGACGCAAACCTATTCCGGTTGAGGGCTCTGAGTTTTTCATCGAAGCGGATCATATTATTCCTGCCATCGGACAAGAGCCCGATTTTATTTTCATGGGGGATAGTCTCAGTTTGGACGTGTCTCGGTGGCATTTCTTGGTGGTGAACCCTGAGACGTTGCAGACAAATCAGCCTGGAATTTTTGCGGGTGGCGATGTCATAACCGGTCCAGCAACGGTTATTGAGGCCGTTGAAGCTGGCAAACGGGCAGCCCACTATATGAGCAAGTATCTGCAAGGAGAAGAACTACCGACCGAGTGGCAGGAAGAACCTCCCGTGGGCGAGAATTGGGTGGAGATTTCCGAGGATGAACCTTCTAGAAAGCGACTTAAGGTGCCATCACTGCCTCTAGAAAAAAGAACTTCAGGATTTGAGGAGGTTAAGCTTCGGGTCGACGAGAAGGCAGCCGAGGAAGAGGCAGCCCGTTGCCTCAACTGTGGGGGATGTTGTGAATGTTACCAATGCGTGGAAGCCTGTAAGGCTCATGCGGTCACCCTGGAGACACACGCTCAGCAGGGACAAACCCTATCTATCGATGTGGGCGCTGTCATCCTTGCACCCGGTTTCCAGCCCTTCGATCCTTCAAGATTTGAAACCTATAAATACGCAAGCCATCCCAATGTGCTCACAAGCATGGAGTTCGAGCGTATCCTGAGCGCCACAGGACCCTATCAGGGTCACCTCCAGCGTCTGTCGGACGGACAGGAACCCAAGAAAATCGCATGGCTTCAGTGTGTGGGTTCCAGAGACATTAACCGGTGCGATAACACCTATTGCTCCTCTGTCTGCTGTATGTATGCCATAAAAGAAGCGATTGTAGCCAAAGAGCATACAAAGGAGCCATTAGATACGGCCATCTTTTATATTGATATACGAACCCATGGGAAAGATTTTGAGAGATACTACAACCGGGCCAAGGAGCAAGGGGTCCGTTTTATCAAATCCAGAATTGCCAACATTATACCGGTAGATGTGACGGGAAATCTGCTTATTCGCTATACCGACGAGACAGGAAGGCGGGTCGAAGAAGAGTTTGACATGGTGGTCTTATCCGTGGGGCTTGAGGCATCCGGGGAAGCGCTGGATCTGGCGGCCAGGTTGGGGATTAAACTTTCCCCGAATGGTTTTTCCTCTGCGACCAGCTTTGAACCCGTTTGGACCTCCAGACCCGGCATTTTTGCCTGCGGTGCCTTCCAAGGGCCCAAGGACATTCCCCAGTCGGTCATGGAATCGAGCGCCTCTGCTGCGGTGGTAGAGAGTACCTTAGCTGTGGCCCGTGGGACACTGACACGAACAAAAGAAACGCCTGTAGAAATCGATGTGCGGGGTGAATCCCCCCGGATAGGGTTATTTGTCTGTAATTGCGGGGTCAATATAGGCGGTATCGTGGATATTCCAGCTGTCGTCGAGTATGGCCGAAGCTTGCCCGGTGTCGTCTTTGTGGAAGAAAATCTCTTTACCTGCTCCCAGGACACTCAAGAGAAAATAACTCAGGTTATCAAGGAGCAGGGGCTAAACCGGGTTGTTGTGGCCGCCTGTAGCCCACGCACCCACGAAGAGCTCTTTCAGGAAACGGTGGTCAATGCGGGCATAAATAAATATCTCTTCGAAATGGCAAATATACGGAATCAATGTTCCTGGGTACACAGCGGGGATCCTGAGGCAGCCACAAAAAAGGCCAAAGATCTGGTACGCATGGCTGTATCCAAAGTGGCCCTATTGGAGCCTTTGTCTGAGCCTGTAATAGGGATGAATCAGTCTGCCATGGTAATAGGCGGTGGACTTTCCGGAATGACTGCAGCCAAGAATTTGGCAGAACAAGGATACCACACCTACCTCATCGAAAAGAGCGACGCCCTGGGCGGACAGGCCATGCATCTTTATGAAACTTGGCGAGGCGAGAATGTAAGGGAAAACCTGGCTGTGCTCATTCAAGATATTGAATCCAATGAAAACATTAATATTTTCCTCAGCACTGAACTAAAAAACGTAGATGGCTTTTTAGGTAATTTCAAGTCCACAATTGAAACAGCCGGAAAAGAACGGGTAATAGAGCATGGTGTAGCCATTATTGCTACCGGCGCCTCGGAGTTCAAACCAGATCAATATCTTTATGGTGATGATCCACGCGTTCTGACCGGTCTAGAGTTAGATAGAAAGTTCATTGATGATAATCTGCCCTTAAGAGAGATCAATTCGGCGGTCTTCATCCAATGTGTTGGCTCGCGGGTTAAAGAAAGGCCTTACTGCTCTAAGGTTTGCTGCACTCACTCAGTCAAGAGTGCCCTTAAACTGAAAGAACTTAAGCCTGAGATGGGGGTCTTCATTGTTTACAGGGACATGCGCACTTATGGGCTACGGGAGGAACTATACCGCGAAGCAAGAGACAAAGGGGTCATGTTCATTCGTTACGACCATGACAAAGAATTGAAAGTAACCAGTGATCAAACCAATCTTCAGGTTCGGTTTACCAACTATATCCTTCAGCGAGAGGTGGAAATCAACCCGGACCTGTTGGTTCTTGCCACAGCTATTGTCCCCCCCAAAGAAAATCCCATAGCCCAGTTATTCAAGGTGCCGTTAAATGAGGATGGCTTTTTTGTCGAGGCGCATGTCAAACTCCGGCCCATGGATTTTTCCACGGACGGGGTGTTTGTTTGTGGTCTGGCCCACTCCCCCAAGCCGGTTGACGAGGCTGTTGCCCAAGGTTTGGGAACGGCTTCCCGGGCCGCGACACTACTATCCAAGGAGAAAGTGTTCGGAAATGCAATCGTCTCTCAGATAGACCAACAATTATGCAGGGGCTGCCAACAATGCCTGGAAGTCTGCCCATATCAGGCCATCATGTATCTGGGAGACCGCGTAGTCTGTGAAGTCAATCAGGTGTTATGCAAGGGCTGTGGCGCCTGTTCTGCAATCTGCCCCACTGGGGCCGCGGCCATTGACCATTTCACCGACAACGAGCTGCTGACCATGGTGGAAGCAGCACTGCAGTGATAGTACTCGGTTAAGTGTCTGAGTAGTCGATTCGTGGGATGTTTTGAATCAGACGTAAGCAGACGTCTTAACGAATCAACGAATTCTTAGGAGTCACTCTATGGCTGAAGAGTTCAATCCGAAGATTATAGCATTTGCCTGCAATTGGTGCGCCTATTCTGCCGCGGATTTGGCAGGGGTGAGCCGTTTTCAGTATCCGCCCGATATGCGAATTATCAGGGTAATGTGCTCTGGCCGGGTAAGTCCCAATTTCATCCTTAAGGCCTTTGAGCTGGGTGCCGACGGAGTACTGGTGGCCGGGTGACACATCGGAGACTGTCATTACCTGGATGGTAATGTGAAGGCAGAAAAGATGTTCAATATGACACGGGAGCTCGCAGAGTTACTCGGGATTGACCCTTTGAGGCTTCGCCTGGAATGGATCTCTTCCTCCGAAGGCACACGATTTGCCGAGGTCGCCAGAGAATTCACTGAACAGCTCATTGCCCTTGGACCATCTTCCCTCAAAAAGGCGGCCTGATGGGCAAGTGCATGGTTGTCCCTGGTTAAGTGGTGTCCTAACTCACCAGGAAACGACAACTGACGCTGGACAATGGAGATAGGAGAACAACCGTGAATAAGGAGATTCTTGTCATTGGTGGAGGTATCGCCGGGATGCAGGCGTCTTTGGACCTGGCCGAGATGGGGTTCAAGGTCTATATGGTTGAACGACTCCCCAGTATCGGCGGGAAGATGGCGCAACTGGATAAGACATTTCCCACCAATGACTGCGCCATCTGAATTCTTTCGCCTAAGATGCTGGATGTCGGTCGGCATCCCAACATTGAGCTCATGGCCTACAGCGAAATCGAAGGTGTTGAGGGGCAGTCAGGTGATTTCAGCGTAACGGTTCGAAAGAAGGCCCGGTTCGTTGAGGAAGATCGGTGTACCGGGTGCGGGGCGTGTGCTGAAAAATGCCCAACCGTTGTTCCGGACGCCTTTAACATGGGCCTGCGCATGCGTAAGGCTATATATAACTGGTTTGCCCAAGGTATACCCTCCACACATACCATTGATCCAGACTACTGCCGTCAGCTGAATGGCAAGAAGTGTGGGGTCTGCAAGAAGACCTGCCAGGCAGATGCCATTAACTTTGATCAGGAGGAAAGGGTGGTACAACTCCAGGTCGGAGCCATTATCGCCGCCACCGGATACGAGGTGTTTGATCCCAGCAGAATCCCCGAATACCAATACAGGGAAATCCCCAATGTAGTGACGGCCCTAGAGTTTGAAAGGCTCCTAAGCGCGAGCGGGCCAACGGGCGGGCACCTGGACCGTCCCTCTGACAGGGCTGTACTGGGGGAAATTGAAGATCTTGAGAAAAACTTGAAAAAATCCGTAAAAGCCCTTGAAAAATATGAACAAAAATACGCAAAGAACTCCAGTGAATTTTACGAGAACTCCAGAAAGGGCGAATACGGAGATGATGAAGATCGAAGGAATTGGGCATCCAAATATGAGGCACACCTTGCAATCGCTAAACCCCTTGAGTCCCTGAAAAAGATGGCCGATGGATTTACTGTTGCAAAGAGGCTGGCCTTTATCCAGTGTGTTGGCTCAAGGGATTTCAGATTCTACCCCTTCTGCTCTGGCTATTGTTGCATGCACTCTATCAAGGAGGCCATAATCGCCCATGAGCATGAGCCGGAGACTACCTCTACGATCTTTGGTATGGATATTCGAGCGGTTGGAAAGGGGTTTGAAGAATACAAGATAAGGGGTAGAAACCAGTCTGGAATCACCTATGTCCGTGGACGGGTGGCAGAGATAAATGAGGGCCCTCACCACAATCCGGTGGTCTGGTATGAAGATACCTGTGAGAGGATAGTCAGGAGTCAAGAATTTGACATGGTGATTCTGGCCACCGCATGCGCACCCGCAAGGGGGATAAAGGAACTGGCAGGAGTCTTGGGAATTGAAATCAACGAGTTTGGGTTTTTGACGACGCATTCGTCTCAACCTATGGATACAACTCGGCCCGGGATTTTCACATGTGGGTGTGCCTATGGCCCTATGGACATCCCCGAGTCAGTTGTACAGGCCAGTGGCGCGGCGGCCCGGGTTGCGCAGATCCTATCGGAATTTGAAATGCGTAAGGCATCGTGAGGGAATTTGCCAGCATGAGCAAGAAGATTGATGGGAATCCAAAGAAATCAGAAGAGGTCCGGATCGGGGTATTCATTTGCGATTGCGGCTCCAACATCGCCGGGCACATAGGCTGCAAGGCCGTGACCGAATATGCGGCCACGCTCCCGGACGTTATCTATGCCAAAGAAAATCTATACACCTGCTCTGAGGCAGGAATTGGTGAGATTCAGGATGCCATCAAGAAATACAGGCTAAACCGGGTGGTGGTGGCCTCCTGCTCCCCACGAACCCACCAGCCCCTGTTTCAGAGTTCCTGTGCCCGTGCAGGGCTGAATCCCTATCTCTTTGAGATGGCCAATATCAGGGATCAGTGTTCGTGGGTGCACATGGAAGAAGGAGATGTGGCCACCCAGAAGGCAGAGGATCTGGTGCGAATGGGTGTGGCGAAGGCCAGATCCCTGGAGCCGCAGGAGGATATCGAGTCCCCTCTGACCCCTCGTGTGCTTGTAATAGGGGGCGGGGTGGCAGGCCTTTCAGCCACCGAGACCCTGGCAGACATGGGCCTGGATGTGGTGCTGGTTGAAAAGGAACCGGAGTTTGGAGGGCTTTTGAGAGGGCTTTACCGGATTGCGCCAGAAGGCGATAGGGCCTCCGAATACCTGGCCGATCTCATTGAAAGGGTTATGACAAAATCCAATGTGACCGTATATCCGGGCTCTCGGCTGGAGGCCGTAGGGGGGTATATCGGGAATTTTGAAATTACCATTCGTCCTGATCAGGGGGACGCGCTTAAAGAGGCCGTGGGCTGCATTGTAGTTGCCACAGGCGCCGTACCCTTGAGGCCCGACGGCCTCTATAAATACGATGGCAAGATGGTCATTACCCAGATGGAGCTGGAAGAACATTTACGCAGGGGTGAAGCAATCCCCGATCGGGTGGTGATGATCCAGTGCGTTGGGGCACGTTCTTCCGAGAGGCAATACTGCTCGAGGATCTGTTGTATGACTGCCGTCAAGAATGCCCTCTATATTAAGGAGCATAATCCTGATGCCCAGGTTGAGGTCCTCTATAGGGATATGCAGATGTACGGGACCGAAAAGGAACGAATGCTGAGTGATGCCCGGGGCAGCGGGATCAGATTTGATGTATACGACCCTGATAAACCCCCGCAGGTTGAGGAGGGAGCTGTGCGCTTCTACCAGCCCCTGATGGGGAAGACGCGCGAGCTCGCATGTGACCTTGTGGTCTTATCAACCCCGCTGGTAGCTCGTGAAGACGTTCTGAGCCTTTCACAACTCATGAGGATACCACTGGACCAAAACAACTTCTTCCTGGAGGCCCATGCCAAATTGAGGCCTCTGGATTTTGCAAGCGATGGGGTTTTTCTGTGCGGGTCGGCCCGTTACCCAGCTACCGTGGTGGAGGCCCGGTCTCAAGGGTTGGGGGTAGCATCAAGGGTGGCAACCATCCTTTTCAAGGATAAGCTAATAACAAGTGCCCTCGTTGCTGAGATCAATCCGGATACATGTGTGGGATGCCTGGGGTGTCTGGATATGTGTCCCTATGGGGCCATTGAGTATTTGCCAGAGAAGGGAATCTGTCAGGTAAATACGATCCTCTGCAAGGGCTGTGGTTGCTGCGCGGCGACATGCCCTTCCCAGAGCGCCATGCTAAGGGGTTTCAAGCCTCAACAACTCCTGGCCCAGCTCAGGGCGGTGTGAACTGGTTGCTGGTTGCTTGATACCGGTTGCTCGTTGCTGGTAACTGAATGCTGGGTGGGTGAGAAACGTACTATCGAGTTTCAAGTTTGATGGTTTCGTAAAAAGTCCCCAAGACCGTCACCCCCGCGAAAGCGGGGGTCCAGAAGTGTTTGATTTTACTGGATTCCCGCCTTCGCGGGAATGACGAAAAGGAATCATTTCGGACTTTTTACGAGATTGTCAAGTTTCGAGTATCAAATTTCCAGTTTCATATTTCACTATTGAGGGATGAAGAATGAGTCACAGTGATCGTGGTTTCGAGCCTAAGGTTGTCTGCTTTCTTTGCACATGGTGAGCCTATGCCGCTGCTGACCTGGCTGGGGTCAGTCGGTTGCAATACCCTCCAAACATCAGGGTTGTTCGGGTGATGTGTTCGGCAAGTGTGTCGCCTCACCATATCCTTTTGGCCTTTCAGCAGGGCGTGGACGGCGTCTTTGTTGGAGGGTGACATCTGGGTGACTGCCATTACCTGTATGGTAATTACGCTACAGACAAACGCCTCCGCTTTCTCAGGCAACTGCTCGACTTTAGTGGCATTGAAGGGGGTCGTCTGCGCTCAAAGTGGGTCTCATCCGCCGAAGGTCCGGAGTTTGCTGCAGAGGTGAGGGAGTTTATTCAGGATCTGCGGGCCTTAGGTCCCTCTCCGCTAAAGAAGATAGAATCAGGGCAGATGGCCGCATAATGGGTTAAGGTGTCAAATGATCGAAGAAGTAAGAATGAAAGTTAAGGAGCTTTTGGACTCCGGAGGTATTAAGGGTTTTCTGGGGCTTGGAGATATGAACGGCCATGTGGGCCCCCGTCTCTTCTGTGCGGGGGATGATCTGGCAGCCATGGTCTTGGGAGACCTTAATCGAGCGGGCGACAGCCGCTATCCCCTAAACAAGCAACTAATACACCTGGCGCGCTCCTATCCGGATGATACCTTCGGGGTGCTTGTGCGGGGGTGTGATGAGCGGGGTCTCAAGGCCCTTTATACGTGGAACCAACTGAACCCTGGCAGGGTAGTTCCAGTTGGCATTGCTTGTCCTCAGGAACTGGCAGAGGCCTGTGAGTGCCTTCGGCCTTACCCGGATGAATTTGTCGGTGCTGAGAAAGTTGAAGGGCGTCCGTACGAATCTGTGGCCCATTTGGATGGCCTTGAGATCAAGGCCCGCTTTGATTACTGGATGAAAGAATTTACAAAGTGCATAAAATGTTACGGATGTAGAGATATCTGTCCCATGTGCTTTTGTAAGGAGTGCAGTCTGGAGACGGATGAACTGATACGTACAGGTGATATTCCCCCTGAGATTCCGATGTTCCACCTGACCCGGGCCGTTCATATGGCAGGCCGATGCATCGACTGCGGGCTTTGTAACGAGGCCTGCCCCGCGGATATCCCTTTGAGAACACTGTATAAGAAGGTAGCCGATATCGTTGATGAAGAATTTGATTACCGGCCGGGATATCTCGCCGACCAGAAATCACCCCTGAACGTCCTGAGAAGGCCGGAAGAGAAATAGACAGAATAAAGGAGAACCGTTTCCATGGATTATCGGACTGTGCTGACCACCTGCACTTACTGCGGCTGCGGGTGCAATTTCTATCTTGAGGTACTGGACGGCCGAATCATAGGCACTATACCGTCCAAGACCAGCCCGGTAAATGAGGGGAAGCTTTGCATCAAAGGCTGGAATGTCCATGAATTCATACAGAGCCCCAATCGCCTTACCCGGCCGCTGCTCAGAAAAAACGGTACCCATGTGCAGGTATCCTGGGATGAGGCCTTGGACTTTACGGCCTCAAGGCTGAGAGATATTAAGAAAGATTATGGCCCTGACAGCATTGCCTTCCTGACCTCTGCAAAGGCCACCAATGAAGATAATTATCTGATCCAGAAATTCGCAAGAGCAGCGGTCGGCACCAACAATGTTGATCATTGTGCTCGCCTCTGACACTCATCTACGGTGGCAGGTCTTGCCGCCGCCTTTGGAAGCGGAGCCATGACCAACTCTGTTGCGGAACTTGAAGACTCCGACTGCATCTTCGTAATAGGCTCAAACACCACATCGTCTCATCCGCTAGTGGCTACGCGGATCTTCAGGGCCAAACAGAAAGGTGCCAAGTTGATCGTTGCAGATCCCCGTAAGATCCATCTCGCCCTGATGGCCGACCTGCATGTACGTCAGAAACTAGGTACAGATGTCGCCCTAATAAACGGCATAATGCATGTGATCGTGGAGCGGGGCTGGCAGGATCGAGGCTTTATTGAAGAAAGGACCGAGGGCTTCGAAGGGCTAGAGAAGACAATCAAGGCCTATACCCCTGAGAGGGTCTCGCAGATCACGGGCGTTTCGGCGGAGGATATCATCAGGATTGCGCAACACTTCGGAAACGCCGAGGCCGCCTCCATAGTTTACTGCATGGGGATAACCCAGCACATCACAGGCGTAGACAATGTCAAATCCCTGGCCAATCTGGCCATGCTTACGGGTAATGTTGGCAAGGAATCTTCCGGGGTTAACCCCCTTAGAGGCCAGAACAACGTGCAGGGTGCCTGCGACATGGGTGGCCTCCCTAACGTCTATCCCGGCTATCAGGCCGTCAACGTACCGGACAATCAGAAAAAGTTCGAGTCAGCCTGGAATGTTACACTCTCGGAAAAGGTGGGGCTAACAGTGCCAGAGATGCTCTCCGCCCTCTCCAATGGGTCGATAAAGGCTCTTTATGTGGTAGGAGAGAATCCCATGGTGAGCGATCCTGATACCGCCCATGTGGAAGAGGCCCTCCGGGCCGCAGAACTGCTTGTGGTTCAGGACATCTTTTTCACCCCAACCGCGGAACTGGCACACGTGATCCTCCCCGGAAGTTCCTTTGCTGAAAAAGACGGGACATTCACAAATACGGAAAGACGGGTGATGAGGGTGCGAAAGGCCATAGAGCCGGTTGGGGATTCGCGTCCGGACTGGCAGATCATTCAGGAGATTTCAAACCGCTTGGGCTATGCCATGACCCACGAATCACCCGAGGCAATTATGAAGGAGATTGCTGCGCTGACGCCATCCTATGGGGGCATCTCGTATGACCGTTTGGAGGGTATCGGGCTTCAGTGGCCCTGTCCGGACAGGGATCATCCAGGCACGAAATTCCTTCACAAAGGCGCCTTTGCCCGTGGAAAGGGCCTGTTTCACGCCATAGAATTTGCGCCCCCTGCCGAGACCGTTGATTCCGAATTTCCCTTCTGGCTAACCACCGGTCGGATACATGTCCATTACCACACCGGCACAATGACTCGTAATTCCCCTACCCTGAATGCAGAGGTATCAGAGGGTGCCCTGGAGATAAACCCGGAGGACGCCAGTCACCTGGGGATTCGAGAGGGGGATGAGGTTATTGTGACATCCCGGCGCGGTCAAGTTAGATCCAAGACCGTTTTGACCGATAGGGTAGAGAAGGGTCTTGTTTTCATGACCTTCCACTTTATCGAGAGCAATGCCAACGCCCTTACAAACCGGGCCCTTGATCCCATTGCGAAGATCCCGGAGTTAAAGGTTTGCGCTGTAAAGGTGGAAAGGGATGACGGATTAAACCAACTGGCCTAGGTGATGAAGGTACTGATAACAGAGAAAGAGATACGAGACAAGGTATCGGAACTGGCCGAAGAGATAGCAAAGGACTACAGCTGTGGACATCTCCATGCCGTCTTTGTCCTCAAAGGTGCGTTCATCTTTTGCGCAGACCTGGTGCGGGCACTCAGTGACCACAATGTGGATGTGACGGTGGACTATGCCATAGCCAAGAGCTATATCGGAACAGAGTCGAGTGGTCAGGTGAAATCCTCCGTCGAAGTGGATGTAGAAGGGAAGGAGGTCCTGCTGGTAGAGGATATTCTCGACACCGGCAGGACACTAGAGAAGCTCAAAGAAGAGCTGAAGAAGAGGAGAGCCAAGAGCGTCAAAACTGTATGCCTTCTTGATAAGCCTTCCAGGAGGGAAGTTGATATGAAAGCGGATTATGTGGGATTTGAGATCCCTGACAAATTCGTGGTGGGCTATGGCCTTGATTGTGATGAGAGATACAGGCACCTGCG
>JAZDES010000031.1:0-8825 GCA_043808585.1 Pseudomonadota bacterium | reverse complement strand
AAAAAAGACCCTCACGGTCTGTCATCTTACCCCTCAGTGTTTTCAAAGCGCTAAAGTATTACGAGGGGGTTTATTTTATTCTCCAATGATTGTATCTTAGCAGATATCATCATATTTAACAGCCCCTAACCCTGAGTTTCCCAATGACCATAAAAAGAGTCCTCATATTTACCCCTACAATCCTGATAATCTTTCTCTTGCAGTCCTATTTCTGGGTGCCCACCTATGAACAGCAGACCAGAGGAAATCCGGAACGTCTCCACGAATACATCAGCGCCTCGGGCGGGGACGCGGCACTCCTGAACCCTATCCTCTCGACCGATGCAACCAGCAGTCAAATCGAAAATCTGGTCTTTGACGGGCTCATTGACTACGATGAGGAACTGCGTTTCCGAGGACGTCTGGCCACCTCGTGGGAGGTGTATGAAGAGGCCTATTTCTGCATAAACGATCGGGCAAGCATCCCTGGCTCCCCCAGGAACGACCCAAATGCTGTGGTCGATATCCTAAGAAGCGCGATGAAGACCCCTTTGCCTTCTGACCCGGGGCTGTGGGCCTCTCTCGAAAATATCAAGGAGATATCCATTGAAGCACCAAGGGAGTTTATTGCCACCAGGAAGGAAAAAGACGAGATAAAAATCCTCGTGAAGGTCCCCGCCAGAATCAAGCTGAGGCTTGCCAAGGTTGATCAGGACCTGTTCCATAATCTCACGAAGCTTCTGGGACCAAAATACTTCACGTCTTTTTTCGCCGATGAATACCTGAGTGCATCACCTCCTGTGGGCAAGGAACAGCTGATTGCCTGTGCCAAAGAGTTGCTTCCCGCAACAGAACACAACCCCGTCCTGACCTTTTACCTGAGGCCTGATGTCAAGTTTCATGACGGCCACATCCTTGACGCCCACGACGTCAAATTCACGTTCGAGGCCATCACGAACCCCAAAAACCTCTCCCCGAGGGTCGCCGACTATGAACCTGTCAAGTCGGTGGAGGTCGTCGATCCACTTACTGTTCGAATGGTCTACAAGAGGCTCTACTCCCCCGCACTGGGCACCTGGGCCATGGGAATACTCCCGGAGCACCTCCTCAACCAAGAGGCCCTTAGAAGAGAGGCCATGCGCCTGGGAAAAGACCCGAACACCTTTTCCCTTCGCCAGAGCTCGTTCAACAGGCACCCCATAGGTTCTGGGCCTTTTGTCTTCAGGGAATGGAAGTCGGATCAGTTTATCATCCTGGACCGGTTTCCGGCTTATTGGGAAGGCCCTCCCAATTATGAGCGTTTTATGTTTCGTGTGGTCCCTGATCTCCTTACCCAGGAGATGGAATTCTACGCCGGGACCTTGGACAGTTACAATGTCCAGCCCCACCAGGTAAAGCGTCTTAAGGACGATCCCAGGTTTCAGAGTTTCTCTGGGATCTCTTTCGGTTATACTTACATCGGCTATAACATGCGGCGAAGGCCCTTTAATGACCCCAGGGTACGAAGGGCCTTGGGTATGGCGATAAACATGGACAAAATCATTGACTATGTCCTCTACGGTCAGGGAGAACGGATTACCGGTCCCTTCGTCAAACAGACCGATTATTACAACCATAGTATCAGGCCCCTCCCCTACGACCCTGAAGGCGCCTTAAAATTGTTGGGTGAGGCGGGCTGGAGGCGCAACAAGGAGGGGTGGCTGGAGAAGGAAGGGAAAAGACTGGAGTTCACCCTTATTACCAACAGCGGCAATGACATTCGGAAGGCCATCCTGGCCATAGCCCAGGATGCCTGGAAACAGATCGGGGTTGATGTCCGTACAGACTTGCTTGAGTGGTCCGTCTTTATCCAGGAGAGGGTGCACAAGTTGGATTTCGATGCCCTAATCCTCGGATGGGTCATGGGTATCGACCCGGATCTATACCAGATATGGCATTCTTCTCAGACCCATCTCCACCAGCTCAATTTTGTTGGGTTCAAAAATAAGGAGGCAGATGAGCTCATTATCAGGATCAGGCAGGAATACGATCACAAAAAGCAGGTGGAATATTGCCACAAGCTGCACTCGATTATCGCAGAAGAGCAGCCATACACATTCTTGTATGTGGGCAAGTGGACGGCCGTCCTCGACAGGCGGGTCGTCATCAGAGACCTCGACCAGGACGGAAACATGCTCTATAAGAAGATCAAGCCCACCAAGACCGGCAACTATACCTTTCACTTCAATAAATGGATAAAGATCCCGGAGATGCCTGAGATTGGCCTAGATGGATAGCCAAGCGGTTACAAGTCCTCGTGTTGCAGGTTACATGGAGATTCTCTGGTCTTCAACCGTAACGAGCAACCCGCAACCTGAAACTTGAAACCTGTAACCCGCAACCCCTAACTCCCAGCTAAGGGCATTACACATGTTATCATTCATTGGGCGCAGCATCGTACAGAAAATTATTACCCTATTCTTTGTCTCTGTGGTTTCCTTCCTGATCATCCATCTGGCGCCCGGTAAACCGAGCCATATAGATCCGCTCAATCCCAAATTCACCCCGGAGCTCCTGGAGCGCTTTAGACAGGAATTTCATCTGGATAAACCCCTGTACGTACAATACCTGCTCTTCTACAGGGACCTCTTAACAGGAAAAACCGTTTCGTGGAAGGATAATCAGTCGGTGCTTAAAAAGATATGGGAGCGATTCCTTAATAGCCTCCCCTTATTTATTGTGGGAACGATCCTGACCTGGACCCTTTCCTTTCCTGTGGGCATCCGATCGGCCATCTTCAGGGGGGGACTCTATGACCGGAGCGTTACCTTCGTGGCCTATCTCCTGATATCGGTCCCAGGCTTCTTTGTAGCCTACGTCTTGATCATACTTGTGGTGACTCGTCTCCACGTGCCGGTCTTTGGAATGGAGACCTTTGGGCTCCAAATGGCCTCTTGGACGCACCAGGCCATGGACCGGATCTGGCATTTACTCCTCCCGTCCGTCCTGGGTGCAACAGGAGGTATCGCGGTCCTCTCAAGATACGTGCGAAGCCAGATGCTGGAGGTAGAAGGTCAGGATTACGTTCGTACAGCCAAGGCCAAGGGGCTCCCTCCGGATCAGGTCCATTACAAGCACGCCCTCAGAAACGCCCTGCTTCCGTTTGTGACCATGTTTGGTCTGATCCTGCCCGGCCTTATCGGCGGCTCAGTTATTATCGAATCTATCTTTGCCTGGCCGGGCATGGGCAGAATGGCCTATGAGGCCATTCTGGCAAGAGATTACCCCGTCATTCTGACGCTCAACTTCATTTCAGCAGTGCTGGTCCTGGTCGGAACGTTCGTCTCCGATCTCCTGTATCTGGTTGTGGACCCAAGGATACGCCTTTGAGGATTGAAGATTGATGATTGAAGAATTCGTAAAAAGCCTCCTAGACCGTCACTCCCGCGGGGCCTGTTCTCGCGAAGGCGGGGAGCGGGAGTCCACGAATCCCGCCTGGCGGGACTGGATTCCCCTTTTCACGGGAGTGACACAAAAGCGCTGTGGATGGGTTTTTGCGAGTCCATCAAGATTGATAAGCAATTAACATCCAGTGACCAATGACTAATGACCAATGACCAAAAAATGCTAGACAGGCCCTTGGCCCCGCGACAAACAAGGATCCAGGAATTCTGGCAACTGTTCAGGCAAAACCGACTTGCCATCCTTGGCCTGATCTTTTTCATCCTCTTTTTTGTGGCAGCCCTTGCCGGGCTTTTCTTGACATCAGGTCACGATCCTGTCTTTGACCCGGCCCTGATCCGTCTCCAGGAAAAACTACTTCCCCCATTATCAAGGCCAAATCTAAATACATTAAAACCCGATGAGTTTCCCACCTTGGGGTTTTATCTCTTTGGGACGGATGAGTTGGGCCGGGACGTCTTTGCGCGTATGTTACAGGGGGCCTGGGTTTCGCTGACCGTGGGATTCGTGGCCGTGGGGATCTCAGTGCTTGTGGGGGTCTTTATGGGAGGAATCGCCGGCTACTTCGGGCAGAACCACATCCGCGTGGATCACATCCTGATGGCCTGTCTACTCTTTGCAGGGGGGACCCTTGTCGCGCTGGGAAGTCTTTACCCCGGATTCCTGCTGATAGCCTGTGCGATTGCCTATGTCATCAGCCTGCTCTTTCCAAAGAAGGCATGGGGCGAAAACCCCGGACCCGTATGGCTGGGCATACTGCACAAGGGCGCCATCTCCATCGATACCCTAATTATGCGGATGGTTGATATTATGCTCTGTTTTCCCAGCTTCTTCCTGATATTAACGGTGGTGGCCCTTCTTCCTGCAAGCATGTATAACATCATGGTCGTCATCGGGCTAACCAGTTGGATGGGTGCCACCCGCTTTGTTCGGGCCGAATTCCTTTCATTGAGGGAACAGGACTTTGTGACCGCGGCAAAGGCCTTAGGGGTAAGTGACTTCAGGATTATTTTTCGCCACATGATGCCTAACGCAGTTGCGCCTGTGCTGGTATCCGCTACGATAGGCATTGCCACGGCCATTCTGACAGAAGCTGGACTCAGTTTTCTCGGATTCGGGGTCCCGCCCCCGCATGCCACGTGGGGCAATATCCTCTCCGACGGAAAACAATTTATCTTTGATGCCCCCTGGCTCACCTTTGTCCCGGGCATTGCGATCTTGATCGTGGTCCTTTCCTTTAACCTCTTCGGGGAGGGATTACGGGATGCATTGAATCCCAGGCTAAGAGAGAGATAGAGTTCTCATGAAAAAACCCCTGCTTTCAGTACAAGACCTTAGGGTCAATTTCGTTGGAAACGGAAAGGTCGCCCGCGCAGTAGACGGGGTGAGCTTCGATATCGGAGCGGGGGAAACCGTCTGCCTTGTGGGCGAATCCGGATGTGGAAAGACCGTTTCTGCGCTTACAATACTCGGCCTGGTCCCCATCCCACCGGGCCAGGTGATGGGGGGTAAAGTCCTGTTTGAAGAGAATAACCTCCTTGAATTTGGCGAAGAGGAGTTGCAGAAGATCAGGGGAAACCGAATCGCCATGGTCTTCCAGGAGCCGCTAACCTCCCTTAATCCGGTCTTTACCATCGGAGATCAGATAAAAGAGGCAATAGAGGTCCATGAACAAGTTGAACCGGAAGTCTTAGATCAGAGGGTTATTCAACTCTTGAAGGACGTGGGGATCCCTTCGGCCGAGGCCCGGCTAAATGACTATCCCCACCAGCTAAGCGGTGGCCAGAGGCAGCGGGTAATGATTGCCATGGCGCTTGCGTGCAATCCTGACCTAGTCATCGCCGATGAGCCCACAACCGCCCTTGATGTAACCATACAGGCCCAAATTCTTCGCCTCTTTGAATCCCTCAAGGAGACTCGATCCATGTCCGTCCTCTACATCACCCACGATCTGGGGGTGGTGGCCAATATCGCGGATCGTGTCTATGTCATGTATGCCGGTTGCATTGCCGAGCAGGGGAACACCGTTCAGATATTTCGCGAACCGCGCCATCCTTACACCCAAGGGCTTCTGGCCTCTTTGCCGAGCCGCTCAAAACGGGGAAAGCGGCTTCACAGCATCCCCGGCGCCGTGCCGGACCCCGCCCATAAACCGGCAGGCTGTCCATTTCATCCAAGGTGCCGGTATGCCATCGATAACTGCAAGAGCCGATTTCCGGAGATGTGTGACTATGGCAACGGCCATCTGAGCAGGTGTCCTGTCCTCTTCGAGCAAGTGAAATAGGTGATAGATGATTCCTCTATCTTTTTCAGACCATAATCCGACCCCCGCTGTGGCCGGGGAAAAGCCGGCAAACGGCGGCTCCATACTCAAAGTAGAAGGGCTAAAGAAGTACTTTCCGGTCCACAGGGGCTTCCTTCAGAGGGTGGCCGGATGGGTCAAGGCAGTCGACGGGGTGGACTTTGAGATAGGGCAGGGAGGAACCCTCGGTCTTGTGGGCGAAAGCGGGTGCGGAAAATCCACTGTCGCTCGGCTGATATTAAGGCTTTTAAATCCTGACGCCGGAGAGATCATCTACCGGGGCACCAACATAGGCAGGCTGACCGAAAAGGAGATGAAACCACTCCGAAAGGAAATGCAGATCGTATTCCAGGACCCCTTTGGCTCCCTTAACCCGCGCATGACCATTGGCCAGTCCATTGAGGAGGGCCTCAGGATCCTGGATATTCCACGGCGCAATCGGAAAGAACGAATCCAAGAGCTCCTTGAGATGGTAGGGATTTCAGGTGGGAGTGTGGATCGATACCCGCACGAATTCAGCGGGGGCCAGCGCCAGCGGATCGGGGTGGCCCGCGCCCTGAGCGTGGAACCTTCCCTCATCATCTGCGATGAGCCGATATCGGCTCTGGATGTCTCCATTCAGGCACAGATCATCAATCTCCTGGAAGACCTCCAGGCGCGACTTGAACTGACTTATATCTTCATCTCACATGACCTCAACGTGGTGGGATACATCAGTGACATGGTGGCAGTGATGTACCTTGGGGAGATCATGGAATATGCAGAGACTGAAGAGATTTTTGAAAATCCCATTCATCCTTACACCCTGGCACTCCTCTCATCGGTCCCTGTTGCAGAACCCGGCAAGGGCGTTGAAATAAGATCCCTTGGGGGAGAGGTCCCCAGCCCTTTGGACCCCCCTCCTGGGTGTAAGTTCCAGGGCAGGTGCCCCCTGGTGGAAGAGCAATGCCGGAAGGTGGAAGTCGATTTTTACGAGCCCTCTGAGAATCATCTGGTCCGTTGCTGGAAGGTCGCCAAAGGCTAAATCGCAATTTTCTCTTGACTTTTTGCGGAAAATCTTACAAAAGTCATGATTACTGGGGGATCGTTCAGCGGAAGGACGACGGGTTCTGGCCCCGTTAACCGAGGTTCGAATCCTCGTCCCCCAGCCAGTCAATAACAATATATAACGGTCGCATTCCACATTTAACCACAGATCTAAAACACACCTATTGTTTCCCATAATGCCTGCCTCAACCCGTTTAGAGACCATCCTTCCGTTGCCAGATGGCTCAGAAAAGACTCAATCTCGTTTTGCCCATTTCCCTGCGGCGGGTCTTAGGCCGTGAAACTCACTGCAAGTTTCCTCCGTCCAGCCCCCCGCACCCAGTTCATCATTTCTCCATCTTGTAAAAGAATATGGGTTAATGAAGAAAAAAATCTATGCTATAGTACTGAAATGGAAAACCTTCCGTCTATACAAAATGATCGGGGAAAATAGGTCCTAAAGGAAAAGTAAAGTGATAGTAAAGTTCTCACGCCTTGCAAAACGAAGGGCAAAGCTCTATGAAATACCCGAATCAACAATTGAGAAAATATTAGCAGATTTGGATTTAAGCGACGGGGAGCATGAGTTAATCAGAGAGGTTTCCGGTTTTAAATATCCATTAAAAATCGTTGTCTCAGTGGAAGACAATATTATGACTGTAATTACAAGTTATCCATTGAAGAGAGGAAGAAGTCAATGAAAGTACATTATGATGAAGAAGTAGATGCCCTGTACCTAAAACTTGGTGATCATGAGCCAGATGGGGTTATTGAAATCGCAGAAGGTGTAAATATTGATACCACCATTGATGGGAAACTTACCGGTATTGAAATACTTAAGGCGTCCACTAAAATCAATATTGACACAATCTTGTCCTATACTCTTGAGTTGAACCAAGGCATATTGAGAAAGAAAATCGCTTAACAATCGGCTCAACCTGTTAGTAGCAACCAAGTCACATCTGGCATCTCACCCATCGGTATCATAATAGAGACCATTTTGGGATGAGAAGTGAAGATATAGGGCTTGAAAATGCCTAAAGATAGCTTGGCTCGACCCCAATACAAAAAGGCCTGCCACACCTGGTCCATGAGCCTCAAACGGGGGGGTCTGATCAGAATGCGCGGGTGCTTTTGTTTCCCATGATTTTGCTTATTATTATTTAGATGGAAAATTGTCCATTGCATAATCGTAATACATGGAATCTTTTCCATCTATTCTATCAGGATTAAGAATAATTTGATTATGGAGGATTTTGAATGATGAACTGGCACGACTATATTACTGTTGACCCTTCAGTTTGTCATGGAAAAGCTTGCATAAAAGGAACACGGATAATGGTTTCCGTGGTTTTAGACAACTTGGCAGCTGGCCTCGATAGCGATGAGCTACTTAAGAGCTATCCATCTCTGACAAAAGAAGACATACAGGCTGCAATTTCTTACGCCGCAGAACTGGTAAGGGAAAGAGTTGTTGGAATGCCAGCTTAGATGAAGATATGAAATTCAAGGTTGATGAGAATCTTCCTGTTGAGGTTGTGAAATTACTGGAAGATAATAGGCATAATGCTGTAACGGTTTTGGAGCAAAATCTCGGTGGTGAACCGGATTCACGTATTGCTGAAGTTTGCCAGAAGGAAAAGCGTGCCCTGATAACATTGGATACTGATTTTTCCGACATTCGGACGTATTCACCCGACGAATTTTATGGCCTAATCGTTCTCCGCCTCAAGAAACAGGATAAACTCTACGTGCTTTCTGCCGTGAGCCGACTAATAAACATATTATTAAGAGAGCCACTCCAGCGTCATCTCTGGATTGTTGAGGAACGAAGAGTTAGGATTAGCGCCGGAGAGGATGATCCCAAGAACCAGATAACAAGCCCTTGAACACCGACTGGCTTTCGCTACGCTCAAGCCATCGGGTTAAGGACAACGTTATCTCAGGAGAACAAGGTGGCAGGAGAAGAGAAAGCGCTTTACACCTCCAGACGGTCCTGGCGAAGTCTGTGGCAGCAGCACCGCATCTATGCTGACCGGATCGAGTTGTCTTCCTGCATAGGGACGAAGACCATTCC
>JAZDES010000030.1:0-17230 GCA_043808585.1 Pseudomonadota bacterium | reverse complement strand
TCATTTCAAAGAACGGCAGTGAGGTCTTGAACCTCGTTACGCAACAGCCCCATAAGAGGATGTCCCTATGAAGAGCCCTCTCCCCTGCCTGTGTCCCGATTACATCGGGATATTTAAAGGTAAGGGGGCGTGCCACAGGCTATGAAGAATTTGGGTTACGTCCATTGGAAAAAAGACCCTCACGGTCTGTCATCTTACTCCTCAGTGTTTTCAAAGCGCTAAAGTATTACTCTGTTTTTGAAGAGTAGGTGAGCACAATAGGTTGTGGCATGAAGTTGATCTTAATACTATATGACCTTAATTTATATTAATTGTTGTTAATTTATAATAAAATGGTTGACAAAAATATGAGCCTGTGATTTAATTTTAGGCGCAAAATCACGGATCTAAAGCTTACAGCCATGATCGCCGGGTTGCCGACTGCGGGAGGAGGTCGTGCCTTTGGCAGTAGATGCCCAAAGGCATTTTTGTTTTCGCCACAGGTAATCCCTGATGCCTGTGGGTGGTCTCCATATGGCAAATTACTGAGGTTCGTCAACCAATAGGTGGAGGAAAGAATTGAGTCAGAATGCCTTAAGACAGATTAGAGAGGAACTCCTGGTGAGCAAAGCAGAGCTTGCCAGGAAGGCAGGCGTTTCACCTCTCACCATAGACAGGGTTGAAAAAGGCATGGGTTGCCGGGTGGAAACCAAGAGAAAGATTTTACTCGCTCTTGGGTTTGACATCTCTGAAAAAGACAAGGTTTTTCCAGAAGGCTGAAGGTAATATTTTATAATGAGTCTTGCCAAGAAAAACCAATTGGTTGGGCTGGATATTGGTTCCCATTCTATCAAGCTAGTGGAGCTTGATCATAGCAAACGGGGAAGGCTCCTGAGAAATTTTGGGACAGTAGGTCTACCCCCTGGTGCGATTGTTGAAGGCTCCATAAAAGAGGTGGATCTCATATCCTCTGCAATAAAGGTCCTTTTTAGAAACCTTAAGGTGAAAAACCGTAATGTGGCAACCTCTGTCTCCGGGTACTCGGTGATAGCGAAAAGACTAGCATTGAGCAAGAGGAATGAAGAGGAGATAGAGGCCACAATTAGGGAGGAGGCCGAACAACACATACCCTTCGACATTAACGAAGTAAACATTGACTTCGATATTCTAGCTATTGAAGAGGAGTTTCCTGAAGGTCAAGTGGGGGTCGCAGCAACTTCTGAGGGAGCGAGGGAAAAAAGGGATCTGATGAATATAATGCTTGTGGCCGCTAGAAAGGATATCGTTGATGATTATGTCAATCTGCTTCAATTGGCAAACCTCAATCCTGGGGTATTGGATGTTGACGCCTTTGCCCTCCAAAACGCTGTTGAGTTAAGCGCAGAAGAGCCGAAGGGCTGTTTTGCAATTGTGGATGTTGGTGCCCAGAGACTGGGAATAAATGCCGTCAAGAATGGGGTTTCAATGTTTTCCAGAGACTCATCCTACGGCGGTTACCATATCACCCAGGCAATCATGTCCGAATTCGGTGTCAACTTTGAAGAGGCAGAAAAGATAAAGCTGGGTGGCGCTGAAGCAGGTAACAAAAAGGAGGCCCTGGAGAGGATCTTTGCCTTTGAGGTCTCATCTTGGGTTCGGGAAATAGGGCGAGCACTGGACTTCGTGGGTAACACCTACCCGGAGGAAGAGATTGGGAAAATCTTTATTACCGGCGGCTCATGCAGGCTCCCCGGCCTTCAGAAATATCTGGAATCCGAGTTAGATATACCGGTCGAGGAATTCAACCCTTTTAGGAACATTATGGTAAACGGAGCCATCTTTGACCATAGCTACCTACAGCACAGGGCACATATGGCTGGAGTAGCCGTAGGCCTCGCCCTGAGAAGTATTGGCGACAAATGATAAGGATCAATCTCCTGCCTTTCAGGGCTGCCAGAAAGAAAGAGAATATACGGAGGCAGTCCAGTATTTTTTTTCTCTCGATAATCTTTCTATTCGCTTTGATGACATATTTTACTCTTAGTCTAAACAGTCAGTTAGCTGCCTCCAGGGCCGAGAAAGACAGGTTGACGAAGGAGCTTACCGGGTACTCAAAAATCACCCAGAAAGTGGCCAAGCTAAAACAGGAGGCCGCGGAGACCCGGTCCAAGCTGGAGGTAATCCGGGAACTCGAAAAGAAAAAGGCACGGCCAGTTCAACTGCTTGAGGAAATTGCTATGGCGATCCCTAGGGGCAGATTGTGGCTTTCTTCCCTCGATGAAAAAGATGGGGGCTTGACCCTGACGGGGACGGCCATGGACAACAATACGGTAGCCCTCTTTATGACAAACCTTGAAAGGACGCGGCATATAAAGTCCGTTGACCTTAAAAGCACCAGGCTCAAACACCTGGAGAAATATAAGATAAATGTCACCGATTTCGTCCTGATCTGTGGGGGCCCCTCCCAGAAGAAGGAAGCTGAGCCAAAAGATAAGGGAAAAAAGAGAACCCGAGAAAGGAGGCGTTAGGCCAAATGTTGAAGGCCTCTCTTTTTGAAAAAATCGAAAAGATAAAGAGACCTCAAAGAATGATGATCTTCCTGGGGACATTTGTCCTCTTGGCTGGGGGCTTTTTCTCTCTGGTCTATATGCCCAAGGCCACCATGCTCTCCAGAACAACCGAAGAAATTTCGAACCTTAAACAGAAAATTGCGGCAGCAAAGAAGAAGGCAGGGGATCTAAAGACGCTAGAGGCCGAGGAGAGGGAGGTCAACGCCAAATTCATGGAGGCCTTAAAGCTATTGCCTAATAATAGGGAGATCCCGAGCCTCTTGAAGGGCATAACTGAGCTAGGAAAGGATTCCCGGCTGGAATTCCCCCTCTTCAGCCCTCAGGGGGAGAGGCCCCAGGATTTTTACGTAGAAATTCCGGTCAATATTGTAGTTAGCGGCAAATATCATGATATTGCTGCCTTTTTTGATGAGGTGGGGCGTATGGACCGGATTGTGAATATCCTTGATATCTCCATGAAACCCCAAAAAGAGCTCTCCACCATGTTGGTGGCCAGTTGTACTGCCGTAACGTACAGGTTCAAAGGGAAGGAAGATGAAAAGAGCCCCTAATTCCCTTATCCCGATTACCGGCCTCTTAGTGGCCCTGGTCTTATTGCTCTGGCCTCTTACATCCTATTCAGGTTCCGCAGTGGTTTACAAGGAGGCCCGCCCAAGAAAAGATCTAAAAAAAGCCCTTGAGGAATCGAGGCGCAATCATAGCCTGGAGGATAAGACAGACCCCTTCCTTTCTTATCTTGTCAGATCCCAGCAAACCCTCGATGATTTGGAAGAGGCAAGAAAGAAGAAACTGGCAGAGGAACAGGAGGAAATGAAGAGGCGAAAACTTTCAGCCGCAGCTAGACTAAAGGCCCTCATGGAACCTAAGACCGACTTACAAAAACTGGATATCCCGCAACTGACCTTGACGGCGATCATCAAGGAAAAAGATCGCTCATGGGCCATGGTTAGAGACATGAAAGGCACAGGATATATACTGAAAAAGGGCACCCACATCGGAAAGAAGGGTGGTGTGGTCGAGGACATAGTGCTTGAGGCGAGGAAGACACCCCTCGGAAAGGCATATACCCGGAAGGTCATCATTCAAGAGCCCTATTTGGACCAGGAGATAGACATAAAATATAGACCCATCGAAATGGAGATGGTCGACCGAGATTATATGACGGAAGCTACCAAGTAGAGGCTGTTAATAGAAACGAGGCTACGCATATGAAGAAGATACTCCGTACAGTCCTATCCATACTCTTCCTCTCATGCCTGCTGTGTCAGGCTCATGCCACCGAGGAGGATGACCGTTACCTCGATGAGACAGTCGACGATTTCGCCTCTTCTTTGACCAAACAAATCGCCAGAAGGTATTTTGATCTTGAGAAGAGACCTGTAATAAAGATAGCTGTCTTTGATTTCATAGATCAAGGAGGCAACATCAGCGTAGGCTCCAGATATATATCCGATCTATTTAGACTCGCGTTTGGCCGAAACCCCCAGTTCCACCTCGTGCCACTCCAAAAACTCGAAAATAATCCCCACATAAATGCCATATCATTTAGCAAGAACGGCCGGCTAAAGGAACGACTGGTAAATGAGCTGAAATCGGATGCATATCTCTTTGGGCAGATTCAAACCTCGGACAGATCACAGTTTGTCTGTCAGGTAAGTCTATGGGGTATCCGGGAACCCTCAGATGGTTTCAGCGGGGTCGAACCTATACCTCTAAAAGAGCCGGAATTGCTATGGAGGCCAAATCTGACAAACTCCGGTTTTGATTTTTTCAATCAGGTGGTTATGGGCCCAGAGCAGATAAAAGACGGGCCGCAGGCCCAGGGGATAAACCTTGCTGACGTGATGTTTCTTACCCAGCCCATGTGTGACGACCTGAACCAGGCATGGCAGGTTAAGGCCGACGGCATGATATATGACAAGAGACAGGAGAGGGATGAGGGGTCCTTACACAATCGTTCCGGACAGGTGATGCAAAGCCGAGTAAAGAGCCCTGAGGCCCTCAAAGAACTAAGTTATGTAATCAAGAATTTCGGTCTTGTAGTGAGAGAGAATGCGGGAGATGCCTATGAGCTGCAAAGCTATGTCATTCCAAAAGAAAGCAATTACTATTTTATTCCTTACAGGCGAGAAAAAGAGGAGTTGGGGCTGCGTTTCATGTACCTATGGAATACGAGAGGCAGGAGCTCAAGGCCTTCCACCTGGGAGACGGGAAAAGGATGGAAGTTCTATATGGCGGAAGCCGATTGGTCTCTAAAATTGCCTGTAGGGATCCATACGGCAACGGCTACCCTCGAGCCTGTAGCTGAAAGCGAATATGGAACCAAGAGGCCTAAGGCAGAATATGTCAGGAAGTTTAAGTTCTCTGTAAGCCCTGGCCTGAATGTATATGCAATTAACTATGTCTATCGAACGGACAGGCCCGAAATCTTTATTCGAAGGCTTGATTTTTCCAAGCCTGAAGATGAGAGAGGCAAAGGCATATTGAGGATAAGAGAGATCTATAAGGTTTATGGATTAGACTAGGGTCGGCACCGCCACCACTACTTTTTCTCGACGAGGAGAAACCGATGAACATTTTTCGCCTGTGGCTTCTTTTTTGTGGGCTTCTAGTATACGCCTGTGGGACACCTTCTGCTACCCGCGTTGGTGAAGGGCAAGAGGAATCCACCAGGGCCATCATCGATGAAATCCGGAACAGCTCCACTCAGGATTACAGCGCCGTAACCATAGTCAGCTCCCAAGCGAGTCCCTACAGCGCCTTCAAATTAATGAGTCCCCCTCGCATAATCATTGATATGAAGGCGGAGCCCGAAATAAATCTCAAGAAGTTGATGAAGGTTCAAGATGGTCTTGTTGATACCATTTCCATTGGGGAGCGTGCAGGGCCAGCCGGCATCACCAGGATCATTGTGCATCTCTCAAAAGAAGATTTTGAATACAATATCAAGAGCGAGGGAAATCAGCTCCTCCTGAAGGTTTCACCGGTAAGCCCAAGACCGGTTATCCAACAGATGCCATCCCCTCCTCAGCCGGCAACGGCTGCGGTGGCTGAAGTCCCCGGCCCCGGTCCCAAACCTGCCGGGCAAGAACCTCGGATCTTTTTCCGGCCTGGACCTTCCCCTCTGACTCAGGTCCTAGGGGTAGATTTTTTTCTGCGGGAAGGTGCCAGATCGCGCCTGACTATTACTACAAGCAAAAAGGTGAAGTATGACGTCAGGAAGGAGGGCGCTGAAAAGCTTATTATCGACCTCCAGAATGCCACCATTCCCCCCTTACTCATGAAGCGGCTGGTCACACAGTACTTTGAAGGAGCTGTTGAGCGTATCAAGGCCTTTTCCCCATCAGAGGACCGAAAGGTATCACTTGAAGTGTTGCTCAGAGAATCCGTCCAATATAATGTTACCCAGGAAGAGGGGGTATTGAAGATCGATTTTGATCCTTCCACCAAGAAACCCCGCCAAGTTGGCCTCAGACTAGATGACCAGGGGCCTCCTCCAGATAGCAAGGGCAAACCTATCGAAGACGAATCAGCAGCAAAGACCTATGAAATCACAACAAGAGAATATGCCGGCAAGATGATGAGCTTCGATTTCGTAGATACAGACATACGAAATGTCCTCAAACTTATAGCCGAAGTAGCTGACTTAAATATTGTCTGGGGAAGTGACGTGGAAGGTAAGATCTCCATGAAACTTGAGGATGTACCATGGGACCAGGCCTTAGAAATGGTCCTGAAGCCCAATGCCTTGACCTATCAGATCGAAGATAGCGTCATATGGGTGGTTCCCAAGGCACGGCTGATTGATATGGAGATAAAAGAGCGAGATAGAAAGGGCGCCTTACTGGCCCAGAAAAGGCTCCAAGGGATCTTTGAAGCAAAGATTCTTGAGTACATCAACATAAGACATAGAAAGGCCCAAGACATTTTCAGGATGCTGGTGGGAGACCCCACTGCTGTCCCACCCATTAAGGGTGTCCTGGACATTGAAACTGGTGAAACAACGGAAGAAGAAAAGGGGGAGGAAGAGAAGGGAAAGAAAACCAAACTAGAGGTCCGTGATGTCTATTTGACCTATGACCCTGAAACGAACATGATCATTGTAAACGGGGTGAGATCAAAGGTTGATAAGGTGAAAGACATCGTTGCAAAACTTGATGTACCCCAGAAACAGGTGATGATCGAGGCCCGAATTGTGGAGGCCACTACCTCCTTTAGCAGGGACGTCGGGATCAAATGGGACACCACGTTCAAGTCCGGAGACGTAACAACAAAATTCGCAACCAACTTCCCCAAAATGCCCACTGCCAGCACCTTGTCCCTTGGATATGCCAATGCCGCCTTGACAACGGTGATCAATGCCCAGATAGCCTTGGCAGAAACGGATGGAAGGCTTACCACCCTTTCCGCGCCAAAGATCATAACGCGGGATGCAGCAACTGCCACGATAAAGCAGGGGACGCAAATCGCCGTTCCGTCAGGGAAAGACGACTTTGGGAACATAGTATATAATATGGCTGACGCGGTCCTGGAACTTAAAGTAACCCCAAAGATAACGGCAAACGACATGGTCGTTATGACTATTGAGGTCAAAGATGATTACCCTGACTATACAAATGTCCAGGAGTACACAGAAAATGTCCCGATCAAGACCAAGAGCGCTAGCACGGAAACGATCGTGGCCTCTGGGGAAACCCTGGTAATAGGCGGGATCTATAAAGAGGACAAATCGTTCACAAGGGAAGGCGTTCCCTGGTTGAGTGAAATACCTATCTTGGGCTGGCTTTTTCGACTGGACCAGCAGAAACTCGATAAGATCGAGCTGCTAATCTTCCTGACACCCAGGGTCTTGAAGGCCGGTCCGAAAGAACTTTAGCAAGAATTTTTTCTTAAGAGGTATATCAGGACTAAAGCCGTTCTAAACTTTCAGGGTTTATCGTGAGATCGAGATACAAGATAGCCATTGTGCTCTTTGCCTGCTGTATAGGCATTTCTGCGGGCTGTGCTGGCAATAAAGAGCTGAAAAGAAAAAGGGCTGTGGCAAAGGCCGAGCTCGGAAATTCACTCATCAGGGAAGGACAGCCGAGGGCCGGGCTAAAGCAATTGATAGAGGCCGTCGACCTGGACCCTGAAAACGCCGACCTGCAAGAAGACCTTGGCCTTGCCTACAGGGACTTGGAGGACTACCCTAATTCAATCAGGCATTTCGAGAAGGCCTTGAGTCTGCGTCCGGAATTCTCTGAGGCCCAAAACAACCTTGGCACCGTTTACCTATTGTTAAAGGAATGGGATCAGGCCATAGCATGTTTCAAAAAGGCTGCTGGCAACATCCTATATGAGACTCCGCAATATGCCTACTATAATATGGGCATCGCATATTCTGAGAAGGGAGAATATGAAAAAGTGATCGAAAATTATCGGCGGGCCATAGAGTTGTCCCCATCGTTCAGCGCCTGCTATGATAGATTAGGCCATGCCTACGAGGCCAAAGACAGATGGGATGACGCAATTGATACTTACAAGAAATGGATCTACAACTTCCCCCGATATCCCCTTGCACATCTGAGGCTGGGGAAGCTCTATCTGAGGCTTGGAAGGGTTGAGGATGCAACCAGGGAATTAGAACAGACCATAGAGCTTGCTCCGGGCTCATCTGATGCCGACGAGGCGAGAAGGCTCCTTCAGAGCGTGAGGTGACACCCCCCCTGTTCGGCCTCTGGCCAAATGACAGGCGTTTTTTTGGTGATATGAAGTATCGAGGTATATTTATAGCCACCTTTCTGGCCCTAATAGCGGGGCTGGTGTGGACCAGCTTTTATGAGGCCGGTGCCAAAAAGGTCTTTGTCTGGCGTGACAAAGAAGGCAAGATCCACTTTTCAAGCCAAAGGCCCCATCCGGACCTGGTGGGAGAAGGCATTGAGGAAAAGAGCTTCAAGGACGTCACTCCCCCTGAAGATGAAACCCTTCCATCCAGAAGCCCCATTGAGCACGCGGTAAATTGTACCTTCAGGATTTCCAACAGGAAGGGAGGCGGCTCAGGGTTTTTCATTAGCAACGAAGGGCTGGCAGTGACAGCCAAGCATGTTGTGAAAGGCGCTTCCTACAGCATGAAAGCAGAGCTCCCGGGAGACAAAAAAGAGTATGATGTAAGGATAGTAAAGAGGAGCGACAAACACGATCTGGCCCTCATAAGCGTCTCTATATACAGGCCTACACCCTTTCTCGAAATCAGAGACGTTGGGACCTTGGTCAAGGGCGAAGAGGTGTGGGCAATAGGTAACCCCTTGCTCGCCTTTAAAGAGACAGTTACCAAGGGTACGTTCAGCCGAATATTTCCAGAAAAGGATTTCAGGAAAGAGCTAAAAGTCAGGCCTCCTTATAAGGGCGATTGGATTCAATTTTCAGCACAAGTCACAAGTGGCAACAGCGGGGGACCTGTGGTGGACAAGGACGGCAAAGTGGTTGGGGTTGTGAGTATGGGCCTTAAAGACTACGGTGCAGTCAATTTTGCTGTACCCAGCTCATATATATCAAAAGAGTTCAATTCCTATCTGAAGTAAGACCTCCCAGGTTTTCAATCGAATTCAGGATCCCCTCTATTTCCATCATGTTCTCTGCCTTAAAAGGCGTGTCTAGCTCCCTGTTTCGATAAGACACAAAATACAGCCCGGCTGCCCTTGCAGTCTCATAATCAATCAGTGAGTCCCCGACGTATACGGCCTGATCAGGCCTGAGGTCAAAGAAGCGAAGGATCTTGTAAATCGATTCAGGGTGTGGCTTGGGATTGTCCACATCTAAAGAGGAAACAACAATATCAAAGAACTCTTTTAAACCCGTGGACTCGAGCACATATCCAATGGTATTGCTCCTGTTTGTAGCTACCGCCAGGCCATAGCGGGGTCTGAGCCTACCAAGCAATTCTTTCAAGCCCGGCTCCATTATCATATCAGCTATGAAGGGGGTATAATCCATCTCCTTCCTGTATTTCTGCGCCTCTTCCAAATAGGGCGTCCCCCTGAAGATATGCCTTATGGATTCATCAGCCGTGCCCATGTGCACAAAGCCGATGTCCTCATCTTTCATTGAAGGAAGATTGAAACGGGCAAGGATATGATTGTAGAAGTTGATGTTGGCCTGACGCGAGTCAAACAGGACACCGTCACAATCGAAGATGACGGTCCCCAGACCTTTCTTGATATCCATTCTATATATCCTGGATAGTATCGCCTCCGTGCATCTCGGGGATCATAGTCCTGGCACAATACACATCGGCAACAAGACGGTATAGATATGACGAGATGGCAGCTGAAAAAGTCGGCCTGTATGGGCTTGTCAAATGCACCCGAGGTCTTTGATCAGGAAGCCGTGAGCTTCTCGTCAGAAGTGTCTTTCCCTCAAAAATCCAAAGACCTGCAAACCGGTCTTAATTACCGTAACCACAAGACCGACACCCACAATCCCGAGGGCAATGTACAGGAGACCGAAGAAGATCAGGTACTCTAAATTCCATTGCCATTCAAATGATAGTGGTGTCATTTGTTCTCTCCTTTATTCCCCCCTATTCTGTAACCGGGTTCAATTCTCTTTCCTTCGGAAAAATAGGTAGATATCTGTAAGCAGCAGAAAAGAGCAAGAACCCGTAGCCGATCACTGCCATGGCAATTCCCCATTCCTGCCACGTGGGCAGGTAACTCCAGAATCTGTCAAAGGGCATCACTGGGATGGCAAGGGTAACGATTATGAACAGGAAACGATTCAGTACGATCCCGATACAGTTCATCAGGCACGCCAAGATCAGCCATCCTTCCTGCTCCCTGGCCTTAGACATGAGAATAATGGCCGGAATGATCCCCAAGACAATGATCTCGGCAATCACCATCCAGACCCCGTATGGCCCTTCCCTAAAGAATGACATGAATGTCAGCCCAGCCCTGGGAACCACACCAAATATCCAACCCAGATAATCAAAGATCTTCAGGACCAGGTAGATGCCCAGGAGCCAGCCAGCAATCTTCGCCAGGGTCTGATAGGCGTCTTTGGGCACCAGTTTCTTGCGGGTAATGAATTCGGCCAGTTTCGTGCACAATATGGTAAAGCACGGACCCGCCGCAATGGATGAAAGGACGAAGAGGAAAAAGGTCCATGGCCAGATATAAAAGCCCTCTCTGGCCGCAAACGGCCGGGCATACATAACACCAAACATCCCTCCCAGGGATCCCTGATGAAAGAACGAGAGGAAGACCCCCGTTGCGGCAAAGACCCCCATGATATGGTGCAGATTGTGTCCGAAGAGACGGAGTTCCCTGACCTCCTGGATTTTCCTGTTCTCGAGGATAATGGGGACAAATTCGATGGCAAGCACTATGAGGTAGCAGGTGATGCAAAAGGACACCTCAACCAGCATGGAATGGATGTTGGCATGCCAGAAGATGAACCACCCGCGGAGCGGCTGGCCAATATCTATTCCCAACATGGCCATTGCGCCGGAATAGCATATGAACCCAATGATCACTGCGGCATTGAGGATATTCTTTAATTCCTTCTTGCCCACAATATAGGTGAGAAAACCGGTAAAAAAGGCGCCGGCGCCAAGGGCAATTACCGCCAGGTCAAAAACGATCCAGACGGCAAAGGCAAAGACATTACTCATGTTGGTCTGATTGAGCCCCTTCCATAGACAGAGAAAGGCCGACAACCCGCCCCACGCCAAGAGTAAAAGCCACGGCAGCGTCCAGAAAAAGAACTTCGTGGGGGAACATCTCTTGACTCCTTCCGGTAGCAATGGCGAATCCATTATTTATCCTCCCTGAGAGAGTTGGTAAATTCCAGTTGTTGAGATCAGAATTCGTCGCGACCAGGCTTGGTAGACCACTCTTCTTCCATCCATGTCTTGTTAACGACCGGTTTATACTCGCCGGGCAGAAGATTTTCGGCCTGCCTTCTCACCCAGTCCCTGCTGGAGAGATAATAGACCTTTGGCTGGGTCCCTAGCCTCTCCAGGATCCTGAATGCATAAGGATGCTTTGAGAGCTTGGAGACCTGGTGCTTCGGGTTATTGAGGTCACCAAAGGTGATGGCCTGGGCAGGACAGGCCTCAGCGCAGGCAGTGATATATTCGCCCTCTTCGAGTTCCCTCCGGTCCTCTGCATATGCCTGGTTTCTTGCCCTCATGAGCCGGTGATGACAGAAGGTACACTTCTCCACTACCCCCCTCATGCGGGGAGAGACCTCGGGAGACAGATACCGCTCCAGGCCTTTCCCCTTGGGAAAATATGCATCCCACCAGTTAAAATACCTGGCCCCGTAAGGGCAGGCCGCCTGACAGTATCTGCATCCAATGCAGCGTGTATATATCTGGCTGACAATCCCGTTATTGAAGTCCTGTCTTGTGGCGGTGGCTACGCACACAGACACACATGGCGGGTTATGATCGCAGTGCATGCAGGGCCTGGGAAAGTAGCTGACCTCTGTACGGGGAAACTTCTTACCGTTGTTTATCTTGTAAAGACACATCCACGTTATGGCCCGCTCCTTATCTGACTGATCCGGCCTGACAGATACATTGTTTTCCGCGGCACAGGCAATCATACACGTCCCGCAACCGCCGCATTTATCCAGGTCTATGACCATCCCGTATTTGTACTTGCCTTGGTCACTTCCTTTTTTCATGGGCTACCTCGCCTAAACCTTGATTATTTCCACTCGTGTGTTCCACCAGACTGCATCACCGCTGAGGGGATCCCTCCCCGCCTGGATTATATCGTTGGGGTTTGCCCCCTTACCCTGCAGAAACTCGTCATAGGCCGTATGCCCAAAGCCCAGGGGCAGATATACTATACCCGGCATTGCTCCCTCGAAAAGATTCACACGCACATGGACCTTCCCGGCAGGGGACTGCACGATGACTTCATCCCCCTCCTTCAGCGCGTATTTCGCCGCAGTTTCGGGATTGACCGCAGCAAAGGACCGCTCCTTTAAGAGCTGGTGATCAAAAATAGTCTTATAAAGGAAAGGCGGGCTTGGGATCCAGCCGCTAGCAAGGTTGATCATTTCGTATGGAAGCATGAGGAGAGGATACTTGGACGGATCTGCTTCGGGTTTGAGGGGCTCATAGTGGGGCATGGAGGCCTCTTCCTCCCCCCCAGCTATCCCCATTTCCTTCAAGGCCGTTCCCAGACCAGCCTTACCCGCATAGTCCTGGATTGCCAGCCTGATTTGACTGCTTGAGAATTCGAACTTCCCGGAAGGCGTCTTGAAAACCCCTTCCCAGCTGTCTTCCGCTTGTACAGGACGAAACCAAAAACAGCTGGACCTTATCTTCCCCCACATATCTTTAAAAGACTTGTACTCCTCGGTTGGCTTACCCGATCCCTTCTGCTCCCATTTCCAGGGCGGAGACGATTCAGAATAGCGTACGAGACCTCCTCCTGCATCAAAGAGTCCTTTGGTCCTCTCCGCAAGGACCTCCTCAAAACTCTCCCACAAGAAGGCCAACCTAACAGAATCATCGATCCCCTTACCCAAACGCAGGATCATATCGCCGGTGTTCCACGTATTATAGACGGGTTTCACCACAGGCTTTGATAAGCCGTAGAAGGGGTACTGCAGGCCCACTGGCCACACGATATCATTTGTCTTTTCAAAATAGGTGCAGTCAGGGAGCACAAGATCTGCCATAAAGGACGTCTCATCCCTGAACGGCGAAAAGCTCACAATAAATGGAATTCTCTCCAGGGCCTCCCTAAAGGCGCCCCCGTCCGGGAGGGTAAATACAGGGTTTGCTGAAAACACCAGGAGGGTGTCTACCGGCGACTTCGGCCCTTCAAGAATGGCGCTCGTGAAATTATTTATCAGGCTGTGGCTGAAGGGGTACCTCATGGTTCCCGCCTGATCGAGGCGAGGCTTTTTCAGGCCTTCTCTGGCAACCGCATCCGCTTCCGCGTAAGGAAGCGGGCTCAAGGGCAAGGGGTCACAGACAAGGACACCCCCGGGCCTGTTGATTCTCCCCATCAATGCATTGAGGCTATGGACAGCCATGAACTCATAGAGCCCGCCGTTGAGAGCGTCTTTGCCTTTACCATAGATTGCAATGGGAGCCTTCGCCTTTGCAAAGTGCCTGGCCATGGAAACAACGTCTTCTGCCTCAAGTCCTGTGAGCCTAGCCACCTCCCCCGGGGAGTATCTATTGAGGACCATAGACTTGAAACCCATGCGATCCTTGCCATCCTCTGACCTCCAGTCTTCGAAGCCAAGGCAGTGATCTTCCACAAAGCTGCTATCAAAGAGGCCTTCCTTGACAATCACATGGGCGATCCCAAGGGCCAAGGCAGCATCGGTCCCTGGCCTCGGTGCGACCCAGTAATCGGCCTTCGATGCGGTGTTGGAGGCCCTTGATTCAACCTGCACTATCTTGCACCTCTTCTTGGCAGGATTGGCACTATGCCACAGGCTCCAGGCGTTCATCACTCTGCCCGGCGCCCCCCATCCCTCAAGGAGACCACATCCGAAGCTTAGGACATAATCGGCATTTTCAAGGTCATATGCGATTGGCCCCTCGATCCCCTGCATGAGGGCATTACCCATGCTGTATGTGTTCTCTAAGGACGGAGTCCTCACATAATTTGGGCTTCCTACTGCCCTCATAAGGCGCTCGATCAGGACGGAGACCGTTGTACCCACCCTGTTACCGTCCACGGCCGCCAGTGCTTCCGGCCTACCTTGCTTCCGTAAGGAGGAGATTCGACTCGCCAGTGTTTGGATAGCCTCATCCCAGGTAATGTCCATGAAAAGCCCTGTCCCCCTTGGACCCACCCGTTTCATTGGACTGGTAAATCTCATGGTCTCGTCATAGAGCAGCTGGAGTCCACCCATCCCCAAAGGACAAATGCCACCCGGGTTTACCGGATAGTCTGTGCGGCCTTCGATCTTCACCGCCCTATTATCGACCTTTCTCACCTTGATCCCGCATCCGCCGGGACAGAGGTTGCAGACCGAGCTGACCTCCTTGAACTCACCTGTGGGAGGGACCGGAACCCATGGCCAATTTTGGGTCCAAATGGCTATGTCGTCTGTTAGCTTCCAGGGAATCGGAGTGATGTGAATACCCGCTACTCCGCCAACAAGAAATGCTATAAAATCTCTTCTGGTTACTTTCATAGTAATCTTCCCCTTACTTGTGGCACACAAAACAGGCGTTGTTTTCTTTGCGCCCCATAGTGGTGTGACAGTCTGCACAATCATCCATTTTCATTCGGTCCCAGGGCTTCTGGCCAAAGTAGATGCCGGAGATCCGCCTCCCCCAGATATCCCTGCTGTAACCGGTCAAACGATTCTGCTGATATACGGGGAGCCTTTCTGTCTCGCCGTGCTTTCCGTGGCAGGTAGAGCAGTCCAGCTTACTCATCTTCACGTGGGCTATGTGGGAGAAGTAGACGCAATCGGGCTGCCTTGAATAGACGAGCCAGGGCACCTCCTGGTTCTTTGCCACATACTTGGTCAAGAACTCCTTTTCGTCAGGTGTCTCTCCAAGCGAAGAATCAGGGTCTTCGTGGCATTGAGTGCACGTCTCCAGCTTGGGGATGCCGCTGAAGCTCCCATCCTCACGAAATGTGTGGCAGAAAAGGCATTTCTCGGCCCTTGTTTCTCCATCAATCCCGTCCACCTTTTCAGGATTCATATGAAGGGCATGATTGAAGTTTATGGGTTGAGGCTGTTTGGAGTACAGTACCACGGGAAAGATAATCCATCCCGCTATCAAGGCAGCGACAAGGCCTACCAGGAAAAAGATCCCCCCACTGGTTACACTCCTTACATCTAACCATGGAATTAATTCCGAAAGCGAAGAGATCCACCCACCCTTCGAAGACAGATCCGACGAATTCGCTGGATTTTTCATATGTTCAAGCCTCTTATGTTGGGTTTAGGGTTGCCTGTCACAGGGCTATAGCTTTTGCGTATTTACCTAGTGCCCCCCTCTTTGTCAAGAGAAAAAACCAATGAATCTCGCTTTCTTATAAGGTGCTTCTAGAAGGTAATCCGGGGATGAAGTTGGTGGATTTCTGGCTGGAAATCAGTTCGCCCTAAAGGGGAGGTACCCGCCCCCCCCACCTTCAAGAGTAAGTGGACGATTTTCAAACCCTTCTCATTCTCTTGCGACGTCTTTTGGCAGCCTTAGCCTGCTTTTTCTTCTTCTGGACACTGGGCTTGTCATAAAAACGCCTTTCTTTGATCTCCGAAAAAAAGCCTTCTTTTGTCAATTTCCTCTTTAGATCCTTAATAGCTTTTTCAATTTGATTATCGCGGACAATTACCTTCATTCTCTATTCACCTCAATGATTTAGATAATAAAAAAGCATCTCGATGATCATGGAGATGCTTTTCCTCGCCTTCAAAAACGATTTGACCGTGATGGCGCCAGATATCAATCTACCAAGCCTTGCTCACTGACTCGACCTCGCAAATTCCCTTGAAGGTTTGGAAGCACTCCCGGGTCCTCGGGGGGCATGCCACTGCTCTCCGACCTACAGGTCTCTTTCCAATAAAACGACCCGGAATGGTTTCGTTCAAAACTAATCACCCCCCTTTTCTTAAATCCTAAATCCCATGCCAGCGGTTTGAACCTGACAAGCCTAAAAAAATAATTATATCTCCTTTAAATAATTTGTCAACCTTTTTTCCGCCCTTTCTATCTCTTTCTGCGCCACAATTTCGCAATCGCCTCCACATGATAGGTATGAGGGAACATGTCAACCGGCTGGACTTCAACTAATTCATACTCCTGGGCCATCTTACCGATATCCCTTGCCATGGTAGCAGGATTGCACGAGACGTAAATAATCCTCCGGGGTGATAACGCCAAGACCTGTGCCAGGACGTCTTTATGCATTCCTTCCCGCGGCGGGTCAATGACCACTACATCAGGTCTGTGAGATATGCCGGAGAGCCTTTCCCGGATATCCCCGTCGATAAACTGGCACCCACTGACTTCGTTAACCTCGCAGTTCTTCCTGGCATCCATTACAGCGCTCTTGCTGATTTCTATCCCTGTAACCATACTTGCCTTTTCTGCAAGAAAAATGGGAATAGTGCCGGTCCCACTGTACAAATCCAGGACCAGATCACTCCCTTTGAGTTCGGCATAGTCTACCACCTTCTCGTAGAGTGTCTTAGCGGCATGTGAATTGGTCTGGAAGAAGGAGTTTGCCGAAATCCGAAAGGTGAAAGGGCCTATCTTGTCCCTGATATACCCCTCCCCTGAGAGGACGATCTCGTTTTCCCCCACGGCAGTGGAGGCCCTTCTCCGGTTTATGTTATTTATCACTGTCTCGATCTGCCTCACTCGCCGTGATAAGACATCGGCAAGGGGCTGCACCCACTCCCGCCTCTCTTCGGATGTGACGAGGTTGATCATCCATACGTCAAATGCCGTGGAATAACGGATCATAAGGAAGCGCCAAAACCCTTCATGGGTCTTCAAACCATAGACCGGTATCCCGGAATGCTTCACATATCTCTTCACCTCCTGGAGGATCTGGTTGCCTCTCTCGCCCTGGAGCAGGCAGGCCTCAACATCAAAAACCTTGTTGTAGGTCCCCGGCACATGAAGACCGAGGGCGAAATCCCCCTCGATCTCGCGCCTGTGCAACTGATCAGGAAGAAACCACCGTCTGTCGGAAAAAGAGAATTCCATTTTGTTCCGATAC
>JAZDES010000029.1:0-2042 GCA_043808585.1 Pseudomonadota bacterium | reverse complement strand
ATATTATCCTGGAATTGCCTTGAGTACGCTGATGTCTATGGAGCAGCGATGAAGGGCGGATTTATCGCTTCACCATTCAATCCGAGACTGCAATCAGGTGAGATTGTGGACCTGATCACCTATTCAGAGGCAAACACCCTTTTTGTCGGGCCTGAACTGGTAGAAATGATCCGCCCGCTGAAATCCCGCCTGCCCAGAGTCAAAAATTATATCTCCTTCGAAGGTCCTGCCCCGGATATGGTGCCTCATTCTGATTTGCTGGCGGCCTATCCAGGTGAAGAGCCTGATATTCGAGTGGAGCAGGAAGATCCATACCTTATTCTTTACACGAGCGGCACCACGGGTGTGGCTCGAGGTGCGCTCTATACCCAGCGTCGCAAGTTGTTGAGCGACAGAATTCAGGCTATGGAATTAGGGATAGAGCCTGGTGATAAGCACATCATGATCCTGCCTCTTTTTCACATCGGTGGGGCTACCCATTTTTGGGCCTTCTTCAGTGGAGGGGGGAGCAACGTGATCATGCCCCAGAGGTCATTCAGCGCGGAAGCGACCCTGCAGGCCATACAGGATGAGAAGGCAACGGATATCCATATTGTACCCACGCACCTTTCGCCGATGTTGGCTTCACTTGATTTGGAAAAATATGACCTCACATGCCTCAAACGGATCTGGTATGCTGCCTCTCCCATGCCCACAGTATTGCTCAAGAAGGCAATAAAGGCCTTTGGCCCCATCTTTTTGCAGGCCTACGGTCAGTCGGAGTCAGGCCCAAATGTCTGTCACCTTACGAAAAAATCTCATCAGGTCTTTGACCGGCCCCTGGAGGAGCAGAAAGTATTGGCCTCCTGCGGGCAACCCTGCATTGGCGTGCATGTCAGGATAGTGGATGAGAATAATGAGGATGTGAAGGTCGGTGAAGTGGGAGAGATCATCGCTCAGAGTGAATCCCTTATGGTGGAATACTGGAAGAAGCCTAAAGAAACGCAAGAAACTATTATTGACGGTTGGCTCCACACAGGAGACATGGGATACTACGACAGGGTGGGCAATATTTATATCGTGGACAGGAAAAAAGACATGATCATTTCCGGCGGTGAGAATATCTACCCCAGAGAGGTGGAAGAAATTCTCTATCAGCACCCATCGGTCAGGGAGGTTGCAGTGTTTGGGATCCCTGACCCCTATTGGGTAGAGAAGGTTCACGCCGCGATTGTCTTAAAAGAAGGGTATAGTTCCACAAGCGAGGAAATGATCGATTTCTGTAAGAAGTACATAGCCCGTTACAAACTACCTAAGTCAATTGAATTTGCCGAAGCGTTGCCCAAGAACCCGGCGGGCAAGATCCTGAAAAAGGAAATGAGAGAAAAGTACTGGACTGGAATGGACAGGAAGATATAGGCGTGGAAGACAGCGTCGAACAGGTGGCCATAGGTTTGCATGCTCGTTATTGTCTTCGCAACCACTGTTGAAACATTGGAGTCTGAATAGTTCCAGGTTTTGAAGGACCCATCTATCATCAACGAGGTGAGTGGATAGGTTGCCGCAAGGGCTTTTGCCGTTCAAAAAAAATGGGGTTGGGTGATCCTTTATATGTGTACACAGGGGCCGCATTATGTTATGAGAATGGTAACCAACACGACTAACAGAAGGAGGTACCGGGTATGAGAAGGAAGAGTCTTTTTGTGGCGCCAGGAATGGTGTGTTTGTTGTGTGTGTTGCTCCTCTTGCCTTTCGCAGGGGCTCAGGCACAGCCAGCCAAGGAATCGAAACCCATCGAACTTAAATTTGCCAACTTTTTCCCCCCTCCATCAGGCCAATCCAAAGCGGGTGAAGAATTCATCGAGGAGCTTCATAAGAGAACCGCCGGCAGGATAAAAGTCACCTACTTTACCGGGGGGAGTCTCCTCAAGGCCCCTGCCATCATCAAAGGGGTCGAGACGGGGATAGCCGATATCGGTATGTCTCATGCCGACTATACCCCCAACCGCTTCCCGGTTGCTGAGTGCGCAGAGCTCCCTATCGGTTATCCTACCGCCTGGGTC
>JAZDES010000028.1:0-15750 GCA_043808585.1 Pseudomonadota bacterium | reverse complement strand
TGAACTCCTGGGCACCTGTTACGCCGAGGGGTACGGAGAAATTATCTTTCCATCCAGGGCTCACCTCGTCACGGGTATGGGGGGCGTGCTCGACCACCATGACGTCTGTAATGCCGTTTTTCAGGCTTTTTCTGGCCTCCTCCGGACTATGGGCCCAGAGATAGGTAAAAGGGCCAACCTTTTCTGCCTGCTCTCTTGTCATCAGCATTGAGGTGGCCTCGAGTTCTCCGTAAACCGTCTGACCCAGCTCCTGCTTTGCGTGCCTGACCATCTCATAGGCCCCGACCGGCATGACGCCCAGATGAAGGACATAGAGGCGGACCTTGGTGAGTTGTGCATAGTAAAGCGACGCCGCGAGCCCTGCAACCATCCCGTGACCATACATGTATCCCTTTTCGTAGGCATCCATGTAGGCGCGGTTATCCATATTCCCCTTGTCGATATAATCCCTGAAGGTCATCCTCTTGCACCATTCCCAGTCGTCGTGGTGGACAGCGCATGCCAGACCGGTATCCGCCACTGCTTCATACAGTTCGTAGAGTAACCCGTGGTCGATCACCCCGAGTTCTGAGATATAGGGATAGACCTCTTTGATGTGCCTGGTGTTAAAGATCTTTATGCCAATGGCACCGGCCTTGGCCAACTTTGCCACTTCTTCCGGGAAAAGCCCACCGCCATAGAGCCCAAAATCCAGATACGATTTGTTTTGAACGGTTTCCATTTTCAACTGAAAGTTCTCGAGCGTCGTCGGGTGTGGATCGTTGTTAGTCATGTCCAAGCAGAAGGTAATGCCCCCGGCTGCTGCGGCCTTGGTCCCCGATTCAAAATCCTCTTTTGCGCTGTGCCCTGGTTCGCGAAAATGGCAGTGGGTATGCCAGAGGCCTGGCAGAACGTATAGACCTGTGGCGTCTATTGTCTTTTCAGCAGGAGAAAACGCCGATTTGCTGCCAATTGCCAGGATCTTTTCATCATCCACTGCAATATCGGCCCTGAAATGACCACGGGGTGTATAAACCGTACCGCCTTCAATAACGAGATCAATGTTTTTCATTATATCTCCGTATGTTCTCAATAAGAAGGGGTGAATGCTTCCTATAGCCGGTTTCTGATTTCCCGCGAAAGCAGAGATTTTAATGGGGTAGTTTATTTTACATCGCCTTTACTTGAACCGGAAGTCGAGTTTAAAGTCATAGAGCCTCTCACCGATGGTGATGATATGGCTCTTATCCACAGTGACCGTCAGCTAGGATGATTGATTTGGCATTGTGCCCTCCACACAGGATTCTCAAACCTTTTCTCAAAGATTTACCCGTTTGCGTAAAAAATATCCCCTAAGTTCGTTTGGGGCAAGAAAAAAGGGAGCAAATTTTTCGGAATGTGGGTTATGCAAAGGCGAACTTACGGTCTGGTTGATAAAGATAAGCCCTTGAAACTTATAAGGGGATGGGATAAAATAATAAAGATATGCGAAATGATTATTGGTGAATTCGTAAAAACCCATCAACAGCCACTTTTTGTCATTCCCGCGAAAGCGGGAACCCAGGAATCCCGCCTTCGCGGGAGTGACGGTCTAGGAGGCTTTTTACGAGTCCATCATAATTGAGAATACTAGGATGCGAGTGAAAGAGTAGTAACAGCGGCTTCGTGTGGCTAAACCGAGGAATCAGCGGCGGCGGATAACATGAAAAAGACAGCTTTGATCCTGGGCATATCGGGCCAGGACGGAACATACCTGGCCAAGTTTTTATTGGGGAAAGGTTATAGTGTTGTGGGCACATCCAGAGATGCTCAGATGTCCTCTTTTGCGAATCTGACCCGTTTGGGCATTCGGGAGCAGGTAAATGTGGAATCTGTCTCCCTTAACGATTTCAGAAGTGTGCTCCAGGTCCTTAAGAAAGTCATGCCCGACGAGGTCTATAACCTTGCCGGTCAGAGCTCGGTGGGCCTTTCCTTTGATCAACCTGTGGAGACATTTGAGAGCGTCAGTGTGGGAACGTTGAATCTCTTGGAGGCCATACGTTTCCTGGATATGCCGATCCGCCTCTATAACGCATGCTCAAGCGAGTGCTTTGGAAACACGGACGGCCAACCTGCCGATGAATCCACGCCTTTTAGACCGAGGAGCCCCTATGCCGTAGCAAAGGCAGCTGCCTTCTGGCAGACGGACAATTATCGAGAGGCATATGACCTTTTTGCATGTTCGGGCCTCCTTTTCAATCACGAATCACCCTTAAGACCCAAACGGTTTGTAACAAGGAAAATCGTAAGCACTGCCTGTCGCATTGCCAGCGGGAGCAAAGAGACGCTGGAGTTAGGGAACATTGCGGTCCAGCGGGACTGGGGATGGGCCCCCAAGTATGTGGAGGCCATGTGGCTCATGCTCCAGCAGGAAGGTCCGGGGGACTACGTTATCGCCACAGGCGAGACGAACAGGTTAGAGGATTTTGTGGATGCGGTCTTTTCTCACCTTGGCTTGAACTGGAAGGACCATGTGAAAACGAATCAAAGGCTCTTCCGTCCCACGGATATTCTGAGTGTTAAGGCCAATCCGGCGAAGGCCGCCCGGGAACTGGGATGGAAGGCTGAGTATAGGATGAGGGATGTGGCCAGGATGATGGTTGATGCAGAGGATAGGGAGCAGTGAACAGTGTGCAGTGTGCAGTGTCCGGAGAGGGGTAGAGCACAGGAATGATGTATGGCGGGGTAAAGAGGAGTGAGAACAGCGCTCGGAAATCATAGGAGAGCGGAAAGGGGAGGAGGATTAGGAGAGAATGAAAAAGGCGATTATTACAGGGGTTACAGGACAGGATGGGGCTTATCTGGCCGAGTTTCTCCTGAAGAAGGGTTACGAGGTACATGGCATCAAGAGGAGGGCCTCGCTATTTAATACCGACAGAGTGGATCACCTATACCAGGATCCACACGAATCCGGGGTGCGGTTCATACTCCATTATGGTGATCTGACAGATTCAACAAACCTCATTAGGATCATACAGGAGGTCCAGCCAGATGAACTTTACAATCTGGCGGCCCAGAGCCATGTAAAGGTGTCGTTTGAAACCCCTGAGTATACGGCCAATGCCGATGCATTGGGCCCGCTGCGTCTGCTTGAGGCCATCCGCATATTAGGACTGGAAAAGAAAACCAAATTCTATCAGGCCTCTTCTTCCGAACTCTACGGTCTCGTCCAGGAGTTCCCCCAGAATGAGGAGACCCCGTTCTACCCCCGCTCACCCTATGCAGTGGCAAAGCTATATGCCTATTGGATTACTGTCAACTACAGGGAGGCCTACGGTATCTTTGCCTGCAACGGAATCCTGTTCAATCATGAGTCGCCCATACGGGGGGAGACATTTGTGACGCGTAAGATCACAAGGGGCTTGGCACGGATAAAATTGGGATTCCAGGACCGCATTTACCTGGGCAACCTGGAGGGCAAGCGGGATTGGGGGCATGCCAGAGACTATGTGGAGATGCAATGGCTCATGCTCCAGCAAGAGAAGCCCAAGGACTATGTCATAGCCACGGGGAGGCAGCATTCGGTGAGGGAGTTTGTGACCGCAGCAGGACTGGAACTTGGCTTCGACATCTACTGGGATGGCAAAGGGATAGAAGAGAAGGGTTATGACAAGAAAACGGGAAAGTGCCTCGTTGCGGTTGATCCAAGGTATTTCAGGCCCACAGAGGTAGACTCCCTGCAGGGGGATTCGAGCTTGGCCAGAGAAGAGCTTGGGTGGGTGCCCAAGATATCCTTTGAGGAGATGGTGGCGGAGATGGTGGCCCATGACTTGCGGGAGGCAGAGAGGGATAGCCTCTGCAGCAGGGAGGGGTTCGATGTGAAAAATTATTTTGAGTAACTCGTTGCTCGTTGCTGGTTACTGGTTCAAAGTTGGAAGTGATTTGGCTCATAGTTCACCCCACGAGTCGTAATGGGTTCTCCATGAATCGAGATTTCGATCGTCAAGCAAGGGGAATGGCGGGAGGGAATTAGCGCCGAGGGTTGAGAGTGCTTAGTGGGGCTGAGGCAATTGCTGCAAGGGAATGGGTGAGTTGGGTGAAAAGCTGAAGACGGAGGACGTTTTTGAAACTGGGACCGAAGCTGGAGGCAAGTTTTCCCCATCGTTTTCCGCCAACCTTTCATCACAATGGCTGGCAGCATTTTATACGGCTGCTATATCGCTTGGGCTGACATTTGTCCTGGGTCGTACCCTGGGCCCTAATGGATTCGGCAGCTACAGTTATATCCTGACACTGGGGTCCCTGTTTTTTATCCTGCAGGAAGGCGGTTTCAAGACTCTTCTTTTTCGTGAAAAGATACTGTCTTCCGAAGGGCTAAGAGGTTACAAAGATCGCCTGTTTTCATGGGCCCTGGGCCATGTGACTTTGGTCACCATTGCCGGGGCCTTTTTTGTTTTGGTCCTTCCTACGCCATATCGCATAGGGATCCTTGCGGCCTTTTTGTGCTTTGGGTTCCAGGCTGCAGTCAACTTCATCTCTTCGGAATTGAGGGCCGAGGGGCTGTTTCCCCGTGACGCGATATGGCAGGCAACTGTACGGACTCTTAGCGCGGCGGGAATACTCATTGCACTTTTTTGGGTACGAGCTGAACCGTGGGCCGTCTTTTCGGGCTGGGCCGCTGGGTTCTTGTTGAGTCTTTTTCTGTCTCCCATATCCCTTAAAAAAGTTTCGTTCGGTGGCTTTGGTGTCAGTGATCTCAGGCGTGCCTGCTTTAGCTTCATGGCCGTAGATGCGGCTACCACAGTGTATTATCGCTGCGATATCATCCTCCTTGAGTCCCTTTTGGGCGACTCGGCCCAGGTAGGATATTATGCCGCTGCCTACCGATTCCTAGATGGCATTTTGCTTTTCGCTTTCCCCTTGAGCCTTATCTGGTTCAGAAAACTGCGGCTGGTTTCGGAAGAGACAGGGCCATTTAAATCCCAAGTTTTTAGAATGAGCTTAAGCATGTTCGCCGCTGCATGCATGATTATCACGCTGGGGGTTTTTTTCCGTAAAGAGACCGTTCTTCTGACCTTCGGTCAGGGATACCATGATTCGGCGGACTTGCTGCCCTGGTTGCTTGCTGCCTTGGTTTTTCTCTTACCGAACGTTGTATTGACCCAAGCGGCTATTGCGAAAAATATTGAACACCTATATGCTTTGGCAGCGGGGGCAGCTGCTATCCTCAACATAGGGCTAAACCTCGTTCTTATTCCAAGGTTTGGCGGGTTGGGGGCGGCGTGGGCTACGATTGCCACTGAAGCCTTTTTGACGGTGGGCCTTATTCTAGGCCTTAGAGGGAAAACTGGAAGGAGGAAGTGTAACCACTGACCCAATAATAAAAGTACGGAAAAACTCTTGGCTCTGTATATAACGGTGTCAACAAGGTAGCTATAAATATTTGGCCCATGAGCGAACGTAAAATAGTCTTGCATGATTTTTTTGTTTCTTTGAGTGGAGGCGACAAAGTGGCCCAGATATTGGCAGAGTCCTTTCATGCCGAGCTGTGGACCGGCCATTCAGATGAAGGGGCCTATCCTGATGGATACTTTGGGGATCTGGAGCTCAAGAGTCTTGAGGCGTATGAGAGCTCTCCCCGTATACTGGGGTTTTCAAAGATCCTTCAGCTGTGGTGGGCATTTGCCCATTTTCCCGTGACAACGGTTAAGTGGACAGTATTTCTCGGTTCGCTAACCCCTCTGGCCAATAAGAGAATCGCGGGCAAAAAGATATTTTACTGTCTCACCCCACCGAGGCTACTGTACGACCAAAGGAAGTTTATGCTGCGACAGATTCCTAAATGGCAGAGGCCGTTCTTGAAAGTGATCATGTCTTCATACCGTTCGGCCTATAAGAAAGCGGTTGGTCAGATGGACGTCATCATTAGCATTTCAAAGACCGTCAAAGATAGAGTAAGAAGGTTCTTGGGGTATGAAAGCCAGGTGATATACCCTCCCTGCGATACTCAAGGCTTTCGATACATTGAGGAAGGGGATTATTATTTGTCCACTGCTAGGCTTGATTCCCTGAAAAGGGTTGATTTGATCGTCAGGGCCTTTCTAAATATTCCGGACAGCAAGCTAATTGTTGTATCAGGGGGGCCGCAGATAACCGAGATAGAGAAACTGGCACGTAAGGGCAAGAATATCCAGGTGGTGGGATGGGTTGATGAACAAAGACTGAAAGACTTGATAGGGAGATGCATTGCAACAGTCTATATCCCTCGCGATGAGGATTTTGGCCTTTCCCCTGTTGAGTCAATGGCTGCGGGAAAGCCGGTGATCGGGATCCAGGAAGGGGCAATTCCAGAAACAGTGGTTCATGAGAAGACGGGTTTTTTGATCAGGCCAAATCCTACCTACGAGGACATCATCGCTGCTGTTCATAGGATGGACTCGTGGACAGCCGTAAAGATGCGGGAGGCCTGTGAAGAGAGGTCAAAGCTGTTTGATACAAGTGTTTTCATAGAGGAGATGCGACAAGTAATTGAGCGCAGTTGCCAGGGATCAGGGTCTACGGGTGAGGCTTCTCCGTGAGTGAATAAAGATGGCAAAAAAGATAAAGGTTATTGTCAACGCGGTTCCCCTTAACAACGTGGATACAGGGATTTCCCGATACTTAAGATGCCTCTATAAGGAACTGGAAAGGCAGTATGGTGAAAGACTCGAAATCGGTTATTTTGACGGTTCAAGGGTCAATTCTTCTATGCCTCGAGGCCCAGATAACCTCACACGTTGGTCAGGAATCGTCGAAGTCTTCTGGAGACTACCCGCCTATCCTGCACTCACCCTTCGAGTTTGTATGCATTTGAAACGACAGGCGTTCTTTCGAAAATTCGCCAAAGACTTTGAGCTTTACCATGAGGGGGCATTTTTTCCGTTTGCAGTACCGGACAATGTAAAAACTGTTTTTACTCTACATGACCTTTCCGTCAGCCTCTTTCCCAAATATCACCCCCGCGAGAGGGTCCTCTACTATAGGCTTTTTCTCCGCAAGAGCTGTAAGAATGTGAGTCATTTTTTGACAGTATCCCGTTTTACGCAAAGAGAAATAGGGACGCTGTTCCATATTCCAAATGAGAAGATAACAGTGACCCATGAGGGGTATGATCCAGAGGTCTTTTATCCCAGACCTCAAGAAGAGGTTGAAGCCCTCCTGTCTTTGCGCGGCCTACCCAGAAAATATTTCCTCTTTGTTGGGAGCGGGGACCCCCGCAAGAACATTGATATCATCCCCATTGCCCTTGAAAAGGCTGATTTGCAGTTTCCGCTCCTGGTTGCAGGTTGGCAGGGGTGGGTAAGCAAGAGGGCGTGGAATAATGTTATTTTTCTCAATTATGTAAATGACGGTGTCCTGGCGAGGCTATATTCAGGAGCCCTGGCCCTTGTCTTTCCCAGCAGCTATGAAGGGTTCGGGCTGCCGGTTCTCGAGGCGATGGCCTGCGGATGTCCAGTGGTGACGACTAGAGAGGCCAGCCTTCCTGAGGTGGCCGGGGACAGTGCACTCTATATGAAAGGTCCCCGCGAGGCAGAGGACCTTGCGGGTATACTGAGGGATTTGGTTGAGAATCCGGGGCTGAGGCAGGAACTTAGAGAAAAGGGACTGAGGCAGGCTAGGAAGTTTTCGTGGAAAGAAACTGCCGAGGCCACATTTCAGGTCTTTGAGCGGGTACTTTTAGGGACATAGCGCTTCATCGGCATTTCATTGGTTATCCCTAGCCCAGAGAAGGCGCTTATAGATTTATGACAGGCATCTGCTCCCAGCCTGTGGATCCTCGAGATCAGTGGGCCTTGGCCAACGCAATAGGCTGTAGTAGCAGGACAAGGAATATAAGAAAGACATGAGACAGGTTCAGGAATTCAAAGGACGGGATGGCGATTTTCACTATATCGATTGGGGTGGTTCAGGCCCGCTTGCACATTTCAGCCATGCCACGGGATTCTGTGCAGGGGCCTACACGCCTTTTACTGAGAAACTGGTCTCGCACTTACGGGTCATTGGCATTGACGATCGAGGGCATGGCAAAACCAGGGCGCCGGCTGATCCAGAGAAATTAGAGAGCTGGGATATCTTTGCAAAGGACCTGGCAGATTTTTTGGAACATCAGGGCCGACCGGTGATTGCCATGGGCCATTCACGGGGAGCCGTGTCAAGCCTGGTTGTGGCAGTTATGAGACCTGATCTAATCCGAGCCCTCGTACTTGTGGATCCAACCATACTGCCATTTTCATGGATGGGTGGGTGGTTTGTGGCAAAAAAGATGGGGCTTTCAAGATTCATCCCCATTGCGGCCCGGGCGGCCCGAAGAAGACGGGTCTGGCCGAACAGAGAGGCCATCTTGTCCGCCTATGGGGTCAAGAGCCCATTCAGGGAATGGAAGGATGGTTTCCTTGACGCCTATATAGACAACGGTACCGAGGACACTGAGGAAGGGGCCATAAGGCTGTGCTGTGATCCGACCTGGGAGTCCCGCTGTTTTGCCACCTGCTCACATGATGTCTGGCGCTACATCTCCAGGCTCCAGGTTCCCACGCTGGTTCTATATGGATCAGAGTCTGATACCTTTCTGAAACCGGCTGTGAAGCGATTTAAGACAAAGGCCCCGGCCGCAGTCTTCAGGTATTTTGAAGGGACCGGTCACTTTGTTCCTATGGAACGGCCGGATGAATCTGCCGAAGCCATTTTGACCTTCCTTAGGGACATACAAATTATGTAATACGCATTATTTGGACCCCAAGTGGGTAAAGGTAAAGACCAATAGAGGAGAACTTTAAAATGAAATGGTTGAAACGCTTGATCTGGGTAGGGCTGTTCCTGCTTGTCGTGGTCCTTGTAGTCGTTGTAAGCCTCCCGTACCTGAACGACTACCAGAGGGACGGGGAGTTGACCCTTCCGGGTCTTAAGGAGCCGGTTACCGTAAAGCGCGACGAAAAGGGAATGGCCTTTATCTATGCCCGGAACCTGCCGGATGCCCTCTTGGCCCAGGGCTTTGTAACTGCCCAGGACCGCCTGTTCCAGATGCAGGTCACCAAGTTGCTGGCCCAGGGAAGGATCTGCGAGCTGGCAGGAGAAAAAGCCAAGGGCCTTGACATCCACATGCGAACCATAGGGCTCCATCGCATTGCCAAACGTCAGGCCGAGATCCTTGACAAGGAGGCCAGGGATTACTTCCAGTGGTATGCGGACGGGGTGAATGCCTTCATCAACCGGTGCCCCGGCGACGTTCACCTGGAATTCAAGCTGGCAGGCATTAAGCCGGAACCATGGTCTGTGGATGATTCCCTTTGCGTGCTCTACTACATGGGCTTTTCAACATCTGCAAATCTCAAGCATGAAGTGGTGGCCCAGATGTTGGTTGAGAAAGTGGGTCGGAAAAAGGCGGAAGAGATCCTTCCCTTTAACGCCAACCCGGATGATCCGAGCGATGTTGGTAAGGCGGCCAAACTGCCCCGTTCCCTGGCTGGAGACCTCAGCCCGCTGGGAGGAGGCAGGCTGGTTGAAATGACCTTTGACCTGCCCATGCGTCTTGGCAGCAACAACTGGGTGACCTCACCAAGGCTCTCTCCAGGGGGCAAGCCTATCCTAGCAAGCGATCCCCATCTAGACCCGCGTATATTGCCTGGGGTGTGGTATCCCCTTGGCATAATAACCCCGGACATAAGGGCCGTGGGGGCTAACATCCCAGGGCTGCCTGGCATGGCCCTTGGCCGTACAGGCTACATAGTCATCGCCATGACCAACAACTATGGGGATATGCAAGATCTCTATATTGAAACAATGGACCCGGATAACCCGGGCAACTACCTGGAGGGGAAGAATTCCATCCCCTTTGAGGTCATTGAGGAGAAGCTGAAGATTAAGGACAAGGGGGCCCCGGGCGGATATCGCGAGGAAAAGATCAAGATCAGGCTCAGCAGAAGGGGTCCGGTGGTCTCTGATGTCCTCCAAGGGCTGAAGACAGACAGGCTCATTACACTCAGGTGGGCGCCGGCTGAGACCATGGAGCCTGAGATCGGGCTCTCCAATATCCTCACGGCCAAGTCGGCAGCGGAATTGCACCAGGCCCTAGCCCGCGTGCCCATGGTCTGCCTCAACTGGGTCTTCGGGGACATAAAGGGTAACATAGGTTACAAGGCCTCGGGGAAGATCCCTATCCGCTCTCAGGGGGACGGAGCTGTCCCATATGTGGTTACCAGTGGAGAAGACAATTGGACGGGCTGGATTCCACAGTCCCGGATGCCCCACAAGGACAATCCGGCCCGAGGCTGGCTCGGTACATGTAATCAGAAGACAGTGCCCCACGACTACCCCTTTTACTACTCGTCCTATTTCGCTCCCTCGTACCGTTACAGGCGGCTAAAGGAGCTCATGGGCACACCCGGCCCCAAGTCAATGGACTTCCACTGGCAGTGCCAGCGTGACGTCAAGAATCTCATGGCGGAGAAAATCGCACCCATTATGGCCAAGGCCCTGTTGGCCCACGAGGATACACGGGAGATGGGCAAGATACTGTCCGAATGGAACTTCATGGATGAGCCCGATATGGTTGCCCCCACTATCTTTCAGGCGACCTATATCAACCTTGCCCGTCTGGTCTTTGAGGACGAACTGGGGCCTGAGGTGGCCATGGGTATGCTCAAGAACTGGTATTTCTGGGAAGAGCGGTTACAACAGATGGTGCTCGACGGCTCATCGGGCTGGTTCGATGATAACCGCACCAGGGATAGGGTAGAGACCCTGGATGATCTATTCCATAAGGCGGCCCTGGAGGCGAAGGCCCAGCTGAACCTCCGCCTGGGCAATGACCCGAAAAACTGGGCTTGGGGCAAGGTGCATACCCTGGAGCTGGTGAGTCCTATCCGGCGCGAGGGTCTTGGCAAAGCGTTGTTGGGCAGCGGGCCCATGGCCATGGGGGGATCGGGCGAGACCCTTTATCGCGGCTGGTATGACCTGGAGAAACCCTTTTCCGTGACCAACTGCGCCTCGCTGAGGATGGTAGCGGACATGTCGGATAAGGAGAAGATCGCGGCAGTCCTCCCAGGCGGTGTGACGGGGCGGCTCTTTAGCCGTCACCAGAAGGATCAGGTGGAGGCCTTCATGGACGGGAGCAAGATGTACTGGTGGTTCAGCGACAAGGCCATCGAGGCACACACCAAAGATAGATTGGTGCTCAAGCCGTAGCAAGAACTATGGCCATAAAGAAGGCCTTCGGAAGTTGGCGCAGGTAATCCTGGCCATAGACACGATGCCCTTGAGCTATCTTTGTGGTTCAACAATGACCTTTATGCAGTCATGTTTCGCGGGGGCGGAGACTGCCAGGAAACCCTTGGGCGCTTCAGCCAAGGACAGTCTGTGGGTAATACTTTCAAGTACGGGGACTGCCCTTGCCTCCAGCAATCTCAGGGCGGTGAGACAATCGGAAGGGGCCCCCGCATAGGTACTGGTGAGTGTTACCTCGGTCCGCCAGAAGATATCGTTTATAGGGGTGGAAATGGTTGCCCCTTCAGCGGCGCCAGCAAAAAAGAGTACGGTTCCTCCCTTCTCAATGGCCTTCAGGGCCAGCGGGATAAATCCTTCAAAACAGATAATCACCAGATCGGCCAGGCGTCCCTCATTGGAATCGCGAAGGGAGGGGATAAGCTTTTCATCCGCCTTGAGGACAAGGTCGGCCCCCATCTTTTTTGCCTTTTTGAGTCGAAAGGGTATGGTATCAACAGCTACCACCAGTCCGGCCCCCAGGGCACGGGCAAGGCCCACATGGAGCAGACCTGATATGCCGCTTCCCAGGACCAGGACCGTTGCCCCAGGTCTTAACCCGGCATTTTTCTGGCCCCTTAAGACACAGGCGAGCGGTTCCATGAAGGAGGCCTCTTCATAGGTGACACCCTTCGGTATGTGAAAGACCCCTCGGTCCACGTTGATGGCAGGTACCCGGATATATTGTGCAAACCCACCCGGATGGAAGTGGGTCCCCCTCAGCAGGGTCTCACAGACCGTGTGGTGTCCGCTGAGACAGTAATGGCACGTGTTGCAGGGGACGTGGTGGGTTGCAGCGATCCGGTCCCCCGGCCTGAATTTCTCCACACCCTCCCCTGTTTCAATCACCTCACCTGCTACCTCGTGTCCCAGAACCAGAGGGACCTTGTCCCTTCTGTACCATTCCATGACATCGCTTCCGCATATCCCGCTTGCAACAACCTTCATAAGCAGTTCACCCGGACCTATCTGGGGCACGGCCATCTCTTGCAGGCGGACATCACTGTTGCTGTAATACATCAAGACGCGCATGGTTTTTTCTTTGCCCATCGACTGTTGTACCTCAAGGGCCATAAGTTCCGTGAGTTCTAGACCTTTTGGTTCTTTATGGACTCGAAGAGGTCAAGGGCCTGATCGGGGGTGGCCTGATCGTGGATAACGGCGTTTAGTGCCCTCATAACTGCAACCGGGTGCGGGCTTTGCCAGACATTTCTACCCAGGTTGACACCAATTGCCCCATTTTGCATTCCGTCATATACGAACTCAAAGACTTCGAGCTCGGTCTCGCATTTGGGACCCCCGGCAATCACTACAGGGACCGGGCACCCGTCCGTGACCTTGTCAAAGCCTTCCTCGCAATAGTAGGTCTTTACGATCTTTGCCCCCAGCTCTGCCGCAATGCGGCACGAAAGGGCGAGGTAGCGGGAGGTCCTTTTTTCCAGCTCCTTCCCAACGGCTGTTACTGCCATGACCGGGATTCCATAGTCTTCGCCCTCATCAACCAGAAAGGAGAGGCCCTGCAAACTTTCCTTCTCGTAGTCGCTTCCAACGAAGATGGAGAGTCCAACCGCCGCCACATTGAGACGGATCATGTCTTCAATGGAGGTGGTGATTATTTCGTTGGCCAGGTCTCTACCGACAACACTGGTTCCTCCCGAGACCCTCAAGATGATGGGGGTTTCAATATCCGGATCAATGGATGCCCTTAGAACACCGCGCGTGACAAAAAGTCCGTCTGCATAAGGTAGTAAGTCTCGAATGGTCTCTCCCGGCCTCTCAAGACAACGTGTTGGCCCCTGGAAATAACCGTGATCGATGGGAAGAAACTGACAGTGTCCGTCGGGCTTAATCAGGCGGGAAAGCCGGTTTCTCATCCCCCAGCCCAGACTGTCACAACCCTTGATCCATTTTCCCTTCTTGCTCCTCTCTTCGGTGGGGAGCTCTTTTACCTCCCTTGCCTCCAGTAGTCCTTCTGCATCTGGCATATCTCTATCCTCCCATAATACAAGCTGGTTGTGGTTAGTACTGGATTCCCGCTTCCGCGGGAATGACAAAGAGTTGCTGTTACAGGCCTTTTACGAAACCATCAATAAGTACTAATTTTTATGCCAACACCGAAATGTTGTCAAGGGAGATATGGGCGCACGGTTCTTGGAAGCTTGACTCAAAGAGCGTTAGAGGTGTATAGACAGCGCATCAAAGGACATGGGCGATTCGAGACTCGGGGGCAAGAGCATGGCCGAATTTATCTATTCGAATGTAGAGAGGGAGATGGCGGTCTACGGATATGATTCCGTGGTCAAGAGCCATTGTCGCATGTGCCATGGCGGTTGCGGGGTCCTGGTGTTTACAAGGAACGGCAGGGTTGCCAAGATTCTGGGAGATCCTGATTCTCCTATCAATCACGGGACCCTCTGCAGCAAAGGCATCGCCTCCACGCAGCTCGCCTATCATCCCGATCGCTTGACTCATCCCGTGCGACGCGTCGGACCAAAGGCGAGCGGGAAATGGGAGCGGATCTCCTGGGACGAGGCCCTGGATACGATTGCCGGCCGCATCCTCCAGTATAAGGAGGCATACGGCGCCGAATCCGTTGTGCTGGGCTACGGCACAGGCCGTGAGAATGAGGCGGTAATCTACCGTTTTGCCAACCTGCTCGGAACCCCAAATGTACTTACAGCCGGACATTTCTGTTACGGACCCCGCATTGCCACTTCCATTATCACCTGCGGAACCAATCCTGTAGTCGATTACGAGAATTCTCCAAGGTGCCTCATGGTGTGGGGCAACAACATCGTCATCAGCAATCCCGATGAGTATAAGGGAGAGTCCTTTTCTATCGCCCTGGACCGGGGCGCAAGACTGATTGCCGTCGATCCCCGGCTGACGCGAATAGCCGCTCGCGCGGACGTGTGGCTGCAGCTCCGGCCCGGGACAGATGCGGCCCTTGCACTGGGAATGCTTAATGTGATCGTCAATGAGGGGCTCTACGATAGGGAATTTGTCGAGCATTTCGTCCACGGATGGGAGCCTTTCGTCAAACGGGTAAGAGAATATCCTCTGGATCGTGTTGAAGATATTACCTGGGTCCCCATGGAAAAGATCGCAGAGGCCGCACGCCTCTTCGCCACCACCAAGCCTGCGGCCATCCAGTGGGGGGTTGCAATCGAACAGCAGGTCAATTGTGCAGACAACGACCGCCTGCTAATGGCCCTGATGGGCATAACCGGCAACATTGACACCCCGGGCGGCCAGGTACTCTTCCAGGCCCCCAAGATCAGGAATGTGGGTCATTTTGGTGCCCACAGGATGCTTCCGGATTCACAGCGGGAAAAACGTCTTGGGGGTGAACGATTCCGGCTTGCGGGGCATTTCGCCATTATCAATCCCAAGTGCGTGTGGGACGCGATTCTGGAAGAGAAGCCCTATCCCGTGAAGATGCTGTTCTTCATAAGCTCAAATCCTCTCATGACCAGGGGAAACGCCCGTGAGGTGTACCGGGCCTTGGAAAAGGTTGAATTCATGGCGGTCTCTGACTTTTTCATCACGCCTACGGCCGAACTGGCCGATATCGTGCTGCCGGCCGCTACCTGGCTTGAGATGGACTATATCGGTGATTTCTGGAAACGCCACGGGTACCTGCTTCCACGTCGAAAAGTAATCAGTGTGGGAGAATGCCGGTCTGACCATGAAATGCTCAATGATCTGGCCCATCGAGTAGGGCAGGGTGAACACTGGTGGGATAGTTTCGAGCAGGCCCTCGACTGGATCCTGGAACCCTTAGGAATCACCTGGCAGGACTTCAAGAAGATGGACTATATCCGGGGCGACAGGCTTGACCAGAAATACAGGGCGAGGGGCTTTTCCACGCCCAGCAGGAAATTTGAGCTCTATTCAACACTCCTTGAAAAATGGGGCTACGATCCCCTGCCCATTTACCGCGAACCGCCCGAGGGCCCTTACAGTTCCACCCATCTCTACGAGGAGTACCCGTACATACTCATTACCGGTAGAAGGATACCAGGATTCTTTCACTCGGAAAACCGTCAGCTGCCATGGACAAGAGAACTCCATAGGGATCCCATTGTGGAAGTGCACCCAGAAACGGCAAAAAAACAGGGTATCAAAGAGGGCGAGTGGGTGATAATCGAGTCTCCTCGCGGCAGAATCAGGCAGAAGGCCAAGTTCTTTTCAGGGATGGACCCAAGGGTGGTTTCAGCTGAGCATGCATGGTGGTTTCCCGAAAAGAGGGACCCCGGGCACGGGTGGGACGAATCAAACGTCAATATCCTTACGGACAATGCCTATGAGAATTGTGATCCCGCCATGGGCGCAACCCACGTGAGGACGCTGCTCTGCACCATCTACCCTGAGGTAATACTTTAGCGCTTTGAAAACACTGAGGAGTAAGATGACAGACCGTGAGGGTCTTTTTTCCAAAGGACGTAACCCAAATTCTTCACAGCCTGTGGCACGCCCCCTTACCTTTAAATA
>JAZDES010000027.1:0-8127 GCA_043808585.1 Pseudomonadota bacterium | reverse complement strand
CCTCTAAACCTTCTGGCCTCCCAGAAGGTAGGGGCCAGTTCCAGGGCGTTGGAAATCTCCCTTAAGGCACCCTGGATGTCATTTTCATTATAGAGGTACCGGGCCAGTGCCAAATGAGTGAAGGCATCGGAGTTTGACTCTGAACATTCCTTCAAGAAATCCTCGACCGGTTTCAGGTTGTCCATGCTTGAGTAAGCCCCTTCGAGGCGTCGGTAGGCAAGGAAAGTAAATTGAGGTACCTTTTCAACGACCTTTTTCCATGTTGATATGGCCTTCTTGTATTCCTGGTTTGAGAAATAGAGGTCTCCCAGGTGGAGATAGGCGTCCACACACTCATCGTGTGTGGATATGGCCTTGTTAAAAGAGGAAATTGCGCTGCTCAGTTCTCCATTCTGCTGGTAGAGTTTTCCTATCTCCACCAGATGGTGGGCCAGGATATGATTGTGATCCCCTTTCGCTAAACGTGAGATCTTCTGTCGTGTGCCAAAGGCATTTTCCCAGTCCTTCAATTCCTCATAAATCCTTTCGATCTCTTCCAAGGCCTTTACATTGGTAGGGTCCTTGTGGACCACCTTCTGAAATGTGCCCAGGGCCCTGTTCAGGAATCCCCCCTTGCGATAATCCAGGCCCAGATCGAAAAGGGCCTGAAGGGCAATCTGTTGGTCGATGTTTGGTCTCAAAATGATATTCTGGCGAATACGGATCGCCCTATCAATATCACCCTTTGAGCGGTACAGGTTGCCAAGTGCCACATAGGTCTCTATGGTATCAGAGTTGACCTGGACCGACTTGGTGAATTCTTCGATCGCCTGGTCATGATCATTGGAAAGAATATACTGGATTCCTTTAAAGAAGGACTTGTCACCCTTATTAGACATCGTCTTTTTGACCGTTAAGTCCCTGGTGCGGCGTATCCCCCAACCGACAATCAGGCCTGCTGCAAGGGCCATGATAGCTACCAAGAGCGTATGCTGGTTACCCTGTTCAACGAACCATTGCCATATGGACTGCACGTTTATAACTCCTATCCTTATATCAGGACTGGGCCATGGTCTTTGTAAGCCCGTTAGGGAGCAAAATATAACGAGATGCTGGATACTGGTTTCTGGATACTGTGTGAAACAAAGAATTCTTTATCTTTTTATCCAGCATCTGGGATCCAGCATCTAGCATCGCGAAGCCTCGTCGGTTTGAGGTGGAGCCTCACTAGATTCAAGGGGGGTTTTTGTCTTTCGGGAGATTACTCAGAGCTCATATCTTCGGTGGTTACAGGTAAATTCCTCAGGGAATTAAGCTCTTTATCCTTTTCCCCGACGTCCCTCATGAGGCTCTTGATCTGTCTCTTAAGACGGAGACGCTCAGTGATTCCATACAATCCTGAGGCGAGGACACCGACAAGAAAGGTAATGATGGCTATGAGGGAGAGGGGCACTTGGGATGTTTCATAATTGACAAACCCTAGGCTGACCCTAAAAGTAACAGTGGTTGCCAGTGCATCAAAATTCTGAACGGCCAGGATCACAACCAGCAACAAAAACAATATCACAAGTATCACCTTTACATTTTTCATTACTTACCTCCAGGATCGTGTTTGATTTCTCCAAAATAGGGCAAGAGCCTGCGATAGGTTTCTTGAATGTGCTCGGGAATCACTCTGACTTCGCCAAACACGGCCATGAAATTGGTATCCCCCTTCCATCGTGGTACTATGTGGAAATGCAGGTGCTCCTCCATCCCGGCCCCGGCGACCTTACCAAGGTTCAACCCCACGTTAAATCCTTCCGGGTTCATAACCTTTTTTAGGACCTCAACCGCCTTGCGAACCATGTCCATGAGAGCGAGCAGCTCTTCTTGCGAGAGGGACTCTAAGCGTGAGACATGGCGCATGGGTGCGACCAAAAGGTGTCCGTTGATATACGGAAAACGATTCATTACAACCACGGTCAGAGATCCAGTGTACAAAATGAGCCTTGCCTCATCTCGGTCCCTATCGTGGCCAGGGCAGAAGATGCAATCGCCTCCTTGCTGGTTCGAAAGTATATATTCCATTCTCCATGGTGCCCAGAGTACCTTCATACTGGCCTTCACAAAGTCACGATTTCCCCTCGGATTGTATCAGAAAGCTCCAAAATGCCTATTGTATGTCTAGATGAAGGAGAATACCCCGTTGCAGTCCCTGGATTGAATAGGAGCACTCCTTCCTTTATCCTGTTTGCCTCATGATGCGAATGGCCATATACGATTACATCCACGTCATGAAACTCGGACCAGATACGGTCCTCAAGACCGGCAGAAGATCCCCATCCGTGGATCAGCCCCAACCGGTATTGCCCTAATTCCACGATCTTCTTCCTGGGAAGCAGTTCCTTTACCTCAGAGGGATCCATGTTTCCGTGAACGCCATGAAAGGTCTTTCTGCTCAAAAAGTCAATTATTTCAGGGGAAACGATATCGCCTGCATGTAAAATAAGCTCTTTTTCAGAAAGGTGATTGTTGTAGATTTCCCTGAGCTCATGAGTTATCCGCTTTAGGTGCGTATCTGAAAGGACTCCAATCTTCATAATCACATTATGGTCAACAGGTGTTCAGGTCATGGGGCCAATCATAAGGCATCTACGATCTGGGCCCCAGACGGAAAACCCTACGCTGAATTGAATAGAAACTTAAATTATTCGGGAGTATACCAGCCTCAAGAAAAAAGACAAGGGCTAATCTTGCTGACCTCCGAAATCATTTGACTCTCAGGGGTTTTTTTTGTAGTCATATTTTGAGGTTTTCGGTCAGCCGCTAGGGGCTTGCGCAAAAATAACTTGGCAGAATTGGAGACCCCATAAGGTAGAAGCAATGCCGATCTATGAATTTTATTGTCACGAATGTCATATGATCTTCAACTTTTTTTCCAAGTCAGTGAATACAGACAAAAGACCCTTATGTCCCACGTGCCAGAAGATTGAACTGGCGCGTCGCGTGTCAATCTTCGCCACCCCTCGAAGTCGAGACAAGGAGGAAGAAGGCCCTCTCCCCGACCTTGACGAAAGCAAGATGGAGAAGGCAATGAATCTCCTTGCAAGGGAGGTGGAACATGTGGACGAAAACGATCCGAGACAGGCCGCAAATCTGATGCGCAAATTGACAGATATGACCGGTCTGAATCTGGGCCGCGGCATGGAGGAGGCCCTCAGTAGAATGGAGGAGGGAGAAGATCCCGAAAAGATAGAGGCGGAAATGGGAGATATCCTTGAGGAGGAAGACCCCTTCGGTTTCAAAGAAAAATCAGTTAGCGTACCGAAATATCGCCCCCCACGGATTGATGAGAAGCTCTATGACCTTTAACATCAAAATCCTTGCCAGGCCGGTGACCCGCAATGCCTTAGCCGAATTTCAAAGCCCAACCAGTTCGATATCACCCCAGGCTGCCATTCTGTCCCTTACAATGACAACCCCTCCCAGAATTCCATCTATCAGGCCTGCCCACTCGGCAACCTTTTCCAGGTCAGCTATTCTCTTGACCCTGTTACCAAGTGCCGTCGCAGCCCCATCCGCCAGTGCCGCCGAATAAGAGAGGATACAGACAACGTCTGTGATTCCCGCACTAAGTGAATGACCCACGGTGCCAGAGGAAGAGCAGATTCCCAGGGGCATCTGTGGAACATGTATCAACAGGCCGATTTTTTCACTCAGTGGAGAAGTCCCTGCAAAGATGGACACGGTCGCATCCCGGCCTACCTTCATGAAGATATCCCCACCATTCTCTACAATAACCTGGTCTGTCAATTTGAGCAGATCCCTTCCCACATGCTGGGCTATAGCACCTGCCACAGAGGCCATTGGGCCAACACCAGCCACCTTTGTAGCCTCGATCATCTCTCTAACTAGGGAAGGAGCAAGGGAGTCCTCTTCGCAGGGTAACAGGGAAGTCACGAATCCCGGATGAGAATGAATGTACGTTTCCAGCTGGTGCCTAGCGTCAAAGATTGCATCTCTTGTCTCTTTTTCCAGCTTCTTACCCGCACTGACCCACAGATCTGTTTCCTTGACCACCAGACGAAAGGAGACAAGGTCCTTGGCATGAACCCTATTTCTGTAAGTCCTTTCCCCATACGGTCTCATTCAAATCCTTTTTGGCTCGTAGAGGCCAAAATTCTGGAGGAAGGGTTCAACCCTTCTGGTAAGGACTGGCAGTTGGCAGCATCTCCTGCGGCTCGGTGAGGAGGAAGTCCCCCTTTTCTATCCAGCCCTTCAGAATACGGGCGATTTCAAGGGCCCTTATGTAGGAGGATAGGGGAACCGTGGGCACATCCTCCCCGTCGAAGCGGATCGTACCGCTTTTCAGTTCGGCATAACTCACTTTGCCCAATCTGGTGGGTTTCCCTCTGGGGTAATCGTTTCCGTAGTCCACAATCTGAGTATAGATTTCTTCGTCAGAGATGGCAGTAAAACGGGCCATTTCCTCGTTGAGAATTGGGATCGGGACGCCTACACCCACGGCGAGAGAACACCCGTAGCCGAGCATACTTACCCCGGCTACCCATCTGGGAACCATCTTCTTCAGGTCCCCCTTGACCATAAGTGTCCCGGCTGGGCCCAATGGGATCCCCTTTTCGCTTCTCTTGACATTGGGGTTATGCTGCGTTCCTGCTCCGATCACATAACCCACGCCGCCGCCGAGAAATATCCTGGTGCCGAGGCCTATAGTCAGATAATAGGGATCGTTAAAAAGAGGGCTCAACTGGCCGGAGGTGGAATAGTTGGCGTTTCCCAAATTCGGTTTAATGATCCCCATATAAGTATAGATGGTCTTTTTCGACAGATTGACGGCGCAGTTATAATTCTGATAAGCATTTCGAGGATTTAAGAGCACAGCATATGGAAGATCATCAAGGGTGACCTTCTTCTTAAACTCCTTGTTGGGGTAGCAGTCTGTCCCGTATGCAGTGGCGCGTAAAGTGACCCTCTCTCCTGCAACAAGATCATGGATCACATGACCCCCGCCGTACTTGAACTGTCCCGGGTGGACCCTGTTCAGCGGATCATCCTCGGCAGGCTCGGTGGCCCCGATATAGATGTCAACTGCGGCCAGACCTGCATAGGCTGGCACCTCGTTCAACCATACACGAGCGGCCTTAGTTGTGGGTTTCGTGTGCCCGAAGTTGATGAAGGCCCCGGATGAGCACATCGGGGCAAAGGTACCGGTAGTGACCACATCCACTTCTTGGGCAGCCTTTCTGGGTCCCTTTTTCTTGACGATGTCGGCCATCTCATCGGCCGTGACCACTACGGCTTTTCCTTCTTTGATCTTGCGGTTGATATCGCTGATCGTTTTGCTGGTCGTTCTTTGGGGCATATCTCTTTCCCTCCCATATGTGCATTTGCGGCAGCATCTTAAATCTTATGCGCTCGTCTGACAAGAAAAAGTTTTTGATAAACGCCTGTCATCGAGAGAACTACTGTAACACCAGGCACTGAATAGTGGGGAAAAGGCTACTTCTCTTGACTTTCCTCCAGCCCTCTTATAACAATAAAATGAAATTATGAAGTTCCATCGGTAAGTTCTACTTTAGAGATCCCTCGGCAAGGGGGGAGGCGGCCCGCGGGGGGTTGTGATCAGGATTATTCCTTGTGGGGTTTTGAAATGAGCCATGTCATCAAAGTCGGTAGATGGGATATTTATGTGGGTGGACCCCTTTTCTTGATTGCCGGACCCTGTGTGATCGAAGATGAGGCCAATACCCTGGAAGTTGCAATCTTTTTGAGGGAAACTGCGGAGGAACTCGGTATTCCCGTTATCTTCAAGACCTCTTATGACAAGGCCAATCGGACCTCTTTGAATTCATTCAGGGGGCCAGGCATTGATAAGGGATTAGATATAATACAAAAGGTGAAGGATATAACCGGATTACCGATGTTATCTGATGTGCATCATGTTGGTGAAATAGAAAAGGCAGCCGGTGTCCTCGACGTGATCCAGATCCCTGCCTTCCTGTGCCGCCAGACGGATTTGTTGCTGGCAGCAGCAAGGAGTGGGCTCCCTATTAATATAAAAAAAGGTCAATTTCTCTCGCCCTGGGAGATGGAGCCGGCCATTGAAAAGGTGATCTCCACTGGTAATCGAGACCTTTTGGTCACAGAGCGAGGGACTTCCTTTGGATACAACAACCTGGTGGTTGACATGAGATCCATACCCCTAATAAAAGGATTCGGGTTTCCAGTGGTTTTCGACGCCACCCACAGCGTACAGCTCCCCGGGGGACGCGGCACGTGCTCGGGCGGCCAGAGGGAATTTGTAGGTCACCTCTGTAAGGCGGCTGTCGCGGCCGGTGCTGATGGAGTCTTTGTTGAAGTCCACCCGGATCCAGATTCCGCACTCTGCGACGGCCCCAATTCTCTACCACTTCATGAACTCAAATCCTTGCTGAATACACTCAAAGAGATACACAGGGTAGTAAAGGCCTAAGCCTTTGTTGGCTTGCAGGGACTTAGAAACGGCATATCTCTGCCAGCAGTCCCTGGCCTCAAGGAGCCTCCAATGGGACAGGGGCAAATTTGACGGTTTCAAAGAAGAGGTGGTAAGAAGATGGACAATATTGAAGGAAGGGCAGCAAAGATCAGGCTATTTTTCCTGGATATTGATGGTGTCATGACCGATGGTCGCATCACCGTTAATAGCCGAGGGGAGGAGACTAAGTCCTTTGACGTCAAAGACGGCCTTGGTTTGAAGATGCTCATGTCAAGCGGCGTTGACATAGTCCTCATAACCGGTAGAAGTTCTGAAGCGGTCGAGATCCGGGCGCAGGAATTAGGCATTAATGAACTTTACAAAGGGGTAAGCGAAAAAGGTGCCCTATGTAAGCAATTGATGAATGCCAGGGGCCTTAGGAAAGAGGAGACCTGTTGCATGGGTGATGACCTGCCGGATCTATCCATGTTTAGAGAGGTTGGCCTCAGAATATCAGTGGCTGATGGAGCCACGGAGGTTCGAGAATCTGCTGACTTTGTTACGGTAAACAGAGGAGGGTATGGGGCCGTGAGGGAGGCATGTGAGTGGATTCTTAAATGTAAGGGAAAATGGTCGGCTTTGGTTACACAGTTCTGAGGAAAATAGGCTTTACAGGATAAACGGGGCGCTGATATAATGAAAACAGGTATATGAAGACATTTCTCAAGAGACAGTGGCCCCTTGTGGGATTGGGTGTCATATTGGCACTGGTCGCCTTTTACCTTACTACATCTGGCGGAGTGGGTGTGGAGGTCCCTTTTTTGAGAGACATCGTATCCGGCGAAGGGCTCATGTTGAGGGATATTCATTATACCCATAACGATCCGGATAAAAAGATTAAATGGATCCTTGACGCCAAAAAGGTGAAGTTTTCGGGGGACAGAAGCAGAATTTCCTTCCACGACTTTCTATTGAGGGTGGAGTCAGAGAATAGGCCGTGCTACAGACTGAAGGGGAAGAAAGGGGACTATTCAAGGGACTCGGGAGAGATAAACCTCTGGGGAGACTTAGAAGGGATTTCAGACAACGGATACAGGATCTTGACCCAACATATCCTGATCAATGAAAAAAGCGGGTATCTGCGTACGGAGGAGCGGGTCAAGATATTCGGCCCCTACTTTCTGGTTGAAGGCCAAGGCCTTTTTGTGGATCTGGATAAGGAGACCCTCAGGATAATGTCGGACGTTACTACCACCGTGAGAAAGGACTCTTTGACATTATGAGGAGCCTTAGATTTCAAGTGCTTTTCTTGATAGTATTTCTCCTATCAGGGCTAATACTAAGCGGCACGGTCTGGTCCGAGAACCTCCAACAGGATGCTGAAAAGGCCAAGAAAAAGCCCCCTGAACCCCAGCCAATAACCATAAGGTCGAACACCCTGGAAGTGGATAATAAACTAAAGGTGGTGACTTTTACGGGTGAAGTAAATGCCACAAAGGATGATTTTGTCCTCGATTGTCAGAAAATGCTTGTCTACTATGAGAACCCCCCAGGGCAAGAGAAGGAGGCGGAGCCTGAAACAAAGATCAGCAAGATTGTTGCTATTGGCCAGGTAAAGATAAAGCGCGCTCAAGGGGGTGAAGCCACTGGAGATAAGGCAGTCTATTATCAGAGCGAGGAAAAGATGGTCC
>JAZDES010000026.1:0-7513 GCA_043808585.1 Pseudomonadota bacterium | reverse complement strand
ATCTTATAGTCTACGGCTGAGGTCTCATACCTTTGAAAGGAGGTTACCTTTACATCCATCCGTTTCGTATAATCGTCCCCTGTTGACAGCTCAGCCTTCCTCAAGACGAGATTGATTGCCTCTCTTGCATCCTCAGGGTTTTCCAAAACGATCTCTATGCCCTCAAGCTTCTTAACCGCCTTAATGATCTTTTCGCTTTCGACCGTGATTTTCATTGCAATATAGGGCCTCAGTTATTTCTTCTTTTTGCTCTTATAAAACTTGACAAGGCCCAGCACGTCTTTTGCCACAAGACGTCCCACTGGACCAGAACTATAACAAGCCACCTCTACAGTATTGTTGGGCCGGATGAGAAACCCCGTAGGGTGAATATATTTCCTTTCCCTATCATAGTAGGCCCCAGTGATCCGGGAGGTCTCTTCTGCGTGCAAACCGTACCTATCTTCCCCATATTTTGCTCCTTTCCCTAGCGCGGCATTTCCGTTTGTGCTGCCCTTAAAGGGCCGCTCGTTCCGTCCGTTCCATGATAATGGTCTCTTCCTGATCGGTAATTACCTTTGGCCCACCCAAGGCCTTAGCCTCCACAAAGCGAAAGTCCAGCTTCATATTGAAGTATCGGTCCAATCCTGTCTCAGGATCCGGTACGATGCGGATTAAGGGGTATTCAAGCCTCTTTTGGATCCCGTAAAACTTCTCGAGGATGAACAGGTATGCCCGAATGACCCGTCCCCTGTTAAAGCTCTCCTCGTCAAGGTTAAGTCGTCCCTTGTATGAGCCATCATCACTGAGAAAGAGGGTCTCAAACTGCGGAGAAACCAAAAACGGTTTCATTGAGAAAGGAATAAATGCACCGATCGCCTCGGTCTCCCACATGGCCGGTGAAAACACCAGGCCCATGAGCCTATGTATCAAATCTCGCTGAGGTTCAAATATGGTCAAGTCCTCTATTGGCCTTTCAAGCTCAGGAGCCCCTTTGACCTTCTCTTGAAGGCCTTCTATCTGGCAGGGCTTAACATCTCCTGTGGCAGAGGCGATCTTATCCAAGTAAGCGATAAGCGGCCTGAGGCTAAGCATGCAACGGAAGGGATACCCTTTCAAGGTCTTGTCCATTCTCCACCTCCTTTCCCCTTCAGGCATGACTGGTACCTTTCAAGGCTATATGCACTGTATAAAGAGTCCGCACCGGGGAAAAGGAACTGTTTGTTCCGGCATCGAGAAAATTATTGATATTTCTAGCATGTTATGGCACTTCAATCAATGGAAAAATTGGGCAACTCATAGGGTGATTTTGGAATCAGGAGGTCCAGGGCCTGATTTTCGGGCCCATAGGAGCATGTACTCGGTAGAGGAATTCATAAACAAAAAGACAATCATAGTCGGCGAGGTCAAGACCGGTAAGACCGCTCACCTGGAGGACCTGTTACATAGACTGCTGGGGGGTGGCTATACTGATATCACGGTAATTGACATGGCCCCTGCCCTTACAAGGGGCATCGGCGGTAAGATGAGTCTTAGTAAGTTAAAGTCCATAAGGTACTTGACCGCAGACATACGGGCTCCCAGGCTTGAGGGAGGGTCTGCGGATGAAGTAGAGGCATTGGCCAAAGATAATGTGCGGCTGATTGATCATATCCTATTACAATATCTTGAGAATCCATCCAAAGTGCTTATAATAAATGATGTTTCCATATATCTTCAAGCCGGTGAACTTGATAAGCTTCTCTCTCTGCTCAATTCAACCCCCACAGTCATAATGAACGGCTATTTTGGCCGTAGCCTTGGAGGGGGGAGACTTGGAGAGCGTGAAAGGGAAAATATGAAGGCCCTTCAGGAGAAGTGTGACAAGGTGATCTTTGCCTCATCCCTTCCCAAACCTGCAATTTCTCCCGCGTAAATTCTCTTGACAAATAGGAAACAGAGTACTACATGGACCACCACTAATTTTCGTCGCGAGGACTTGAAATGAAAAGGATCGCCTTCTATCCTTTTGCCCTTACATTTATCATTATGTTCTTGGTGTGGATTGTGCTCTCCGGCAAGTTCGATGCCTTCCATCTGACTCTCGGGCTCATCTCTTGCGCAATCGTATCTTACCTTTCATCTGACCTCTTATTTCCATCGCTAAAGATCACGGGGTTTGTTGGTCAGGTTCTCCGATTCATTAGATACATTCCCTGGCTCATGAATGAGATCATTAAGGCCAATTTTCATCTGCTTTATCTAACATTTCATCCGAGAATGATGGAACTGATTGACCCGACCATAATCAGGTTCCGAAGCAGGTTGAAAAGTGACATGGCCCTGGTTACCTTTGCCAATTCGATCACACTGACTCCAGGGACGATTACGGTTTCCGTCTCCATCAATGGAGATTTCAGGGTTCATGCCATTGACAAGGCCTCGGGGGATCCCCTGCCAGGTGAAATGGAAAAAAGGATTGGGAGGACATTTGGAGAGATTTGATGGATAGTGTTTTTCTATATTCCGGCCTATATTTGGCCTTATTGATGATATTTCCTTTGTACCGGGCCCTGCGGGGGCCTACGGTGGTTGACCGCATGCTTGGAGTCAATGCGATTGGCAGCAAGACCGTGGTCATGCTGATACTCATCGGCCTTATCTTCAATCGGGTAGACATGTTCGTGGATATCTCCCTGGCATACGCCCTTTTGAACTTTATTACGGTCCTGGCGGCCTCGAGATATTTTCATAAGCGCAAGGGCCTATATGATGAATTAGAGTAGGTGGGGAGGTTCTTGCAATGGATATCATTGTTTGCCTTTGTCTTTTTTTCGGGCTTTTTTTCTTCACCGGCGGATCCGTTGGGATATTGCGTTTTCCGGATTTTTACTCCAGGCTGCATCCGGCAGGCAAGTTGGACACCCTCGGTTCCCTCGCAGCCATGGTAGCCCTGGCCCTCTTTAACCTCCATCATCTTTCTCTGGGTACCCTGCTTACCAGCGCAAAGATTCTCTTAATTGTGGTCTTTGTCTTTATTACTAGCCCCACGGCAACCCATGCCATTGTGGACGCAGGGGTCAGGGCCGGTCTTGCCCCCTGGACAAAGGGAGAGAAGAGGAGATAGCCCATGATCTGGCAACTCGATCTCATCATCCTCACCCTGGTGGTTATTGCCGGCATTGGGGCCTTAATGATAAAGGACCTCTTAGGGGCCGCTATCCTGTTTGGGGCTTACAGCTTTATGATGTGCCTTCTCTGGTCCATCATGGGGGCCGTGGATGTCTCCTTTACCGAGGCCTCGGTTGGAGCGGGTGTCAGCACTGTCTTCTTTATTGCAGCCGTTTTCAGGACTACCAGGAGGACGAAAGATTGAAAATTATCGGGGCTATTACAACGCTTTTGGCAGGGGCGTTGCTGATTTACGCCACAGTAGACTTTCCTCCTTGGGCAGACCCTGCCTCACCGGCCAGCATCCACCCTGTCTCGATCCGTTATATAGAGAAATCTGTTGAGGAGACAGCGGTCCCCAACGTAGTCACATCGGTCCTTGCGGATTATCGAGGTTACGACACCATGTTTGAGACATCGGTCATTTTTGCCGCCGGCCTGGCATGCTTCCTTCTATTGAGGGTCTTTACAAGGGAAGGCCCCGGAGAGCGCCTCTATCGCCATACCCTGACGGGAATAACCCTGCGTATGAAAGATGACGGGAAGATTCCCGCTGATCTGGACGAGTTTGAGAGAATCGACACGACATGGACCCCGCACGATTTGATCATAAAGACGGTGTGCCGGGTCTTGGTTCCCTTTATGCAGCTCTTCGCACTCTATGTGATTGCACACGGTCACCACAGTCCCGGCGGAGGGTTTCAGGGTGGTGTGATACTCGGGGCAAGCATCATCCTGCTGGCTATATCCCTCGATCTAAGGACAGCCACAACACGGTTTAGTGAAAAGGTAGATGGTCTCCTCTCCTCTGCCGGTGTATTAATATATGCCGGGACAGGCGCCATCTGTGTATTGTTAGGGCTCAATTTCTTGAATTACGGCGCCCTTGCATCCATCCTCTTTGTTGACCCGGTTATGGCACGGTCCCACGGTATATTCATTGTGGAAGTTGGTGTCGGCATTACGGTCATGGCCACCATGGTCTGGATTTACAGCAATCTGGCTTCGGCCGGAAAATACGACGAGGGGTTGTAGATTATGTCCGAGATTCTTTCAACCTTTTTAGCTAAGTACAACTACTGGATCTATATAACTTTGATGATGATTGGCCTGTACGCCATGATCGCCAAGAACAACCTAATCAAGAAGATCGTGGGCATGAACATCTTTCAGACCGCCATCATCCTCTTTTACGTCTCCATAGGCTGCAAGAGAGGGGGAACCATCCCGATTATAGAGCACGGGCATGGTGCTGAAGCTCATGCGGTAAGGGCAGTGGATTATATCAACCCCTTGCCTCACGTGCTTATGCTGACAGCGATCGTGGTATCGGTCGCCACCCTGGGAGTCGCCCTGGCCCTAGGCATAAAAATCTACAACCAGTATCACACCTTGGAAGAAGATGAGATCCTAGCCCAGATCAGGGAAAAATGAGCGAACATCATCCTGCACTTCTTGTCGTTATTCCCCTACTTTCAGCCTTTGTAATCAGTGCTGCCGGATGGATCAACAAAAGGCTGTGTTTCCCCATCGCAGTTGGGGCCCTGGGTGTAGCGGTCTATTCCTCGGTCCGTCTCCTCCTTGGGGTCCTGAAAGAGGGAAATATCCTTTACCGGTTGGGAGGATGGGATCCCCCGTGGGGAATCGCCTATAATGTGGATCATCTTAACGCACTGGTCCTGGTGGTCGTTACGGCCGTGGCCCTGATCAATTTGATAGCAAGCTGGAGGAATATCGAACAGGAGTATCCGGAAAAGATCGGTCCCTTTTACGCCCTTTATGTCCTTTTCGTAACAGGGCTTTTGGGCATAGTTGTGACGGGTGATGCCTTTAACCTGTATGTACTGCTGGAGATCGCATCCATAACAGGTTACGCCCTGATTGCAATGGGGGAGGACAGGGCCCCCCTGGCCAGCCTAAACTATGTGTATATGGGGACTATCGGGGCCTGCTTCTATTTGCTGGGAATAGGGTATCTTTACATTGTTACCGGGTCGTTGAACATGCGGGATATAGCCTCCATCTTGCCCTCCATTTACCAGTCCAAGGCCATCCTTACAGCATTCATTATCTGTATGGTCGGTGTCTGGATCAAGATGGCCCTGTTTCCTTTACACGGCTGGCTGCCCAATGCTTATACATTCGCCCCCTCGGCGGTCAGCAGTCTGGTCGCCCCTTTGATGACAAAGGTGATGGTCTATGTGATGATACGCCTCATATTGACCGTCTTTACCCCAAAATTTGCCTTTTCAATACTGGCGGTAAATGATGCTGTCGTCTGGCTGGCCGTTATCTCTATCGTTATGGGGTCTATATTTGCCCTGTCACAACGCAACCTGAAAAGGATGCTGACCTATATCATTATAGCGGAAGTCGGTTACATGGTTGGCGGCGCCTGGCTTGGAAACAGGGCGGGAATGACAGGTGCCATATTGCATATTGTGAACGACGCCCTGATGACCCTGTGCGTCTTTATGGTTGTGAGTAACATCGTTTACAAGACAAAGGGGAGTGCATTTGAGGACCTGAGGGGATTGATCCGAACCATGCCTTTTACTATGGGTGCCTTTGTGGTCGGAGCCCTTTCTATCATAGGGGTACCTCCCACGTGCGGTTTCTTCAGCAAGTGGTATCTGATCTCCGGAGGCATCCAGTCGGGTCACTACGGTTTTGTGGCGGCATTACTGTTCAGCAGCCTTGTCAACGTCGTCCTATTTTTCAGGATAATCGAGTTCAGCTACTTTGAGCCCTTTTCTGATCATCACGGACATAAGTCCCATGCAGAACCCATCAATGAGGCACCCCTCAGCATGCTGGTCCCCCTCCTGATCGTTGCGTGCGGGTTGATCGTTGTTGGCCTCTATACGGGAGATATGGTGACTTATATTATCAGATTTGCAATTCCGGCAGGCATTGTCTAATGGAAGCCGTTACATCCATAAAACCTCTTCTGGCCGTCTTAGTATCGCTTTTGGTAGTCCCTATCCTTATCTCAGGCAGGACACCTAACGTCCGTGAAGCCTGGACCTTTGTGGCGGCATTTGCGAAGTTCTTTATCATTTTATCCATGGTTCCGGCCGTCTTGAGAGGTACGGAGATAGTATGTACCGTGGCCGAGGTTATCCCCGGAATCGCAATTCAATTCAGGGTCGATGCCCTGGGCATGCTTTTCGCGCTCGTGGCCTCTTCCCTCTGGATAATAACCTCTGCTTACTCCATCGGGTACATGCGCGGCCTGAATGAGCATAGCCAGACCAGGTATTTTTGTTTCTTTGCCCTGGCCCTTTCCGCCACCATTGGCGTGGCCTTTTCAGCCAACCTCTTCACTCTCTATCTCTTCTACGAAATGCTCTCCTTGGCCACCTACCCCCTGGTAACACACCATCAGGACCAGGAGGCTCGCTCTTCCGGGCGCAAATATCTGCTGTATATAATAGGGACCTCCATAGGTCTTGTCCTGCCCGCCATGCTTATATGTTACAACCTGGCCGGCACACTTGAGTTTGCAAGACAGGGTTTTCTGACAGGTACAGGATCAAAGACATTGATAGGTTTTCTTCTTTTTGCGTTCATCTTCGGTTTTGCCAAGGCAGCGATAATACCGCTTCACTCATGGCTCCCTGCAGCCATGGTAGCGCCCACGCCTGTAAGTGCCCTTCTCCACGCCGTTGCCGTTGTAAAGGTTGGGGTATTCAGCATTGTGCGCGTGCTCACCGGGGTCTTTGGCGTGGACCTATTATCGTCACTACATCTGGGCACGGCGATCTGTTATGTTGCATCTTTCACAATCATAGTGGCCTCTCTTATCGCCCTTTCTCAGGACAATCTGAAGAGGCTTCTCGCCTTCTCAACGATCGGCCAGCTATCATATATTGTGCTCGGAATCGGACTCCTGTCCCCAAAGGGAATGACCGGTGGCATGGTCCATATTGCAATGCACGCCTTTGGAAAGATTACCCTCTTTTTTTGCGCAGGTGCCATTTTTGTGGCCACGGGAAAGAAAAACATCAGTGAAATGATAGGGATTGGTAAAGCGATGCCTGTTACCATGGCAGCCTTCTTTATCGGCTCCCTGAGTGTCATTGGACTGCCCCCTTGCGGCGGATTCATCAGCAAATGGTACCTTGTCCTGGGGTCTCTTGAGGCCCACCAAATGCCTATCCTCTTTGTCCTGCTGACAAGTTCCCTGTTAAATGCCGCTTACTTCATGCCGGTTGTCTACAAGGCATTTTTCCGCGCACCGCTGGAATCAACCTTTGAAAACGGGGTTCGGGAAGCACCGCCATTTTGCCTGGTTCCGCTGGTAGTAACCGCCTTCATATCAATAATCCTGTTTTTTTACCCACAGCCCTTTTTCAGGTTGGCCACAATGGTGGTACAGGGT
>JAZDES010000025.1:0-48599 GCA_043808585.1 Pseudomonadota bacterium | reverse complement strand
GGCGGGTATTCATCCATCATTCCCCTCAGATCTGGACCTGTAAAAAGGATCAAATTGGCTTTCGACTCTTGTTAGTCTCGCAAGGAGTATGTCACATGATCAACTCCTTGAATAACTAAGACTTTTAGATAGAAGTCTATCTTGAGATACCTGCTATCAACGTCAACGAGACATGCAGTTCGAGGGTTGTGATATGTTATGGACACCATTGGAAAGTGATGCTTCTCAAAACCTGTAACTCTCCAAGGTATTTGGAGAATCGAATCCTATGTGGTATATTTAGTAAATTTGGTTGCGGATCGGACCAAGGCAAGTTGTTGAATTAAAGGGTGAAAGGTCTTTAGATTGGACAATTTTGGCCCTTAAAGCAATGTTTTTGGCCCCGAAAATGCTTTTTTAAGAATGAAACTTTATTCCGCGAGCAAACAGGCATTACATACCCGGCTGTGTCTGGCACACCCCAGTTAAGTAATCTTCGAATTTAACGGGGTAAATCACACATCGGTGTCATAAGAAGGAGTTCCTTCTCAAGTTTGCCAGAGACTGCCGCCGTTGGCTTAAGTGGCTTTTTGAGGCCAGGAAGCGCTATGGTCTGAGGGAATCTCCAGCATCTTACAAGGGCAATTTGGAGCATGAAAATGGGGTTCTAAGGGCTGAGGATGAGTATTTTTGGGAAGATATTGGTTGAATATCAACATGATGGCTTGGTCCGATCCGCGGGAGAGTAAAAAAATTCACTCCATTTTTATCTTTAAAGTTTAACACTTGACGTTATTAACGTTTTGCGTTATTATCATTTTCATGATAAAATCCTTCCGAGATAAAGAGACAGAAAAAATATTTAGCAGGCAACTTTCAGGCAAATTGCCGCAAAATATTCAGAGTGTTGGTCGCAAGAAGCTTGTAATTCTTGATGCTGCACTGGAATTAAATGACTTGCGAATTCCACCGGGTAACCGGTTGGAGGCTTTGAAAGGTGACCGGAAAGGTCAACACAGCATACGCATAAATGACCAATGGCGGATTTGTTTTAAATGGAGCGATGGCAATGCGTATGATGTTGAAATCACAGATTATCATTAGGAGAATCATATGAAAAGCAAAAAGCTGCCTCCTATCCATCCAGGCGAAATTCTTAAGGAGGAATTTTTGGACCCCATGGGAATCAGCCAGTACCGACTGGCCAAGGATATAAGTGTACCCCCCAGGCGCATAAACGAAATTGTGCATGCGAAAAGATCCATTACTGCTGATACTGCACTTCGTTTGGGACGATATTTTGGAATGTCACCTCAGTTTTGGCTAAATCTCCAGACCCGTTTTGATCTTGAAGTGACCCAGGACTTGCTTGAGGCCCGACTTGATGAGGAGGTACATACTCTTCAGGCGCGAACAGGATAATATGTGCTGAGGTTATAACATTCGCATGAAGATAGACGGTCAAAGCTAGCGCTTTTCCCACTACTTGAAAGGGGGGACGTCCTTCAATTTTTCAATTGAAAATGGAAAAAGGGGACGGGGCCAAGTAAATAACTATTCACATCCCCTGTAACTGATCTTTTGTTATCCGAATTCAGTGTGAAGATAGGGACGTACGTGAAATATTGACATACTACGTTCGTTGTAAGAGGGGTGAATGCCACGTCAATCGCGAATAGACGGTTCAGGGGCGCTCCACCATGGGATCATTCGACGGATCGAAAGGACGGTTATTTTTCGGGGCGATAAAGATCGGGATGCTTTCCTCCTCCATTGGCGAGGAGCTGGGGATCAGCCCATATGCCGTGACCAAGTCGATAGTATATGCGCCGCAGTTATTGGAGCATGAGGATATCGAGGAACACTTGCTGGAAAGTCAATAAATCACCGACGTCCCCCTGATTCACATCCGTAAGTGCGTGGCGATGGTCGCTTGCGGGTTATCCGCAACGTTGGCGGCTGCACAACAAATGGGAGATTTTGTTGAGTATGAAATTTGAGCAAATAGTCCAGGGGTATGGCTGAAAAATCGAAAGTAGCTTGAGACCTAATGATAGCATCACTGTAGAAAGGGGTTAAATATGTCAAAAACAATTTTTATGATCCATGGTATGTGGGGTGGTGGGTGGTATTGGGATAAATTCCAAGGCTATTTTGAGGATAAGGGATACCACTGTATAGTGCCATATCTCAGGCATCATGATATTGAACCCAACGACCCCCCGCCTCCCGGCCTAGGCAAAACAAGCCTGTTGGACTATGCTGAAGACCTTGAACTTGAAATTAAAAAACTTGATGAAAAACCGATTATAATGGGACACTCAATGGGCGGTTTGCTCGCACAGATTCTGGCAAGCAGAGATCTTGCGAAGGCTGCAGTACTTATTACACCGGCCTCACCGGCGGGTATTCTAGCAATCACATGGTCTGTACTTAAGAGCTTCCAGGAGGTTTTGTTTAGATGGGGCTTCTGGAAAAAGCCTCACAAAATTTCATACGAAAAGGCTGTTTATGCAATGATGGGACAACTGCCGGTAGAAGAACGAGAATACATTTATGGTCGAAGTGTCTGGGAATCAGGAAGGGCTGCAACTGAAATTGGTTTCTGGTGGGTTGGAGTTAAAGGTGCTAAGGTGGATTCATCAAAATTGACCTGCCCCTTATTGATCGTTTCAGGCTCTGAGGATAATATTACTCCTGCGAAAGTGGTCAAAAAAGTAGCAAAGAAGTACAAACCCTTGTATACATACATGGAAATTGGAGGACATGCCCATTGGGTAATTAGGGAGCCCGGATGGGAAAAAGTTGCTGCGCATGTTCATACATGGTTAGAGGAAAATGTATAGTAAGCCAGAAGAGGTAGACTACATGTTTGACAAAAAAAACGAACACCTGGGGAGGCTCTTGCCATGGCCGAGCGGCACGAAGACCCGATTCACCTTTTGGTCACGGATGTCGTGATGCCCGAGATGAACGGTAAGGAGTTAAAGGCGCGTATCGAGAGGCTCAAGCCGAATATCAAGGTCCTTTCCATGTCCGGGTATACGGCTAATGTCATCATGCACCGCGGGATTTTAGAAGGCGATGTGCACTTTCTCCAGAAACCCTTTTCGGTCAACTCCCTGGCCGCTAAAGTGCGGGAGGTGCTAGATCAGCAAGAATAAAAATACAGCCTCCAGGGAGAATCTATAAAACGGTCCGAAAAGTCCTGGATGAAGAAAGAGGATAAAACGCCACAATGCGGCTATTATTCCTGATTTCTGAGGTGGCTTGGACATGAAGACTGCCAGATATTGAGACATTGAAAAGTGAAGGATAATTATCCGAACCTGGAGTATTCTAAAATCGTTTTTTCCAGGATACCAAAACAATTTGAAATATGAATTTGACATTTGGAGATTGATAACCGCAGGAATTGGTAATCCATTTTAAGAAATAAATCATGTTATCTGAAAACATCATACTTCAGTCGGCCGGATCATTATCGGTAGCCGTATTGGCCCTGCTTATGCTGATAGTGCAGGCTCTTTTCTTTTACAGAAAGCCTCAATTCACATGGTACGCATGGAGCGCAGCCACCTCGTTTTCAGCCTTACTCTATTCGGTCGGTATTTTCCTCGAATACAACACGCCGCAGGGACCCCTTAACCGATTTTCGGGCCTTTTGGAGTATACGGCCGTGATCTGCCTGATCCACTGTCTGTATGGATTTACTTTTTCCTATCTTGGCATTGAAAGCAAACGATACCATCCGATAGCCGGGGTTTGTCACGTTCTTATTTTAATCCTCCTATGGTCCACCAATTATGTCGTGGCTGAAAGATTCATCACACGAAACTTTATTGGTTTAGAGTCCCCCTATATTGAACCGGCCCTGGGACCCCTTGGTCCCGTGTTCGTGCTTTATGCGGCCATAGCCGGCGTGAACGCGATGATAGTATGGATAAAACACAAAAGGACTGACCCGAAACACCGGATCATTTTCCTGGCAGGGATGGGTTTTTGGGTTCTGCTGGGTATTCATGATGGTCTGGCGTCTCTGGGGGTCCCCACTCTTCAATATGTCATGGAATACGGATTCCTGGGATTTGCTATGGCCGTTCTCTGGGTCGTATTCAACAGCTATTTGGAAATAGCGGCGGAGGAAAAATATCGTGTGATCACGGAATTCGCACACGATTGTATTCTGGTGATACAAGATGGAAAAATGCTTTATGAAAATCCTAAGTGTTGTGATCTGATCGGCCGGCCTTTAACTGATTCGGAGGGAAGAGATCTTCTTGATATCATGTCGTCGGAAGACCGCAAAACGGTCCTTGAGCAGTACAACACCCTTCTGGAGGGCGGCCATGTGGCTAATCCACATACGGTCTGCATTCGGAGAGCAAATGGGGAACAGGGATTCGTAGAAATCGCAGCAAGCGTCATTCAATACAAGAACAGGCCTGCGGTCCTGGCCATCATGCGTGATATGACGGAACGAAAGAAGGCGGAGGAGGCGTTACGGGATAGCGAGAAGAAATACAGGGGGTTGGTCGATTTCCTGCCGATACCCCTGTTTGAAGCGGACCTTCAGGGTAATGTCATTTCCGGGAACCCTGCCATCTTTGAACTCTTCGGCTACACACGAGACGATCTTGAAAAAGGGCTGAATGTATTTCATATGACTTCAACCGAGGACAGGGATAGAATTAGAGCAAATATCCAGAAGGTATTATCCGGAGAAAAGAAAGGCGGGACCGAGTACACAGGAATAAGAAAAGACGGCAGCATCTTCCCGGAGATTATGTTTTCAAGCCCCATTGTCCGCGAGAACAAACCTGTGGGATTGAGAGGGGCCATCATAGATCTCAGCGCCCAGAAGCAGACGGAAGCCTCACTCCAGAGAATCAGCCTGAGTCTTGGTGAAGCCCAGAGGATCGCTCACATAGGAAACTGGGAATGGGATATCAAGAGCGATGAAATGTACTGGTCCGATGAGATTTATCGGATCGTCGGAGCGACGCATCAGACATTCGACGGAACATACGAATCCTTCTCTGAACTGATTTATGCCGACGACAGAGAAACCGTATTAAAAGCTGTTCAGAAGGCCATGGATGAAGGGGCCAAAAGCGAATTTGAACATCGTATGGTCCGGTTTGACGGTTCAATCCGCGAAATCCGTGAACGGGTGGAACCCATTCTTGACGATACCGGCCGAGCCGTAAGAGTGATCGGTATTGTTCAAGACGTAACCGAAAAGAACCAGGCTGATAGAGAGTTGCAAAATGCAAGAGACCAATTGTTCCAGTCGGAGAAACTTGCTTCCACGGGTAGATTATCGGCCGGAGTTGCCCATGAGATTCTCAACCCCGTGAATATTATTTCCATGGAATTGCAGATTTTGCAGACAATGGAAACGCTGTCGCCTGAAATAAGAGAAGAATTAGAAATCTGCATGGATCAAATAGGACGTATTGTGACCATTGCCGAAAATCTCAAGCAGTTTTCTCGCGTCCTTGCAAAAAAAAGAACGATCGTCATGGCCGATATCAACGATGTTATTGGTCATGTCTTAACGCTGTATTCAACGCAGCTGAAGATAGAAGGGGTCGAAACAGAGCTTCAGTATCAATCTGATTTGCCGGAAATATCCATCGAGAGAGAAAAGATAGAGCAGGTTATCGCGAATGTGATCTCGAATGCTATGTTCTTCATGGAGGGTAGGGATCATAAAGTATTACGGATAACAACGAAGAGGGAAGTTTTAATGGGAGACAGTGGTCAACTGAGGATCGTGATTGCAGATACGGGCACCGGAATTAAGAGTGAACACATGTCGGAGATCTTTGATCCATTTTTTACAACCAAGGAACGGGGGAAAGGGACAGGATTGGGGCTCTCCATATCGTACGGTATCATCCAAGATCACGGCGGCAAAATCTGGGCTGAGAATAATGAATGGGGAGGTGCCTCTTTTTATATCGAGCTTCCCGAAAAACCGAATATATCCCCTATTCCGGAAAAAAACCGATGAAAACTGTGGAAAGCCGCGTTCTACGCGGATTTTAGAAAGGAGGCCAAAAAGCGTAGCCCATAAAAAGGCGTTATGTAACTGCTTGACATCGCACATTAATTCAATTTCTTTCCGGAATATAGAGTCTTAGGATATATAAGAAAATGATTAAGATGGGAGGTTATATTTATGGAAAAGATTCTCGTTGTCGATGACGAAAGCCATGTCGTGCGACTATTAAAGAAGTTTCTGGGCTCGAAAAAGTATGAAGTCTACACCGCTACGAATGGCATGGAAGCCATCGAGAAGGTGAAAAAGGTGGACCCCCATATCGTGTTGCTTGACATCCTTATGCCGGGTATGGGTGGCATGGATTGCCTGAAGGAAATCAAGAAGCTCAATCCGAAGACTGTCGTCGTGATGGTCACAGCCGTAATCGACGAAGAACTGGCCATAAGAGCCCTTCAATTAGGCGCCGACGACTATATAACCAAACCCCTCGATCTCAATTACATTGAAACAGTTGTGCTGGTCAAAATAATTCAACTTCTAGGTTAATTACAAAGGGTCAGCCATCGAAGGGTTAGTCAAGAGAAAAAACACATTTTTTTTCGCTTGCGTTTAAGTCGGAGGGTGGGGGACAATCCTATATTCTCCTGCCAAGAAAAAACGAATAAGAGTTGATATCTAAGAGTTAGAAGATTCCTTGAATTGTGGACAAACCTCTTCCGTTGATCCTGAAGATCTTTAAGAAGTTTTCGGTGAGTTTCTCGCTACTCATGAACCCCGATAAAATCGGGGCACCTAATCGTTACATCTATCCGGCATACCACACGAGCTGCCCGCGGCACTGTTCTGTCGAGACGGCGGGCGGCAGTCGCCAATCATCCCTTATCCAGGGTGTAAAGTTCAGCCCCGCCAAAAAGACGGCGGGCAGGGGACGGCCCCATTATAAACCTATTTCCAAAAGTAAGCCTGTATTGCCTGCCCGGTTGGCCCGAAGGGTCCGACAGGGTCCCTCCCGAGATCCTAGAATGGCCTCAACGTTCGTAATCGGGCTCTCTCGCCGAAATTGGAAGTCCTGTTTTACTCTATCCTGAGATAGACTGGATCAAACGGTTCTTTCTTCTTCATTAAGGTCCATGCAATCACCAGCATCTTGGCAGCCAGTTTTACTCTCATCTTGGTCTTTATACCCTTTTCTCTTTCTCGGCCTTTAAGGGTGTTGGTGTAATAGGCTATAAAGTGTTTTTGGTTTGGGGTCGGACCAAGGCAAGTTGTTGAATTAAAGGGTGAAAGGTCTTTAGATTGGACAATTTTAGCCCTTAAAGCAATGTTTTTGGCCCCGAAAATGATTTTTTAAGAATGAAACTTTATTCCGCGAGCAAACAGGCATTACGTACCCGGCTGTGTCTGGCATACCCCAGTTAAATAATCTTCGAATTTAACGGGGTAAATCACTCATCAGTGTCATAAGAAGGAGTTCCTTCTCAAGTTTGCCAGAGACTGCCGCCGTTGGCTTAAGTGGCTTTTTGAGGCCAGGAAGCGCTATGGTCTGAGCGTGCTCAACTATATGGCAACCTTCAATCACATCCATCTTCTGGTCAGGGACAGTGGCGACAGAGATAGCATCCCGAAATCGATTCAGTTGATTGCGGCCAGGACTGATGGCTTGGTCCGACCCGCGGGAACGGGAGCGGGACGGGAAACAGGTTCCAATAATATGCTTGACATATTACGGAAGCCGTAATATCATCTTTATATGATCAAAACATTTTGCGGCCGAGATACCGAAAAACTGTTTAACGATATAAGAGTACGCCGCTTTCAGTCTTTTGAGCGGCCGGCCAGAAAACGACTGATGGTTTTGCACGCTGCTCCTAGTTTAGAAGCCCTGATGCGAAACCCGGGTAATAAATTCCATGCCTTGCATGGAAACAGAAAAGGGCAATATGCAATTAGTATCAACAAACAATGGCGCATTTGCTTTGAATGGCGTGATGACCATGCTTACAACGGTGAAATTGTTGATTATCATTGAGGTGCATAAATGAGCACAAAAGACCTTCTTGATCCGATTACACCTGGCGAAATTCTGCGGGAGGATTTTATGGAGCCGTTGGGCATCAGCATTAATCAACTTGCACGAGATCTTGCCGTACCTCCAAACAGGGTAAGTGAGATCGTTAACGGAAAACGTGCAATTACGGCTGACACTGCCCTTAGGCTACAACGGTATTTTGGAGTTGAGGCTCAATTCTGGCTCAATTTGCAGTCTGAACATGACCTGCGAATCATAAGGCGAAAAATTTGGCAGGACATTGAACAGAGAATCATCCCATCGAAGAACCTTGAGTCACAGCTCCAACGTGAAGCCGGGGTATAACCCGTCGGTCCACTCGGAGGGCTGGAAGCATTGTGAGATCTGACTTTTTCAAAGCGAGCCGCTGGTAGAGAAGGCGATCTATTGGAACGGTTGGTAGGAAGGGTGTTCCGGGTCATTACGTTAAGGTAGGGGCAGGAGTGCGGAAGTGAATTGAATGAATCATGAGAAGAGGGGGGTATAATAATCGTGTCTATGAAAGGTGGAGATCTTCTTATTGAGTGTCTGAAAGCGCAGGGCGTCCGTTGCGTCTTTGGGATGCCCGGGGTGCAGAACCTTCAAATCTACGATGCAATTTTCCGTCGCGGAGGGGGGGCAATAGATCACTATCTCGTGCGCCACGAGTACGCTTCTACCTTGATGGCAGGCGGTTTCGCCCGGGCAACGGGTGAGGTTGGCGTCGCGGTCACAGTGCCAGGGCCTGGCGCCACTAATGCTGCCACAGGGATCCTGGAGGCCTTCACTGATTGCATGCCGGTGCTGCTGATCACGGGACAGAGTCATTCAAGGTACTATGACAAAGAGCCGGCGAAGATGTTCCATGGTTTGGATCAAATGGCATTCTTCAGGCCGATTACAAAGTATTGCGCTATTGCCCGAAGCCATGACGAGATCCCGAAGGTTGTGGTTGAGGCGTTTCGCGCCCTTCGTTCAGGCCGCCCTGGGCCCGTGGTGCTGGAGTTCCCGGACGACGTCTTGAGCGATTCCGGAAAGGCGGATGTTCCCCCCATGGTTGGCCGGACACCGGCTGCAAATCCGGATCCCAATGCCATCCGGGCTGCCTCGGAAGCCCTCAATCAGGCGCGGATGCCGATGATTTTCGCGGGTTCTGCCGTCATCCATGCCGGCGCACGCGAGGAGTTGCGGTTGCTCGCGGAGAAGCTGAACGCCCCGGTGGCAGTGACGAGATGCGCCAAAGGCGCCCTCCGGGAAGACCACCCTCTCGCCCTCTCACACTGTAATCGTTTCCTCGCCCGTGAGGCGATGAAAATCGCCGACTGTACCCTTGCCGTCGGCCCTCGCTTTACATCCCTGGACACGCTCTCCTGGTCCCTGGAGCCACCCCGGCCCATCATCCAGATCGATGAGGACCCGAGGGAAATCGGCTCAGAATATCCCTGTGATTTCAGCGTCCTCGGAGATCTGAAGGCAACCCTGAGGGCATTTATCGAGAATACTGAACAAAGACAGAACGCGTGGAAAAAACCCTTGCAGGGCTTTCGAAAGAAATTCGCTGCGCAGCCGCCAATACCGCTCCTAGCCGAGATCCGGGAAGTCCTTCCCGAAGACGGAATCCTCTCTGTTGATGTCCACGCAATCGGCTATGCAACTCTCGACGAGTTTCCCGTCTCCGACCCATCCGCTTTTCTTTTCCCAAATGTCAGTGTTTCACTGGGATACGCCTTTCCTGCGGCGCTCGGTGCGAAGGCTGCTCACCCTGAAAAACCGGTTGTATGTCTTACGGGCGACGGCGGCTTCATGATGGGTTCCCCTGAGCTATCTACGGCGATGAAATACGGCATGAATGTGGTCACGATCGTTGTGAACGACCGGTGCCTTAGCTCGATCAAAGGCTCGCAGCAGAAATATTACGACGGCCGCATTATAGATGCCGATTTACACAATCCCGACTTCGTTCAGTTTGCAGAATCCTTTGGGGCCTACGGAAGGCGTGTTGACAACCTTTCTGACTTCAAGGCCATTTTCCAGGAGGCCCTTTCTGTGAATCGACCCTCGTTGATCGAAGTGCCAATGGTCGATCGCCAGCAGGAGCTGATCGACGGGATCGACTGGTTGCGCTCGGAACCATCATTGCGTGTGCGGTGAATCAGTGGACTTAGGGGACATACGGCCTATTAGAGTACATTGACCACTTGAAGCCACCCTGGTATTTCTGCGTTAGCGGATTCGATAGCGGTGGGGGAGCCGAGCACCTTTATTACTCCGGCGTCTTTTACGCGCTCCAGTATCTGTGAAAAGGATTTAAAGTCGGCTATATTCGTCCCCAGGATTTCATCCCGCATCTGCTGGCGCGCCTCGTCTGTATCTCCAATGAGATGACGAACCATGGAGGTATACCCCTTTGTATCCGGGAGCATGTGGGCGTCGAGGTCTCCGATGGCTCCGATAATGCCTTTATGCAGCTCTTCTTCACTAAGAGTTGTGTCGCGCAAGAAGTGGGCAGCCCGGTCAAAGATTTCAACGGTACCTGTAAGATTGGGGTCGCGATAGGAGACAAAGGTGAGCACGCCCGACAGGCGATCGAACTGGCAAAAGGCCCCATAAGCCCCGCCCTGGACCCTGATGCGGTCCCACAACCAGGTATTGCGAAGGTAACGGGTGACGACCTTGGCCGAGCCGTGATAGATGTAACCCAGTTGGTATAGATTTGCAGCCTTGCCCACATAGTTCACCTGGGAAGAGATGGTCATGCCCTCAAAAACGGCCGTTTCCGGTGCTGGCCAGTCGACTTCCTCGCCCTCAACTTCAGGCAGCTCTTCAAGGAGTCCATCCAATAGGGGCCTGAAACGGGTCCAACTCGCCTCGTCAAGGGTGGTATTCAGGATGATGCATTTGCGGGTTACAAGGGTGCGCCAGATATACGTAAGGGAAGCCAGGACCTCGGTCCATTTTTCATCAAAATCCCTCGCCAGTTCTCTCAAAAAGAATAGATAGCTCACCCCGCTCATCTGCTCTGCGGCCCAGTGGGCCTCACCAAAATGCGATCTGAGGCGCAGGTCTATGAACTGATGCCCATTTGGGATCAACTTCTGCTCCTGCCTTGCCTTTTCTTCCATGACCATCTGACGGAACCGTTCCTGGTTGTCCAGCCGAACCTTGAGGAGGATGTCTCGCAGGATTTGGACCAGATCCTCGCCCTGAGCGATCATTGCCTTGCCACGCAGGAACAGCCAGGCTGCACCACGGTCGGCCTTAACGGTAGGGGAAGTGAATGAGACCGGAAAGATCCCCCCGGTTTTTCGGCTAATTCGCTGGGTGAGAGAGACGAAGTCCTCCTCTTCTGTTCCCATTTCAACCAGGGCCCTTCCAAAGAGGGGCACATAGGCGAGGTACCTGGCAGGCAAGGTATGGAGGTTAAAGCCGATGTCAAGGTAGACGATACTATTGGTGAAGAGGTCGTGGAACAGGTTCTTGGTCTCTCTTATTTCAGAATAGGCGGAGGGGATAATTTTGTTTTGCTTATCCAGGTCCTCCAGTTTTAAGACAGGAATAGCCTTGAGCGCCTCAGGGGGGTCTGGGGTTTCTTGCAGCCGTTTAAGGGAATGAGTATTCTCTATCACCGCCTCTATGTCAGCCGGAGTCATCCGGGTGCGGGCCTCCGACAATCGCTTTCTCTCTTCGGCCTCTTCCCTCTCTCGGAGTTCAGAATCGGGTTGGAGGGAAAGGGTGGTGCGATGGGGGTTTCTTACAAAGCATCGGTCAATAAACTGCTCAAAAAAGGAGGCGTTCTTGCGTGCAGATGATTTTATGTCTTCCATGGGTCGCTCAAAGGCCAGAAGCGCCAACGGATCGCCGTCGTAAAGCCAGGTGGTGAGGGCGTGGAGCATGAGCAAGAGACCACGAGGAAAGTGTCCCGTGTTGTTTTCTCTCAGTCGAAATTCAACAGTGTTGAGGGCCGCCTCCACGGTTAATGGGTCTATGCCCTTTTCGCCCAGGGTGGTTAGGGTTTCCATTACAAGGGCCTCGACCTTGCCAACATTCTCCATGGCAATGCCTTTAAGCCCAGTTGAGAAGTAGATCTGTCTCAGTTCTGTGCTGAGGCCTACACCTGCCATATCCTCCCCCAGGCGGGAGTCTATCAGGGCCTTTCGCAGTGGCGAGGCGGGCATACCCAGCAGGATATACTCCAGTATGCGGAGGGCAAAGTTGGCCTGGATATCTTTGGTCTCCGGTAGGAGCCAGTTGAGTGTGACCATTCCCTTCGGTTCACGCCCTTCTTCCCTTGCTGCCATAAAATAACGGCGCAGGTGTTTTGGGATGATAACAGGGGGCTGCAGCCTGACGGTAGAGTCAATCTCGAGGGGATCGAAATCTCTGAGATATTCGTCAGTCATTCTCAGGCGCTCGTCAGGGTCGTCGTCACCATAGAAATAGATGCGGGCATTGGAAGGATGATAGTACCTGGCGTGAAATGCGCGGAACTGGTCAAAGGTAAGGTCAGGGATCTTTTTTGGGTCACCGCCGGAATCAAATGAGTAGGCGGTATCAGGAAAGAGGGACTGCAGGGATTGCTCCGAGAGGAGGATGTCAGGGGATGAATAGGCCCCTTTCATCTCGTTAAAGACAATCCCCTTATACACAAGGGGGTTGCCCCGGTCCTCCAGTTCAAAGTGCCACCCTTCCTGCTGGAAGATATAAGGGCTAAGTCGGGGATGGAGGACAGCATCCAGGTAAACATCTATGAGGTTGTAGAAGTCCTGAAGATTCTGGCTGGCCACAGGATAGCAGGTCCTGTCTGGATAGGTGAAGGCGTTCAGAAAGGTCTTAAGGGAGCCTTTCAGCAGTTCCACAAAGGGTTCCTTGAGCGGGTATTTTCTGGAACCGCAGAGCACAGAGTGTTCTAATATGTGGGGGAGACCTGTGGAATCAAACGGGGGTGTGCGAAAGGTTATGCCAAAGACCTTGTTTTCGTCGTCATTGGAAAGAGACAGGAGTTGGGCCCTGGTCTTCACATGGTGGAAAATGCTGGCCCTGATTCTCAATTCCTTGATATCTTTTTCCCTTTGGAGCCGGAAGCCGTGGATGATGGTCATTCTTGCCTCCGATATTCATCAATAAATCTTGCGAGTCTCATGACAGCCTCGACCAGTTGCTCCTTTGAGGGGTAGGAAAAGTTGATCCTCATATGGTTGTTTTCATGGTTTTCGGCATAGAAGGCATTTCCAGGGACGAAGGCCACCTTGAACTTAATTGCCTCGTGTAGCAGTTTGAGGGTATCCATTGAATCAGGTACAGTGACCCAGAGAAAGAGGCCGCCCTCGGGTTCAGTCCAGGAGAAGCCGTCTCCATTAGGGAAATGGGCTGCCATTGTATCGAGGAACAAACGAAGCTTTTCCCGGTAATAGGTCCTGCACTTCTCAAAGTAGGAGTCGGAGTCCATCTCTGTGAGAAAGGCCGTGCACATATCCTGATTGTACTTGGGTGTGGTGAGTACACTCCCCTCCTTGATGTTGGTCATCTGTTCAATCACATCTCTGGGGCCTATATTAAAACCCACACGCATGCCAGGACAGAACAGTTTAGAGAAGGTGTACAGGCCAATGACGTGGCCGCCCCCCATCTCCTGGTCGAGACTGAAGATGGAAGGGACCGTCTGGCCGTAATAGCGGAGGTGACGATATGGGCTGTCTTCTACGATCGGAACGTCGTAGTGGTAGCTCAGGTCCAGGAGTGCCTGCCTCTTTTCTAGACTCATTGTTATTCCTGTCGGATTCTGGAAATCAGGCACCACGTAGATAAATTTCGGCCTCCTGTTCTCCCTTTTCAGGTCCTCAAGTCTTTCCCGAAACCCGTCTACGTCAGATCCGTCTTTTTCAATATTGACCCCCACAAATACCGGACGTTCCATCTGGAAGGCGACAATTGCCCCGGCAAATGTGGGCCGATCAATGATGATCACATCTCCCGGATCCAGGAAGAGACGCCCTGCCAGATCCAATCCCTGCTGGCCTGATGAGGTAATCACAATATTTTCCTCCGAGATGCGGATATTGTCTTTCTCGAGAAATTGAATCACCGCCTCAATCAGGCTTTTCTCGCCGGGGGTGGCACTATATTGCATAATTTTCTCGACATTGTCCCTCAGATCCAGTTTAGAGGCGAGTTGCATCTCCTCCTTTGCAAACATCTCCGGGGATGGCAGCCCCCCTGCCAGAGAGATGATTTCCGGGTCATCCAGCAATTTGAAAAGCTTTCCGATGGAATAGCCCTCAAATCCCCTGATGTTATCAGAAAACCGGGAAAGCCAATCCTGCTTCATGGAGCGCTCCTTTCACCATTTGGACTCAAGCTGTCTTTGAATTGACGCAAGGCTACCGAAAAGAGAGCCACCCGTCAAGAAACCTCAGTAAATCCGTAACCGCTCACAGAGTATTGGAGTGATCAAGTAGGTGAGACTCTATTACGAGAATCTACATCCTTATTGGTCGGTGGGTGGCCTTAACCTGCTGGCAGAGACGAGCCACATCAAGAATATTGAGATGAGTAGTGATCCCAATAGTATAAGGAAAGTTGAAAAGTAGCTACCGGTTCTGTCATGGATAAATCCTGCAAGCCATGGGGCAAGCGCACCGCCTAAGGAGAATCCCAGTACCACTGTGCCCTGGATAGAGCCAAAATACCTTCCGTGGAAGAGGTCGGCTACTGTTGTGAAGAACACGGGGCCTGCAGCGCCTACCCCCAGGCCAAAGAAGACGGCAAACAAAAAGGCCATCCATGGCTGCGATGCGTCTTTGATCAGGAATAAGAGGCATACGGCCAGGGCACTGAGCAGGCAGCTGGATATGAAGACCTTTTCCCGCCCGACTCGGTCTGAAATGAAGCTGCACAAGTTACCAAGCACAAAGGCAAACCCAAATACGCTGTAAATATTGGCAGCCGGCATAGGTGCATAACCCACATCCCTGAAAAAGAAAACCTGATGAGATATCGCTATCGTTTCAGCCAGGCCCAGGAAGAAAAAGGCGATCAGGAAAAGGAGCCAGAAGTGATAGGTCTTCGTCGCCCTGGAAAGCGTCCAGGTAGTAGCCCATTTTTCATCCCGCCCAGTTGATATCTCAGGTGCATTCAGACCCCGCGGTTCTTGTGATGACAGCGAAATACCATCTGGCAAAAGTCCCTTGTCTTGGGGCCTACTGCACATAAAAATCCCACATAGCGGCGCAATAATAGCAATCGAAGAGAGCCCGATGACGATATAAGCGGTTTGCCAGCCGAAGGTGGAAATGAAAAGCTGGGCGACTGAAGCAAATACTAAACTGCCACCGAAGCCGGCAGCTAAAACACCGAAGGCAAGACCACGCCTTTTGACAAACCACTTCGATACTATGGTGCTCAGGGGTGTCCAGCCTACCAGGCTCAGGCCTGCGGCTACCATACCCCCATAGAAGAGATAAAAATGCCATTGAGTAGTAGCCTTGCTGCATAGGGCTAGCCCACCTCCTACAATCAAGCCCCCTATCGGCAGTATGAGTCTTGGTCCAAACCTATCAACCAGGCTCCCCGCAAGCGGTGCCATTACACCATAGGCAATGATAGTAATAGAAAACATCAAGGCCGTATTGGCTCTCCCCCATCCAAATTCCTCAACAATGGTGGGATAAAAGACAGAGAAGGTGTTCCTGATGGCGTAGCCAAGAACTAGGGTGACAAAGGCAATGGATAGGATAACCCAGCCGTAAAATATGCCTTTTCGATGGTGAGGAGATTGACTGAATTGAATCATTTTTTCATGAGGCCCCAAAAAGGCCTTGGGGCAACTCCATTCTTGGCTTTGATGCACATTATCACAAGTACTTTGTTATTCAACTGAAATAGTACCTCTCAATTAATAGGGGTGAATGTTTTGCTATAGCCGATTTCTGGATTCCCGCTTTCGCGGGAATGACAGGAACTTACCCAAACTCGTCATTCCCGCGGGAATCCAGGGGCCATACCGCTACTTATTGAGCTGTTACCTGAAATATTTGAGGGATAGAACCAAGGGCCACCTACCTTTATTGACATCCATTTCGTCCTTGACGTAACTGCCCCGAATGGGCATAAATGGACGTATCTTCGTATGAAGTCCTTCGGCGGGGGACCTCGTGCTCGTGCTTATTATGACGCTCACAGGTCAGAGGGGTGAATTCAACGGTCTATGGAAAGGGTAAAAGGGTGAACAAACTGTTCAGTGGGCTGGTTGGCGTGCTAGTAGTGCTGTGTCTGTCTCTACCGTCGGCAAATGGTGAGACCATTATACTGGGGGCAGAAGATGACTGGATCCCTTATGCAAAGGCAGATGGAACCGGAATGGCAAACGAAATAATAGCAGCAGCCTTTAAGAGTGTGGGGATAGATGTGGATTTCAAGGTAATGCCTTATAACCGGATCCTAAAACTGGTGGAATGGGGTGACCTACTCGGCGGATTCAATGTCCCCTTAGATGAAGAAAGCAAAAGGAAATATATTCTGGGTAATACCCCCCTTTATGATGCTATATCGGCTTACTATCAGAACAGGGAAAAACCCTTGAAGGCCAAAACCAGGGACGAATTAGTGAATAAAGAGAAGATCGGTGTTGTTCTAGGTTATGGTTATGGAGATCATTTCCTTAAGGCGGTCGAAGGGGGGAAGATCATTAAGGAGGATTCTAAATCTGAAAAAACCAATCTCAAGAAGTTGGCTGCCGGACGAATTGACGCAACGATCATTTATGATAAGACTGCCTCTGTATTACTTAAGGAATTGGGCCTTGAAAAGAAAATCGAAGCCGCATTTCTAAATGAAACCACACCGATCTTTCTGGCCTTTTCAAGAAAGAATCCGAAGAGCCAGTATTATGCAGATCAACTGGATAAAGGCCTTGCCAATATCAAAAAGGACGGAACATATAAAAAGATTATGGATTCATATTGACCCAGATGATGCGAAAATCCCCAGCCTCTATCAAGCACTGGGCTAATATTTCTCTATCAAACGATGAGGGGGCAGCACTCCAAACACACGCAGCGATCCAGAGATGTCACCAAACCAGATGTCAATTGGAGGTGAAAGCCCATGAAAATGACGAGGATCTTATTGCTGGGGTTTGCATGCCTAATTCTTTTTTCAGGGATGATTGGTGCCCAGAACTCTTTCGCCGCCAAGATGGAGGAGGAGGTGATCATAACCCCTGCAAGACCCCTAACCTATTCAGAACAGAAACAGATCTCTTCTTTAGCAGTCAAGGTGCTAAGGCATATCTCAAATGCAAGAGGCTATATACATGACAAGAATTCAAAGGATGCCAAAAAAGAGATCAACCAAGCCCTGAAGCTGATCGAGAACATAAGGGCCGGACTTCCTACCACGACGATAAGAGATCATATCTGGGTGGCCCAGAAGCACCTATCCTATGAGAATACCGAAGAGGTTATTCCGGACCTGATACCTATTTATGCATCTTTGGATGCTGTCGAGGACTTCATTCCTGTGAAAGAGGTCAGGCAACATGTTGATGAGGCCAAAAAGGAACTGGCACTTGCTGACGAGGGGTTGCTCTTTGTGGAAATTGATTTGCCTTTAGGTCACACAGAGCGCAAGGTTATTGAAGCTGCGCATTTGCTTGCCAATAATGAGGAGAAAAAGGCCGATGAGGCCTTGAATGATGCCGAGGAGGGGGTCCAGGTTATCTCTGTGGCCATCTATCACCCGCTGCTAATTGCAGAGACTAGCCTGTGGCAAGCCTCAAAACAATATGCAAGAGGTAAGTACGAGGCGGCCTTGGCAGCACTGAAAAAGGCCAAAGAGTTTCTAAAGAAGGCTGCTAAGGACACTGATGAACAAACGAAGAAAGAGATCGATGCGTTGAAAGAAAAAATAGATGATCTTGAAAAAAAGATAGGAGAAAAGGGAAAAGGGCTTGGGGAAGATATAAGAGAAACGTGGGACAAGACCAAGGGTCTCTTTCGCAAGATGGTTGATAAGTTCAAGTAGCTCAAGTGTTGATAAATAGCACGTTTATAAATGAGCAGGAGGTCAGAGGTGGGGCCTCTTGCTCATTTTTTCTTGTTCCACATCTGTGCGGGGCTTTTCCGGCAGGGAGGGTGCATGAAACTTCTTAGCAAGAGATGGAGCGGTGAAGGGGGGTACAGGGAATTCCTTGTCATAGCCATTCCACTTATACTGAGCACAGGGGCGTGGTCTATCCAGCACTTTGTGGACCGGATGTTTCTCTCGTGGTACTCGCCAGAGACCATCGCGGCTGCCATGCCCGCTGGTATCCTCAATTTCACGATCATGAGTATCTTCATAGGTACGGCAACTTACGTGAGCACCTTTGTCGCCCAGTACTATGGGGCCGGGAGATACCATCGGATCGGACCGGCTTTGTGGCAGGGGATCTATGTATCGGTGCTTGGTGGTCTGGCCCTTATCTGCCTCATCCCCTTTGCACACCCCATATTCAGCCTGGTGGGGCATGAGCCGGTGGTGCAAGGCCATGAAGTGGACTACTTTCAGATCTTATGCCTTGGGGGAGCACCTGTAATTGCATCTTCGGCCATCTCCGGGTTCTTTTCAGGCAGGGGAAAGACGTGGCCAGTTATGTGGGTGAATATCTCCTCCACTACCGTCAACCTATTCATGGACTACGCCCTCATATTCGGCAATTGGGGTTTCCCCGAGCTGGGGATAAAGGGGGCGGGAATCGCCACTGTCCTCTCAGGCATTGTCTCATTTCTCATGTATATGGCCCTTATATCTAAAGGGGCCCATAACAAGGCATTCCACACGCTTTCGGGCTGGAGGCTAGAAAAGGACCTTCTCCTTCGGCTTTTGCGTTTCGGTTTCCCTGCAGGTGTTCAGTTCTTTCTCGACATGGCTGGCTTTACCATATTCATCCTTCTGGTTGGACGTATGGGGACCACTAACCTTGCTGCCACCAACATCGCATTCAACATCAGCACTCTCGTTTTCATGCCCATGATTGGCTCGGGCATAGCCGTATCAGTGCTTGTGGGTCAGTATCTGAGCAAAGACAGGCCCTTCCTCGCACAGAGGAGTGTGTACTCCGCATTCCACCTGACCTTTGTTTATATGGCTGGGATAGCTTTAGCTTACGTGTTAATCCCTGATGTATTTGTAGCCCCCTTTGCGGCCCAGGCAGACCCCAGACGTTTTCCTGAGATCTACAGGCTTACGGTGATCCTGTTGAGGTTCGTAGCTATTTACTCCATCTTTGACACCATGAACATGGTATTCGCCGCTGCAGTGAAAGGTGCCGGAGACACCCGCTATGTGATGATCATGGTTGCTATTATGTCACTGTTCGTGCTTGTTGTTCCAACCTACGTCTCTGTAATTATTCTCAACTGGGGCCTGATGTCTGCCTGGGTTATTGCCTCGGCCTATGTAATTACACTCGGATTCGTGTTCTTTTTTCGGTTCCTTGGCGGGAAATGGAAGAGTATGCGGGTGATTGAACAGCCTGCCACGGCCTTTGCCCCCTGATTCCTGCAGGCCCCCCAGGGTCGCCCCAGGGACATGGGCTTCAAACCTTCGGGTTAGGGGATGGCCGGTGGGATGAATAAAGAGATTGGCGCGATTCAGTTAGGGCTAGATTTGTTTTGGGCGGGCCCCACAGTGACCAGGACAAATCCCTCCGGGCGTATAACTTTGCGGACGGCCTCTTTTACTTCCTGGAGGGTGACACGTTCTATCTTCCGTACGAACCGCTGGATATCGTCATAGCCCAGTCCGTATAGCTCGTCAAGGGCCATCTGCATCGCCTGACTTCCATTGGTCTGGAGCCCGATCTGGAGGCTCCCCAATAGATATCTCTTTGCTGCCTCAAGCTCTTCTTCGGTCAAACTCCCTTCTCTTACCTTGTCTAACTCCTTGAAAACTGCCTCTTTTGCCACAGAGAGTTTGCCGGGATCACAGGCCAGGTAAACGCCAAACGCGCCCGTATCCAACCCTGGACGCCTGAAGGCGGTTATTGCGTATGCGAGGCTTTCTCTGTCCCTAAGATGTGAAAACAGCCTTCCCCCTTGACCGGAGAGGGTGGTCTCGACCAAGGCCATTGGTGCGTTATCCTTGCTCTTGAGATCTGCCCCCAGGTATCCCACTGCCAGGTGGGTCTGTGCAGAGGGTCTTTCAAGGTGGGCCTCTCTTGGCCTCTCAAGGGGGGGTTCGGCCGGTATCTCCGGCAGCTTGTGAGAAGAGGGAGCAAAGGCAGCAAAGAGGGTCTTGACATATGGAATCAGGTTATCCTTATCTAAATCTCCGACAATAACCAATACAAAATTGGAGGGAGTAGCAAGCATCTTGTACCACTTTATCATTTCTGCTTTTTTAATTGCGCGAATAGTCTTTTCTGTCCCTGTGAGGGGATGGCCATAAGGGTAATGTTGAAATAGGGTCCTGTAAAAGAGATCGAAGAGCTCCACAACTGGACGATCCTTCTTGGCGTTGATACCGGCCAGGATGTCCTCTCTTACCTTTTCCACTTCAATTTCAGGGAAGCTGGCATGGAGTATTACATTGGCAAGCAGCTCGAGGGCGGGATAGATGTCCTTACTCAAGAACTTTCCCGAGATTCCAAGGCTATTTCTACCCGAAAACCCCTCAAGTTGACCTGCCCAGGACTCCACAGTCGATGCAATCTGGGAGGCGGTTCTTTCGGTAGTCCCCCGGGTCAGCATTTTGGCCACAAAGTTTGAAATCCCCCATTCTTCCGGGCCTTCCAGCCTGGTTCCTCCAAGAAAGGCCCCGGTGAACGATACCTCTGGTAGCCTGTGGTTTTCCTTGATAACCAGTCTCATGCCGTTTGAAAGGGTGGTCATGGAGGCCCCTTTCTCCTCTTCCTTGGCCAGCTCGACCTTAGCAATGGCCGTTGGATCGGGTGGGGCAAAAATCCGTGCCACTTCTTGAACTGGTAACTGGATATCAGAGGCTGGCGGTGCCATTATTCCTATTGAGAGGTTCTCCGGTCTGAGATAGGCCCTTACCACCCTTGAGATATCCTGGGGTGTAACCGCCTTAAGACCCTGCAAGTAGTTATTAACATTATACATATCGCCGGTCATTGTCTGGAAAAAGGCCAGCGTTCTGGCCTGACCCGCCATGCTCTCCATATCAAATACAAAGTCGGCCTCCGCGATGCGCTTGGCCTTTTCCAATTCTGGTCCTGGAACCGACTCCTGGGCTATTTCAGCGATTTCCTCTGCGATCGTCTTTAGGGCCTTATTCACATTTTCGGGACCAAGGTCAGATGCAATTGAGAAGAGGCCGGGATCTGAGAGGGAATATGCCCCGGCACTGACGCTGTAAACAAGGTTGGCCTCCATTTTTAGTCGCTTATAAAGCCTCGAACTCCTTCCGTGTGAGAGAATGGTTTCAAGTAGATCCAGGGGATAGGTGTCCGGATGGGTCAAAGAGGGTATGTGCCACGACATGTCCAGATAGACCTGCTGAACCTTATCCTCTTTGATGACTCTTCTGAGGGTGGTCTGTTCTGGTTCCTGCAACCTTGAGGGCGCTCGGCCGGTCCTGCTGGGAAAGCCTTTTGTAAGCTTCTTGATGGTCTCGAGTGCAAGGTCGGTCTTAAAGTCTCCCACCGCCACCAAGACCATGTTATGGGGTGTGTACCATTTGTCCATGTAATTGAGGATCGCCTTGCGGTCAAAGGAGCGGATGGTTGATTCATACCCGATTATTGGCCTTCTGTAAGGATGTTTTTCATAGCAAACCTCCATCATGGCCCAACTCAAGCGCGTGCGTGGGATATCTAATGAGCGGCGGTATTCCTCCAGTACTACTTCTTTTTCCCTCTCCAGCTCAATAGTGTCGAAGAGGGAATGCTGGACAGCATCCAAGAGGACATCAAGGCCTGTCATAAAATGGGAAGAGGCAATTTCAACATAATAGACCGTGCGGTCAAGTGAGGTGTAGGCGTTAATATGCCCCCCTGAGCCCTCAACGGTCCTGGCAATTTCTCCTGTCTTCTTCGTGGGAGTACCCTTAAAGATCATATGCTCAATCAGGTGGGTGATGCCCGCCTCTTCTTCCGTCTCGTTGGCGCTTCCTGTTTTGACCCACACCTGGATCGAGGCGACAGGCGCACTGTGGTCTTCCTTGAGGATTATTGTAAATCCGTTACCCAGGGTAACCCTGTGGGCTCCCGTGGTCACGGAGAGTTCGTAGGGCACGGAGACAAGAGGCGCAGCAAGGAGAGCCATCACAGCAACAAGGGAGGCAATGAGGCGGGAGACGTGTTTCTTACGGTACCAGGATCTTTCCGGATAGGATTTCAAAATATTATAACTCCTTACATCAAAAATCCACAGATATTGCGTTACTTTTTTCTTGACATACTATATATTGTGTAGTATACAAATAAGTTATGTTCAAATATTCCATTCTTTGATGTCTTAAGAGCCTGTTTGACTTGATTCCAGATGACCGACCTTTCCACGTTCACTAACTTGACGAAATAGGGAATATGTTGTTGAGTACTCGGGTCTATTTTGATATAAACAGTAATAACTAAAAACAGAAAGTCCATCAACCTGATTTATTGGGGGTCCCAACAGGGACGTCTTGAGAGGGATTCACAAATCCGGGTTAATTCTTATTTATTAGTTATGGAGGGGGTCCATGGGTCAGGAAGGAAAAATCTTGATCACAGACGAGGGGTCTTTCGATCTAACTGCTTACAGATGGGACGATCATCGGTTTTCCGATCTTCTGGTCAGGGAGAACCCCATTGACACAAGCCAGGCCATGGACATCAGCAGGTTTCTTCGGGAACAGATCTCCAAGATGGAGGTCAGTACCATCACCATGCCGGTTATTGAAAAAATGATCGAGGCAAAGCTGCTTGAGTACGGGCTTTCCAAGGCCTCGCCAGTTCGGCTGGATAAGTCTGTCTTTGTAAAGAGGGAACTGCGTCTCTCAGAAAATGCCAGGAAGGTACTAGAAAGGAGGTATCTCAAGAAGGACGGCCGAGGTAAGGTAATTGAAACCCCGGAGGCAATGTTCAGAAGGGTAGCAAAACATATCGCCGGTGCGGAGAGGAAGTACGGTGGCGTCCTGCAAGTGGAGAAGATGGAGGAGGTCTTTTACGGGATGATGACCGAGTTTAAGTTCTTGCCAAATTCTCCCACCCTAATGAATGCGGGGCGCAGTCTGGGTCAATTGGCAGCCTGTTTTGTCCTTCCCGTTGAGGATAGCATGGAGGGAATCTTCGAGGCCTTAAAGAATGCCGCACTTATCCATAAGTCTGGGGGAGGTACCGGATTTTCCTTTTCTCGTCTGAGGCCGGCAAACAGCAGAGTGGGTACAACGGGGGGGATCGCATCAGGACCTGTGTCCTTCATGAAGATCTTCAATACCGCTACCGAACAGGTAAAACAGGGGGGGACCCGGCGGGGGGCCAATATGTCGAGCCTAAGGGTTGATCATCCAGACATTATGGAGTTCATCTACTGCAAAAAAAATAACCGGGAGCTAAATAACTTCAATATCTCGGTTGCCGTGACCGATGTCTTTATGGAAAGCGTAAAAAACAATACATCCTATGCCCTGTGGGATCCGAGGGACAAGGGGAAGGCCGGGGAACTGGATGCGGTTGAGGTTTACGGGGCCTTAGTCAAACAGGCCTGGGAAAATGGGGATCCGGGGATCATCTTTTTAGACAGGATAAATAGAGATAATCCGACCCCTGCACTGGGAGAAATAGAGAGTACCAATCCGTGCGGTGAGCAACCGTTGCTTCCTTTAGAGGCCTGCAACCTCGGGTCCATTAATCTGGCCAAATTTGTGACAGAAGATGGCGGGGGTCCTGCTATCGATTATCAGGGGCTAAAGGAAACGGTCTGGCATGCCGTGCGCTTCTTGGATGATACGATCGACGTGTCCAAGTATCCTTTGCCAGAGATCGACAAGATGGTAAAAGGTAATCGGAAGATTGGTCTTGGAGTTATGGGGTTTTCCGATATGCTCTATCAGTTGAAGGTACCCTATAATAGTGAAAGGGCCCTCGAGGTAGCCGAGGAGGTCATGGGTTTTGTTCAGAGGGAATCCCACGAGGCCTCCAAGGAATTGGCGGAAGAGAGGGGCGTCTTCGGAAATTTCGAAAAGAGCATCTTTATTGACAGGGAAGGGTGCACATACAGAAATGCCACCACTACGACCATCGCTCCAACAGGAACATTGAGCATCATTGCCGGGTGTTCGAGCGGCATTGAACCATTGTTTGCACTCAGCTTTGTCCGGAACGTCATGGATCATGACAGGCTCCTTGAGGTGAATTCCTATTTTGAGAAGGTGGCCAGGGAGAGAGGTTTTTATAGCCCAGAATTAATGGATACCATTGCACGGACGGGGAGCATCAAGGATATAGAGGAGATCCCTGAAGATGTGAGGGAAGTCTTTGTGACGGCCCACGACGTAACGCCTGAATGGCACGTCCGCATGCAGGCCGTCTTTCAGCGGCATACTGACAACGCAGTTTCAAAGACGGTCAACCTGCCCCGTGATTGCACGGTGGAGGATGTTCTTAAGGTTTACAACCTGGCATATGAACTGGGATGTAAGGGTGTGACCATATACAGGGACGGGAGTAAGGAAAATCAGGTACTCTCTCTTGCCGGTCGTGAAAAGAGGGATGATGTCTTCATGGCGGCCGTTCAAAAGAGGCCTGAGACCTTAGGGGGTTTCACGACCAAAATGGCTACCGGATACGGCAACCTTTATGTTACGGTAACCGAATATGAGGGGCGGCCCTTTGAGGTGTTTGCGATAATTGGTAAGTCTGGAAGGTCCACAACGGCCAAGACCGAGGCCATTGGCCGGCTGGTATCTCTTCTCCTCAGGTCGGGGGTTGGCGTGGATAAGATCGTGGAGCAGTTAAAGGGAATCGGCGGAGAGCACCCTGTCTTTCAAAAGGACGGGCTGGTGCTCTCTATACCGGATGCCATCAGCAGGGTCTTGGAAAAGAGGTATCTCAAAGATAAGCCCCTGGAAAGACGGGGCAGGTATGAAAACAGTCTCCTTGGAGAAACCTGTCCCGAGTGCGGCCAAACCATCAGCTTTGAAGAGGGCTGTATGACCTGCCACTTTTGCGGTTTTAACAAATGCGGTTAAGACCGTTCCTGGGATAGTCCAATTTTTTCTTCATAGTAAAATAATTCAGCCATTTCATGTCCATGATCTCAGGTGTGAGCACCGATTTTTGATGCTTTGAGCTTCCCAAAGGGAGACCGATTTTGGTATGCTAGGAAGAAATAGTGAATCTGGGGGACCTACCGATGCTAACCCTTCCTTTTTCAGGCTCTATTCCAATCTACATCGCGCTTGGTCTGCTGATCGCGAGCCTGGCAGCGCTCGTTGTGTTCATATGCAGACGTGTATACCGCCTAATTGCTCGTCTGCGGGGCAAACATGTCCGCCATGCGGGGATTGTTGGAAGTACGTTTCGGCTGCTCTTGATTCTGCTTGTGATAGCTGTTGCCGCAGCCGTATTAATGCTGCTGGGATTCATACAGTCTTATGCGGCCTTTACACATCAGAAACGAATTGCCACAGTCTATTGCACGGCTTTGCCCAAAAAGGGAAACGAGATGGCGCTGAGGCTAGTAACGGTTGATTCACCCACTGGAGGTCGGCTTTATCGGTTCAGACTACTTGGCCAACAGTGGGCGATTGAAGGCCACATCTTGAAATGGGAGGACTGGATCAATTTCTTAGGCCTCCAGACCATGTATAAACTTACACGGGTGCGGGGACGCTATATTCGAGCCGACGATGAAGTCTCTGGACCTGCCACTGCGTACAGCTTGATCTCAAACCAGGAAGATCCAGGGTGGCGCTGGCTCTATGAGTACGGTGAAATGTTGCCCTTTGTGCATGCTGTCTACGGCAACACGGTATTCAGTTTTCCTTCGACAGCAAAGAGCTTTGGGATCTATGTCACCACCTCTGGCTTTATGACCAAAGAAGAGGAGGGAGGGTGAAGCAAATTTGAGGAGAAAAGATGGAAGAGGATAAGACCCCCAAGAAGGAACCAGATCCTGATCGGTTGCTTGCACTTAAGAGTCTGCCTCCAGAGATAATGGAACGGCTGACAAAAGAGGAGGTGAACGCCTTTCTGTTTGAGGAGGTGTGGCCTGACTCGCTTCAAGATAAGCTCATGGGGTATCTGGTGGAAGAAGGTTAGGAGGGGCACGGAGTAATGCCAGCCAATTTGCCGCCCGCCTATTTTGAAGCAGAGAGGCTTTACAGGGAGGCCAAGACTCCGGCGGAAAAGGTCGAGACCCTGGAAGAAATGCTGGCAATTATGCCCAAGCACAAGGGCACGGACAAGCTTCGGGCGGATCTCCGCCGCAAGATATCCACATTCAAGGCCCAAGCCCTCCAGAAAAAGGGGGCTTCGAGAAGGGAGACGGCCTATTCCATTGACAAGGAAGGGGCTGCCCAGGTTGTTATAACAGGCCCACCTAATTCGGGTAAGTCCTCCCTGGTGAACAAGTTGACCAATGCAAGACCGGAGGTGGCTGATTTTCCCCATTCCACGTGGAAACCCACTCCCGGAATGGTCCCCTATGAAAATATTCAATTTCAGCTCGTGGATACTCCGCCCATAACCGGTGAGTATATGGACCCCTGGATGGGGGACCTAATTCGGCGCTGCGACATTATTACCATGGTTATAGATATCCAAAACGGGCCGTTAAAACAATTCGAACAGACATTTTCTATCCTTCAAGGCCTCCGTATCTTCCCGCAAGGATTTCCCGTCCCCCAGGACCTCGAGAAATCACCCTTTATTAAGAAGATGAACATCGTGGTAAACAAGGTGGACGGTGAGGAAGAGGAAGAGGATTATCAAATATTCCTGGAACTCTGGGAGGCGGACCTGCCGAGCATAGACATTTCAACAAAAACTGGGCGAAATCTGCAGAGTTTTGTGAAAATGATTTATGATCTCTCCGGGATTATCCGGGTCTTTACCAAAGCGCCGGGTAAGAAGCCGGATTTGAACAGCCCATTTGTCCTTCCTAAAGAGAGCACCCTAGAAGACCTTGCCACCAAGATTCATAAAGATTTTGCTAGAAACCTGAAGTTTGCCCGGATATGGGGGAGGTCGGTCTTTGACGGCCAGATGGTGCAGCGGGATCATATCCTCCGGGATGGGGATGTTGTGGAGATCCATACCTGAACTATGTCCCGACCTTTTTATTGACATTGGGGGTGAGATAATATAGTCGATGGCGATATTTGATTTTGGAAAAGGCTGCCCATGGAAGAAGTACAGAACCATAAGGACTACAGAAACATAGATATTAATCAGGTGGGCGTTAAAGGCATCCGGTACCCCATAACAGTGCTTGATAAAGATATGGGGGAGCAGCAGACGGTCGCCAGGATCAACATGTACGTAAACCTGCCCCGCTATTACAAGGGGACCCATATGAGCCGCTTTGTAGAGATCCTGAACGAGCATAGCCGGAGGATATCCCTTCAAAGTTTCTCTGAAATCCTAGAGGAGATGAAAGAGAGACTGAATGCCGAGAGCGCCCACATGGAGGTCGCCTTTCCCTACTTTGTCAACAAGGCGGCACCGGTAACAGGGGTTGAAGGGCTCATGGAATACGAGTGCACCTTTAAGGGGGCACTGAACAAAGGGAGGGACCTGATGATCATTATCCGGGTGCCTATCTCCACTCTTTGCCCCTGTTCCAAGGAAATTAGCGAGTTTGGTGCACATAATCAGCGGGGAGAGGTCCGGCTGGAGGTCCGTTTCAAGAAGTTCGTATGGATAGAAGATCTGATAAGGCTGGTCGAGGAATCCGCCTCTAGCGATGTCTATTCAGTGCTGAAGCGCGAGGACGAAAAATACGTGACCGAAAAGGCCTACCAGAATCCTATGTTTGTTGAAGATGTTGTGAGGGAGATCGCACTCAAGTTGAACAAGGATCCTAACATCACCTGGTTTGCCGTGGGAGCCGAAAATTTTGAATCAATCCATAACCATAATGCTTACGCTTACGTAGAAAAGGATAAGAAGGATAAAGACGTCTCAAAACGCCGTGACCTGGATAAACCGTAAAGACTTTGATCGAGAGGATGAGCAAACGGCCTTGGGGAATTGCAGCGAGGACATTGCCGGGGCCTTTGAAGGAATAGGGAGCAAGAGATGGGTGATGACCTGAAAAGAATGTACCGGACCGTGCTGGATGACCACTTTCCTCCCCAGATGACCATCTCTTTTGGTGATCAGATGTTGGTCTACAGGAAGAGGTCCTGGAAGATCCCTGATGAAAAGACAGGAGAACTCATTGAGAAAGGGCTTCGCTACGGTGAAAACCCTGGACAGGAAGCCGCCCTGTATGAACTCTTAAACGGCAACCTGGTCCTTGGGGAATGCCGGTTTGTTGGGCCAGGACGTGGCCTTGTCTCAGCCATAAGTGAAGAGGATATGCTCCAGAGTGGAAAGCATCCCGGCAAGATCAATCTGACAGACGTGGATAATGCCCTCAATATCATGAAGTATCTCAATGAAGGGCCTGCAGTGGTGATCGTCAAGCACAACAACCCCTGTGGTGTTGCTTACGGTTCAACACTTGCAGAGGCATACGACAGGGCCAACATGGCAGACCGTATCGCGGCGTTTGGTGGCTGCGCCCTCTTTAGCCGGCCGGTGGATCTGGCGACCGCTGAAATGGTCTCAAAGAACTATCTGGAGGTGGTGGCCGCCCCCGGGTTTGAAGAGGGGACAGTTGATATCCTTTGCAGAAGTCCTAATCTCAGAATAATACAGATCAGCCGGATGGATAGGCTATCCGAGTATGCTGACATGAGATTTGTAGACTTTAAGAGTCTGATTGACGGCGGGATCATTGTCCAGCAGTCGCCACTTAACCGAATAAGGTCTGTTCAGGATTTTGCCCTTGCCTCCGCCGAGTACCAGGGCAGGACATACACCATTGCCAGGAAGCCGACAAGTGAAGAGAAAAGAGATATGCTTTTCGGATGGCAGGTTGAGCAGGGCATCACCTCCAATTCGGTCATCTATGTGAAGGACGGGGTAACCGTAGGGATCGGGACAGGCGAGCAGGACAGGGTTGGTGTTGCAGAGATTGCCATCTTCAAGGCATATACCAAGTATGCAGATGCCTTATGCTTCAAGAGGCACGGCATTTCATACAAGGACCTGGAACTGGCCGTTAAGAAGGGAAAGAGGGACCGCGCCCTTTTAGAGGAGATCGATCAGGAGACGCGGGAGGCAAAGGGCGGACTTATCGGCTCCTGTGCGGTGTCTGATGCCTTCTTCCCCTTCAGGGATGGGGTGGATGTGGCCATAAGGGAAGGGGTCACGGCCATTGTCCAGCCTGGTGGGTCGCTCCGGGACTTTGAGGCGATTGAGGCCTGCAACGAGGCCGAGCCCCAAGTGACAATGGTCTTTACGGGCCAGCGGGCCTTCAAGCATTAAAAAGGTTGAGTTGTCTGTGAGCTCTCCCTTTGGGCTTTCTGGCAGCTCGCTCAACGGGTCTTAAAAGGGTCCGGGGGATTGCGTTAAGGAAAGGGGACGCATCCATCTCAAGGATACGCCCAGTGAGGAGCCGCCTACTCACGTGGGATAAGATAAGCTGCGAGCGGGCACGGGTCATTCCTACATACAACAGACGCCTCTCTTCATCTTCATCATGTCTTCCGAATAGGGAACAGGGCATTAGCCGATCCTCGCATCCTACGATAAAGACCACCGGCCATTCAAGCCCCTTGGCTGCATGAAGCGTCATCAGGGCTACACGATCACCCCGAAGCACCTCATGATCTATTCCCCTTTCCAGGGAAAGAGAGTCCAGAAAGGTCTCCACATTTCCTTCAAAATCCATGGCCCACTGCCTTAGGCGCATCAAGGTCTCAAGAGATTCATCTGATTCAGCCTCTAAACCATGGAATTCCACGGCCTTATCTAAGAGATCTGCGACAGATCCCACTCCTTCAAAGGCTGGGATAGTCTCTCCTCTTCTCATGCCGAAATCTGAAAGGAGGTGATCATATTGCCTTTGGTAATAGGGATTGTCGCGGTAGCGGAGCGTCTGGAAAAACCGCCACAGGATATTTACGGGATACCTTGCAACAAGTGGGGTTTCGCCTGCTCGCACAAGGGGAATCCCTGCCCTGTCAAAGGCCTTCTCCAGCACGGCTCCCTGGCTGTTCAGACGGTAGAGGACACCTATGTCTCCGAACCCCAGAGAGCGGTCTCCTTGATGGGAGGCCACCCTCCCAGTGTCCAGGGAGAAGTATGATGTGCCTCCTATGGCCCTTTCGACCTGCTCCACTATCATCTCTGCCTCTTCTGAATCGGTCCGGCATGGAGCAAGGGATATGGGACCACCCCTCTCAGTTTCACATTCAAGCGGCCTTGGCTTACCCATGAGAGCAGCGGAACAATCTAATATCGACCTGGTGGACCTGTAGTTTCTGATCAGGGTTATTTCTTTAGCTACCGGAAAGTCCTCAGCAAACCGATAGAAATTTCCGACATCAGCTCCACGGAAACCATAAATGGCTTGATCAGGGTCGCCGATGGCACAGATATCTCCTCCTGCGTTTCTGTACAGTGCCTTTAGAAGTTCAACCTGGATCCTGTTTGTGTCCTGATACTCGTCCACAAAGATCCATTTGAACCCTTGACAATACTCTGCACAGGCCTCAGGGTAATCCCGAAGGAGCCTCAATGCCTCCACTTCAAGGTCCTCAAGGTCCAGCATTCCAAGCTCTCTCAATCTACGCTGGTATTCGTGGCAAAGATGGAGGAACTGATTGTCAATAGACCTTTCTCCCGGTCCCAAGACAGACTCGGTCTTCAGTTTGGAAAGGCACCTTAAGAACTTTACCAAGGAACGTCTGCTGACTCCAAATTCAGTTAGGATCTCAACGGCAACATTCTCTGAATCCCATTCAGAGCAAAGGGTGAAATCAGGAGGAAGGCCTATCACTCGGCCATACTTCCTGAGGGTCTCCATGCAGAACCTGTGAAAAGTGGCTACCGTGACCTCGCACGGCGTTTCTGCCCTTCCTGGGGCTCGAGAGAGGGGGGCAGGTCGTTTGCCTCCTAGTAGTAGCGTGGTGATTCTTTGGTTCATTTCTCTAGCGGCCTTTCTTGTGAATGTGACTGCCAGGATCTGCTCCGGCTCTGCCATACCCGTTCGGATCAGATGGGCAATCCGATGGGTTAATGTCATGGTCTTTCCTGTGCCGGGGCCGGCCACTATTAGCAAATTTCCTTCCGCATGGAGTACGGCGGATCTTTGCTCAGGGTTGAGTGGGTCCAGGATCGAATCTTCTGCTGAAGGGGGCTTTTCTAACACGGAGAGTTTTTCCTTTTCCAGAAACTTCCTTTGACGACGACCAGCCTTCTCTTGGCTGGGAGATCTTGCCGGGAAGGACCCAAACAAGGCGCTCTGTCCTGATATGGACTGTTTCTCCGAAACGTTGAAGAGCCTGATTTTTCCAAACTCGCCGTCATAACCCTCCTCTCGAATCACCTGGCTTCTGCGCATTCTGTCAACTGCCTCTGCTAGGAGGGGTCCTCCCGCGGCCCTGATTCGCTCCAGTGGGACGTCGAGGAGAATCTTTAGTTCCGGTCCCAGTTCCATGAGAAGCCGCTCATAAAATGACATGACCGTCTTGGTGGCAGGACCCGTGTTCAAGATCTCTGAGAGGATCTCGGCCATAGGAATAAGGCTGAAAAAATCCTTTGAGAGCCTGGGGCGCTCACGATCCTCACGATCCGAGAGTTCATATACCCTGTGAAGGACTCCGATCGTCAATGGCCTTCCGCATTCCGGGCAGAGCCCATTGTGTTCAGCGGTCTCAGATGGGTGAAACCTGATCTGGCATTTGCGGTGACCGTCGAGGTGGTATTTGCCCTCCTCCGGAAAGAACTCGATGGTTCCTATGAACCCGTGGCCAGTGGTCATGGCCTGGATGATTCCGTTGTAATCGAGCCCTGTGTCAAAGATATTTGCCTCCCGGCCTATTCTGCCGGGGGAATGGGCGTCAGAATTGGAAACCAGGAAATAGGGATCAAGAGCTGAGAGGAGACGGTTCATAGGTGGATCCGAGGATAGGCCGGTCTCCAGGGCATGAACGTGGCCGGTAAGATCTCCGAAGCATTCTTCGACCCCATCAAAGCCGGACTTAGATCCAAAAAGAGAGAACCAGGGGGTCCAGATATGGGCAGGGATAAGGAAGGCCGTCTCCGTTACCTCAAGGACGATCTCCAGCAGGTCCCTCGAATCAAGCCCGAGGATAGGCCTGCCGTCGGAGGCTATGTTGCCAATTCGGCCCAGTCTCTCGTTGAATCTGACCACGGATGCCATGCTGGGCATCAGGATAAGGTGATGTACCTTTCTGGTTTTTCCATCTTTCTTGTATATACAGCTTATTTCACCCGAGAGAAGGAACCGGGTGGGGGCAAGGCAAAAAGGGGGCACCTCTGAGTCTACTATCTTTTGTAGGTCAGATCTTAACCGGTAAAGGCCGCCTTCTGCCTCGATCAGCTTGTCTTTTAGTTCTGAGAGCCAGCCAGGGTGGGTAAGGTCCCCCGTCCCCATGACGGTGATCCCCTTTTTCTGTGCCCAAATGGAGAGGTGTTCAGGATCCAGGTCCCTGGAGGTGGCCCTCGAAAACCGGGAGTGGATGTGGAGATCAGCAATGAATTTCATGTCTCCTAACAGACTATATGCAAAGAGTCATGTCAACCTCGAACAAGGGTCAGTAAATAGGAAAAAAGAGAGCTTAACGTTCGGTTGATTACCAAATGGGGATTGAAACCAGGTCCGAATGGGCTATAGGGACCCCGAAGGCAGAGAAAGGAGGGCGGGTCTCCCTCCTTTCTCTGTTGCGTTCTATTTCAGGCCGATTTCTCTTAGAACAACCCTGTCACTTTTCCGGTAGCCGTATCCACATCTACCCTCCTGAAGGCGGGGTTGGAGCTGGTACCCGGCATCAAGCTGATTGCACCAGCGCAGGGACAGAGGAACTTTGCCCCTGAATAGATCAGGACGTCACGTATTGGCAGGAGCCACCCTTTTGGCACCCCTTTGACGGCCGGATCATGGGTCAAGCTGAGGTGAGTCTTCACCATCATGGTGGCGTATTCATCATACTTGGAATCACCCTCAAGCATTTTGGCCTTGGCCTCGGCCTCAGGTGTCCATGAAACCCCGTCGGCCCCGTACACCTCTTTGGCGATCTTGTCCACCCGGGCGCGGAGTTTCATTTCAAGAGGATAAAGAAATTCAAAATTGGCTTTCTCTTCGCAGGCCTCTTTTACTGCCTCGGCCAGCTCTATGGCCCCATCTCCTCCGTCAGCCCAGTGAGTGGACTTGGCGCAGCGCGCCCCGGCCGCTTCGGCAGCCTTTCTGACGGCCTGAATTTCTGCATCCGTATCGGTATGGAAGACGTTAATGCAGACTACCGGATTCATACCAGACCTCCGGATGGTGTTGATGTGCTGCACCATGTTCTCACAACCCTTTTCCACCAGACCGACATTCTCTTTGGTGTATTCCTTGGGAAGGGCAAGTCCTGCAACAACCTTGGGTCCCCCGCCATGCATCTTGAGGGCCCGGATGGTGGATGTCAGGACGGACACGTGCGGCTTCAGACCGCTGTAACGGCATTTCACGTTCCAGAACTTTTCAAACCCGATGTCTGCACCGAAGCCGCTTTCGGTTACATGGTAGTCAAAGAGCTTGAGCCCAACACGGTCAGCGATAATGGAAGACTGCCCCACGGCGATGTTTGCAAAGGGACCTGCGTGGACCATGCAAGGCTGATATTCGGCCGTGCACATGAGGGTCGGGTTAATGGTATTTCGCATCCAAGCTGTCATGGCGCCGCCGCATTCAAGGTCGCCCGCGGTAACGGGTTTTCCTGACTTGTCAAAGGCCACGGTGACCTCATCAAGTCGTTTTCTCAGGTCCGCCAGGTCCCTGACGATGGAAAGGATGGCCATCAGTTCAGAAGAAACAGCGATCCCGAATTTTGATTGCATGGTGAAACCGTCCATTCGGCCACCCAATCCGATGACAATGTTTCTTAGGCTCTGGGCGCAGAAGTCCATGATCCAGCCCATCTCCACACGTGTGGGGTCGATGTCGAGGCGGCGCATCTCGGTCAGCCTCTGGAGCTGTTCGTCATTGTAGTTCCGCTCGTGTTGCATGCGGGCTGTCAGGGCCACCATGGCGAGATTGTGGGCGTTCATAATGTCGTTGATATCCCCTGTCAGCCCCAAAGAAAATTCCGTCATAGGAATCAGCAAGGAGTTGCCGCCCCCGGCCGCTGTTCCCTTGATGTTCATAGTTGGCCCGCCGGAAGGCTGCCTCAGACACCCGCCCACATTCAGGCCTATCTTGCCCATGCCCTCCATCAGGCCGCAAGATGTGGTGCTTTTCCCTTCACCTAACGGGGTGGGGGTGATGGCGGTTACCTCAATGTACTTTCCGTCCGGTTTGTCAGCAAGGCGGTCAATGATCTTCAAGAAATCTAATTTGCCCAGCCTGCCCATGGGGAGAATTTCGTCCTTTTCTAGGCCAAGTTTCTCCCTCCACTCATCGGGTGTTGGCATATTTTCCTCCGCTGCCTCGGAGATCTGCCAGTCAGCCATTTCTACTGCGTTGTAAGCCATGTATCGAATCCTCCTTCTGTTGATTTTTTCCGTTAGTGGATATTATCCCTTTCCGGTTCCTCAGCAATAGGCAAAATCCCTTAGCCTTTTCCAAACGGTTTTCGCTATCATAAAAAAAGGGGGGCGTCAAGCCTTATCGTGTCAAATATGCTTGCATTTTTCTTAGTTGCTGGTAATATAAAAAGTTTATGGAAGCATTTTTTCTTTGGGCGCGGCCCAAGGTATTCAAGAAGCTGATGGCTGAATTTAAGGTCCATGCCAACCAGGATCTTCTAAACAGACGGGAGCCCTTATAGAGATGAAGAAGTGGAAGATTTTTCTCTATTTTGTTCCTTTTCTAACGATTGGACTTTCTAGCGATGCGTCCGTCGCGGCTGAACTCCGTAACAGAGTTGTCGCTATAGTAAACGACGAGTTGATCACGCTCCACGAGCTGAACACCAGGATGAAAGAAATGACCGGCTTCGAACCAAATGAGCTCAAGGCAATGGATGAACAGCGCTATATCGAAACGCGCCGCAAGATCGTGGATTACCTGATCGAGGAAAAGATCGCTTCAGAGAAGATCCGTCAACTTGGTATCAGTGTGACGGAAAAGCAAGTGGATGCGGCCATTGAGAAGATAAAAGAAGATAACCATTTGACTCACGAAGACCTGATTGCCGAACTCAATGGGCAAGGGCTTACCTATGAGAAATACAAGGCAAACATGAAAAGGGATTTGGAAAAGGTGGAACTGATAAACTTTGAAGTAAAGTCAAAGGTAATCCTTCGGGAAGAAAAGATCAAAGAGTACTATGAGCAGCATAAGGAGCAATTCAGGGCCAATGAGAAAGTTCACCTTGCGGTTATTGCCCTGAGACAAGAGGACTCATCAAATCAAAATGGGGCCCGCTCTCTCAATCTGAAGGCAGAAGAGATTCTGGTAAGGCTTAGGAACGGTGAAGATTTCGGGGAATTGGCAAAAAAATTCTCCCAGGGGCCCGGGGCCAAAGACGGAGGTGATATAGGTTTTTTCAAGGCCTCGGAACTTAATCCGAAACTTACAAACATTATCAAAGGCATGTCTGCCGGGGAGATAAGCCAGGCAATCGCTGTGCCCAACGGCATCCAGATCATAAAGGTAGTTGAAAGGCATGGGGGAGGAGTTAGACCGTTCGAAGAGGTAAGAGATGCAATTTACGGCATCCTTTACCGTGAGGAGCTGGACAAGAGGTATTCCACTTGGATCAAGGGACTAAGGGAAAGTGCTTACACCAAGATCATATTTTGATAGTCTCCAAAAATGACCCAAGACGAACATAAGCCACCTGCTGCTGGATCGAAACCCGATACAGGAGGAGTGGGAGGAACTCTGGAGGACAGGGGAAAGGCCTTTCCGGTGGGGATCGGCAGCATTCTTAGGAAGGAGAGAGAAAGGAGGGGATTCACCTATTCCCAGGTCTTCAAAATAACCAGACTAAGGCCTTACATCCTTGAGGCCTTGGAACATGAAGACTGGGAGAGTCTCCCTTCGCCCGGTTTTGTAACAGGATTTGTCCGATCCTATGCCCGTGCCCTCGGTTTAGATGAAGATGAAATTGTGGAGGGCTACCGAAGAACCATTGTTACTGAAGATACGGTTCTGAGGCCACCTGCCGTGCCCCCTGAGAGATGGAAGAAGCTCTTGCTCCCCATTTCTTTGGTCTTCGTCCTCGTGGCTGGTGTATCCGCCTATTTCATTTGGAGAGAGCACCCGGCCCTGGAGAAAGCCCCAGTCAGCACTGAGATGACCAGTCCCATTGCTAGTATGGCAGATGAGAAGCAAGATAAAGGCCAGAACTCCAATCAGATTGAGCAGGTGGTACGGGCTCGGGAAGAACAGTCAAGCCCCGCTCTAGAGTCGGTTCCGGCTGACGGCGGTGAAGATGTGCCGTCAGATAATTCCAAAGAGGTATCCGGCCCGGACAGATCCCAGACCAAAACTACCGGCTCAGAGAAGTCGAGAGGGCTTGTTCTTAGAGCGGTTGTCAAGGAAAGGACCTGGGTCAGGATATTCGTGGACGACAAAGATCCCAAGGAATACATCTTTCAACCCGGAAGTGAACCCGAGTGGACTGCTGAGAAGGGCTTTGAACTGCTCATAGGCAATGCGGGGGGAATTGAACTCGAATTAAATGGGGAGAGGGTTGAAGGTTTGGGGAAACGGGGACAAGTGGTGCGCCTGAGGCTGCCGAAGACGGCGGGGAATCCTTGACATGCGTGAGACGGAAGTTCCTCGGAGCCGGCTGAAGGGAAGAAACAGATGCAGAAGGGACTCGTAGGCTAGAGTGGAAAACGTATTCGATATCTTGGAGGCCAGGGGTTTTGTTGAGCAGGTCACTGATAAAGACCTGGTGAGGAAGCAGTTACAAGAGCCAATAAGCTGCTACATTGGGTTCGATCCGACTGCAAGGAGTTTGCATGTGGGGAGCCTTCTTCCCATCATGTCACTGGTTCATATGCAGAGGTCAGGGCACAGACCCATTGTTGTGGTTGGTGGTGGCACGGCCCTCGTGGGTGACCCAAGCGGAAGGACCGAAACGCGTCCCATAATGACGCGGAAAGAGATAGATGAGAATGCTGAGGCCCTTAAAAGGCAGCTGTCACGCTTCCTGGATTTCAGTAACGGAAAAGCTATTATGGTTAACAATGCCGACTGGCTGACAGGACTGGGTTACATTGACTTCCTGAGGGATATCGGGAGACACTTCAGTGTGAACAGGATGCTGGCTGCAGAGAGCTATAGGGCAAGGCTGGAAACTGGCCTGAATTTTATCGAGTTTAATTATATGCTCTTACAGGCCTATGATTTCTGGTACTTGTTCAAATATTACGATTGCCGTTTACAGATGGGAGGCAATGATCAATGGGGCAACATCCTGGCTGGTGCGGACCTTACAAGGCGGCTGGAGGGTGAAGTGATTCATGGTCTTACCTTTCCCCTCTTGATCACCTCCTCAGGCATTAAAATGGGCAAGACCCTCAAAGGGGCTGTTTGGCTCGAGGCAGAAATGACTTCCCCTTATGAGTACTATCAGTATTGGATCAACCAGGATGACCGTGACGTTGAGCGTTTTCTGGGTTTTTTCACTGTCTTGCCAATGAGTAAAGTCCAGGAGTTGGGCAGGAAGGAGGGCTCAGATATCCGAGTGGCAAAAGAGGTGCTTGCCTATGAGGCCACCAAAATATGCCACGGCCAAAGGGAAGCTGATCAAGCCCGTGAGGCTTCCATGCAGCTTTTCGGTTCTGGGGAGTCGGTATTCTCCGAATCCGTGCCGGCCTATACCATAAGCCAAAAAGAGCTTGAGGAAGGAATTCCTGCATACATCCTCTTTGAAAAAACTGCCCTCACGGCGAGTCGAGGTGAGGCCCGTCGACTCATCTCTCAGGGGGGTGGATACATAAATGGGCAAAAGCTCTATTCTTTCGATCAGATAATTGACTCAAGAAATCTTGAGAACGGTTCCTTGATCCTGAGGGCAGGAAAGAAGAGATATATGAGGATTACGGTAGGCTGAGTGGTCCAGGAACCGCGTGATGGCTTCTAAATTTACCCGAAACCACCAATTATTAAAACTGCTTATGGATGATACAGAAGAGCTATCGTTCCAAGAACAAGAAATACAAGAGGGTGATGATCAGTATCCCATTCCAAGCGAGCTGAACCTCGCTCCCCTGGTCCCGTCCGAAGATAAGGCCCTGGTTCCTTATGATCCTCTTCAGATGTACCTCCTTGAAATAAAGAGGTATCGATTGTTGACGAGAGAAGAGGAGAAGGAACTGGCTATCAGGGTCAGGGAGAAAAAGGATCAAAGGGCGGCCTATCGGCTGATTACCTCCAACCTAAGGCTGGTAGTAAAGATTGCCATGGATTTTCACCGCTACTGGACCAAGAACCTTTTAGACCTGATTCAGGAGGGAAATCTGGGCCTTTTACAGGCAGTGGAAAAATTTGATCCGTACCGAGGCATAAAACTTTCCTACTATGCCTCATTTTGGATCAAGGCATACATGTTGAAATTTATAATGGACAACTGGAAACTGGTGAAGATTGGAACCACCCAGAGCCAGCGTAAACTATTTTTCAATCTGGCCAAAGAGCGGGACAAACTGATAGCCCAAGGCTTTAGTCCTGAACCCAAACTTCTGGCTGAACGGCTCGATGTTAAGGAGGAAGAGGTTGTTGAGATGAGCCAGCGGCTGGGAGGGTGGGAGGTTTCTCTGAGTACTCCGGTGAGCGATGATTCAAGAGAGGCCTATGGTGCCCTGTTACCTGATCCGGGGAAGGCGGTTGATGAGGAGATATCAGAAAAAGAGAGCCAGGAACTCCTTTCCCTGAAGCTCAAAGAGTTTCGCAAGTTACTCTCTGGGAAAGAGGCCGATATCTTCGACAACCGAATAATTGCTGAGAAGCCGCTAACTCTCCAGCAACTGGGGGACAAGTATGATATTTCGCGAGAAAGGGTCCGTCAGATCCAGGAGAAGATTGTCAATAATATAAAGAAGTGGCTAAAGGAAGAGATTCCGAATTTTGAAGAGCAGTACTCTGATTTCCTAAAATGACTTCACTTTCATTATTCAAATATCTAAAGCTTAGCAAGGTCCTTGTTCTCATCTTTTTCGTGGGAGTCCTGCCGAGGTGTTCTCAGCTTGCGCCCAGCGAACCACCAAATGGGCGTGTGGATGTCCCACAGGAAAAAAAGATCTCATACGAGGGAAAGGATAACATACAGGAGGCTTATACCGACTTCTTGCTATCATCCATGACAGCCTTTCAAGGAAATTATGAAGAGGCGCAAAAATACTTGCTCGCAGCCTTAAAAAAAGACCCAAACTCCCCTTACCTCTACCTGAAGATGGCAACCATTTTAAAAGAGCTCAACAAACACGAGGATGCCTTGGCATATGCCACCAAGTGCGTGGAGCTGGAGCCTGAAAATGTCGGGGCCAGAATACTTCTGGCGGATCTGTATGCCCTTACGGGAAAAGATGACCTTTCCATTGAGCAGTACAAAAAGATTCTTGGTATTGATTCTGAAAATAGGCGTATAAGGCTCTTCCTCACAACTATTCTAATCAAGAAGGGGCTTTTTCCAGAGGCCCTTGAGCAGCTAGAGATACTCACCAAGCAAGATCCCGAACTAACGATAGGGCATTACTATCGGGGCAGAATTAACTTGGAGATGGGACGTTACCAAGAAGCCGAGGAGGCCCTTCTCAGGGCCCTTGAACTCAACAACACCCTCGAGCCGGCCCTGTTTGATCTGGGGACCCTTTACCAGGTGACTGACAGGCTGGAAAAGGCTGCTAAGACCTATGAAAGGCTGGTGGAGATCTACCCTGATAGTATGGCTACCAAGGAAAGGCTTGCAAATCTCTACCTCAAGCTCGGTCTAAAGAAAAAGGCCGAGCAGCAAATGGAAGAGATCAAAAAACATTTGAAACCTGGGGAGCAGGGAAGGCAGGCCCTGGGGCTAATATACCTCGGGCAAGGAAGGTTTGATGAATCCATTAATGAGTTGAATCTGATCGTTTCTGCATGGCCTGAGGACCATAAGTCCAGATATTATCTGGCGACAGCCTATGAAGAGAAGGCCGATACTGAAAAGGCACTCGAGCATTTCAGGCTGATAAAACCGGAGTCAAAGTACTATATCAACGCCCAGATGCATATCGCTCATCTCTTGGGTATTCAGAAAAAATATGAGGAGGCTATAGAAGTTCTCAATAAGGCCATCTCGGTGGAAAAAGGGAGGGTCGAGCTTTACCTGGTTCTTTCATCCATCTATGAGGCCAAAGACGAATATGAAAAGGCCAGAGAGGTCATCAAAGCTGGCCTCGAGCAGGATAAGAAAAACACAGAGCTGATCTTTCGAATGGGTGTGCTCTTTGATAAGAGCGGTGATAAGGCTTCCTGTATTGAGCAGATGCGGAAGGTCCTGGAAATAGACCCTGATCATGCGGATTCCCTCAATTATATAGGGTATACTTATGCTGAACAGGGGGTAAGACTGGATGAGGCCATGGATTTAATCCAAAAGGCCCTAAAGCTAAAGCCCGATAGCGGCTATATATTAGACAGCTTGGGGTGGGTCTATTATCAGAAAGGTCTATATGATGAGGCAGTCCGCCATCTGGAGAAGGCGGCAGAGCTTACCCCAGATGATCCCACCATAACCGAGCACCTGGGAGACGCCTATTTTAAGCTAAAGAGATACGAGGATGCCCTGAAGCACTATGATAAGGCCCTTTCCCTTAAACCTGCTGATGAGAAGAAGCTAAAGGAAAAGATCAGCGAGGTACGCCAGCTTTTGAAACGCGGAAATTGATTCTTCTCAAACCAAATCACAGCGTCGGATGTCTCATAGTAGGCCTGGGGCTTATACTTTTTCAATGCTGTTCCTTTGTTTACGTTACGCCATCCCCTTCGGTTCTAGATCAAAAGAAGGTCTCAGAGATCGTCGCCAGCCTTAGAAAGCAGGAAGGCCGGGTCTACACCCTTTTCAGTTCCGGCAGTTTGATGATAAAGGATAAGGGGTCAGAGACCGAGTCAGACATCCTGGTAGCTGGCATCAGAGATCCTTTGACGATTAAGGTCGAAATCACACATCCTTGGGGCCGCCCCCTTCTTGATATCCTAATCCAGGACTCCAGTATCCACATCCTTTCCTTTCAGGATAAACGAGTGTATCACGGCTCCCTGGGAGGGTTTGCAACATCAAGGTTCTTTCCAGTCGGTTTGGACCCTGACCAGATTTGGTCCTTCTTGAGGGGCTGCCCTATCTTGAGAGAGTATGATCATGCAATCTCAGTAAAGACAAATAGCATCACGTTCTTGAGTAAGGAAGAGGAGGTTGTACAGGTCATGGAGGTTTTCAGCGGGAGCAATTTTCCCCGTTCAATCTCATTTCCAGGGCGAGGGATAGAGACGCTGTATTCAGACTATGAGGACCATGGGGGCATTTTCTACGCCAGGACGATTAGATTGGACGATTCGAAAAATGATGCTATGGTTGAACTCAGCCTCAAACGCATGGTCTTCAATGAACCTATTCCAGATGCGATCTTTAAGCAGGAGGTCCCTCCGGGTTTTGAAGCGGTCCTGCTCAAATGAAAAGGAAAAGAGTGATGACCATCAGCAATACTAATTTTGGGCACCAGGCTGTCTTAAGGTAGCCAAACTGGAAATCCGAAGCAAGAAATCCGAAATACGAATGTTGATGGACTCGTAAAAAGCCTTTTAGACCGAAAACGGGTCATTTCGGACCTTTTACGAGATTGTCAATGTTCAAGATTCAGGTATTACTTTTGTGTTACTTCAAGGCTTTTTTGTTTCGGTCGTTAGAATTTGGAGAATTTTGTCATTGTTTCAAGTTTCGAAATTAGGATTTCGAATTTTTGACCGAAAAAACTGAGTTTTCCGTCAAGCACTAATTAGAACTGCTGGATGGCCATAGTGGTTTCGGGAAATAAAGGGTATGCCGGTTTCAGTCGCCATAATTACCAAAGATGAAGAGGAACGCCTTCCCGGCTGTCTGAAGAGCCTCTCCTTTGCTGATGAGATACTGGTGGTGGATTCAGGCAGCCAGGACAAGACCGTTAGTATAGCCATGGCATTTCGGTGCAGGGTTATGACGGAAGAGTGGCGTGGCTATGCCGGGCAAAAACAGTTTGCCGTTGACAACTGTTCGAATGACTGGGTCTTGATTCTGGACGCAGACGAGCGGATTCCCGTAGAAACGGCGGTGAAGATAGGAGAACTCCTGGATGATCCTGAACCAGGGTTTACCGCATACAGTTTTTTGAGGAAAAACTACTTCCACGGGCGCTGGATTCGTCACTGCGGGTGGTGGCCGGAGAGGGTTGTGCGCCTGGTGAATCGGACGAAGGGCCGATTCAGTGAGCACCTTGTGCACGAGCGGTGGATCTCCGACGGGGCCGTCAAAGAGCTTGATGTCCCTATTGAACACTACAGTTTCCAAAGCTATTCAGACTTGATACACAAGATGGAGACATATTCCACTCTGGCAGCAAGGGAGATCCTGAGAAAGGGAAATCGGTCCGCATGGTGGTCGCCCATTACCCACGGGCTTTGGATGCTTGTGAGGACATACATATTCGAACTGGGAGTGCTCGATGGCTTTGACGGATTAGTAATATCTATCCTGAATGGCGGGGGGTCGTTCATGAAATACGCGAAGGCCAGAGAGATGATGGTCCAGCGCCGGTCAACAAGGCAGAAATAACCCGTAAGATTTTTGATTTAAGAATGCCATGAAGGTCTCACTGATCATAACAACGTACAACTGGCCAGAGGCCCTCAAGGTTCTTCTGCACTGCGTCAGGGCACAATCAGAGACCGATCTGGAAATCGTTATAGCGGATGACGGATCTGGCCCTGAGACAGCGATAACGGTAAGAAATGTATTAGAAAAATCTGGCCTGAGGTGGTGCCACGTCTGGCATCCTGACTCGGGGATAAGGCAGGCGAGGGTAAAGAATCTGGGGGTCAGGAATTGCAGTGCCCCCTACCTCATATTTGTAGATCATGACGTGGTCCTACACCCTGATTTTATTATCGATCACCTAACATTTGCCAAAAGGGGTATGTTTTTGCAGGGGAAACGGACATTCTTGCCTGAAGATTATACGAGACGGGTCTTGACCAATGGGATCTTTGATCCCCCTTCCCCCTTTCTAGCAGGCCTTGAAAATAGGAAGAATGCCTTTCGATTCCTGAAGCTGGGGAGGATCTTGGCAAGGCCAAAAAGATTCCAGACCTCTCTCAGGGGCTGCAATCTCTCCATGTCGAGACAGGACTTCTTGAGAGTAGATGGATATGATGAGACCTTTGATCAGCTCTGGGGGAGGGAAGATTCAGATATCTGCTACAGGCTATTTCACAGTGGAGTAAGATGCAGGAATCTATGGTTTTCGGCACTTCAATATCACCTTCATCACAAGGTAACAAAAAGTAGGCACAGGGACAGACTGGATTACGAATTGGTCCTGAATCGGAAAGAGAGAAGAGCGAAGGCCCTCAAGGGGTTTTCAGGTCTCTCCTCAGAGGGCGAAATCATATCGGCATCCGATGGATTCTATGGTCACTGATGGGTAAGGGAATAGATTTAACAAAGAAGGATATTCACAATATACTGCTGATACAGCTTGGCGACATTGGGGACGTTGTCCTCAGCTTTCCCTGCATCCGGGCCCTGCGCGAGAATTTCCCAAAGGCGACTATAATAGTTGCGGTCAGAGAAAAGGCCAGGGAACTGATTGAAGATTGTCCCTGGTCAACAGGGGTCATTTCGGTAAACAAAGAGAAAAGGAGCCTGGGCCAGGAAATAGAATATCAAAAGAATTTTCTCCTGGGTCTGAGGAGATTTCGCTTTGATCTGGTGATCGATATGCGAACCGGGACCCGGGGTGCGATCCTAACTCTCCTTACAGGTGCTCGGTACAGGGTAGGGTACCGTGGTGACGGCAAAGGGTGGCGAAATCGTATCTTCAACCACCTGGCCTCCGATGAATACGTACCCCGTCAATACGTGGGTGATTATTACTTCAGACTCCTCATGACATATGGATTTAGAACAGAAGACGTCAGGCCAGAGCTTCGCGTGCCGAGGGAGAGGCGAAAAAGGGCTGCCGCTCTCTTGAAAGAACATGGGGTTCTGCTGGACCAACCCCTCATCGTCGTACAACCCTTTTCTCTCTGGCACTATAAGGAATGGGGGATCGACAAATATATCCAGTTGATCAACTGGATTGGCATAAAATACAGGTTTCCGGTCGTTCTCACCGGTTCCTCTGCTGAAAGAGGGAGGATAGTTGAGATAATAAAGAGGTGCAAAGAGAACGTGTATAATCTTGCCGGAGAGACCTCAATAGGCGCGTTCTCTGCTATTTTGGGGTACTGCCGGCTATTCATTGGGGTAGACAGCTCCGGCATGCACATCTCTGGGGCAGTCGGTACCCCAACCGTAACCATTTTCGGACCCTCTTCCCCAGTCTCTTGGGCACCCAGGGGAGAGAAGCATGTGGTGGTCCAGAAGGATTTTTCGTGTGTGCCGTGCAGGCGGAAGGGGTGCGATGATAGCGAGGTCAGCCGCTGCCTCGAAGAATTGACTGTGGAAGAAGTGAGCTCAGCAGTTGAAAGACAACTCTACCATAGGCAGCCTTCTTCTGAAAGAGGGTAGTCTGCTAAGGAAGATATGAAAGATGTTGGACTTTATTCTAGGTAAAGACATCGCCTCATACGTAAAACGCCATCGAGGGTTGGTTATTTGTTCATTAGTGCTTACAGGCATATCGGCGTTGTTTGTGGTAGTGCCAGCCTATCTCCTACAGCCCTTTGTTGATGAGGGGATGAAGACAGGCTCAGATCCGGTGACCTGGAAAATACCATGGATTGCGTTTGATTCCGGATCATGGTTCTCCTGGCATCGGACCGAGCTGGTAGTAGTGGAAGGTGTATCACCGAACAGTCTCCTTGGACTCCTTACCCTTGTGGCCTTCTTTTCGGTTGTGATTAAATCGATTACGATTTATCTCGGGGGACTTTGCGGCGCTGCCTTTTCCAACCGGGCGGTCAAGTCCTTAAGGGTAGACCTTTTCGAAAAATTCGTCTCACTCCCCATGGGGTTTTACCATAAGGTCAAATCAGGGGAACTGATTGCCAGGGCTACAGCCGACCTCTCGGTGATGCAGGGCCTCATTGCCAGTATCCTGACAGGAATTATCGAGTATCCTCTGACGGCCCTGATGTTCATGATTTACATTCTGCTGACGAACTACAAACTGGCCCTGTTTGTAATGATTGTGGTTCCGCCAATTCTAGGGCTGATTCGCCTGTTCGGGAGAAAGGTCAAGAAACATGCAATAAGGGTCCAGGATGCGACCGCCGAGGTCACTTCCATGTACCACGAAACCATCCTGTGTCTCAAATTGGTACATGGGTTTTTTACGGGTAAGACAGAAGTTGAGAAGTTCAGGGGTGTAGCAGACCGCCTCTATAACAAGATAATGCACTGGAACCGATGGCAGCTGGGGCTTGGTCCCATGATGGACTCAACGGTTTTCCTGGTCTTGCCTGCCGTCTTGATTATAGGAAAAATCTATTTCCACCACACCCTGGGGGAGCTCATGTCACTGATGTACGCCTTTTCACGTGCCTACAGCCCAATAAAGAGATTGGCCTTGGTGCACAATAATCTTAAGACCCTTCAAGGCGCGACCGAGCGGGTCTTTGGGATTATGAGATCCGTCCCTGAGATCCATGAGCACCCGGATGCGAGGCCGCTTCCCGTTCATAGGAAATCCATTGAGTTCAATGATGTGAGTTTTGGGTATTCGCCCGATAGAATGGTGCTCAAGGACATCTCCTTCAGGGTGGAGGCGGGTGAAATGGCGGCTTTTGTGGGGTCAACAGGCGCAGGGAAGAGTACCCTTCTGGACCTTGTTCCCCGTTTTTATGATGTCACCAAAGGGAGCATAACGATTGACGGTATAGATATCCGGGATGTTACCCTTGAATCACTCCGCAAACAGATAGGGATTGTTAATCAAGATACCCTTATGTTTCATGATACAATAGCGAACAATATCTCTTACGGTAATCCAGGCATAGGTGTGGAAGCCATTGCGGGGGCGGCAACGGCTGCCCATGCCCATTCCTTTATTCTGGAACAGCCCAATGGGTATGAGACCATTGTAGGAGATCAGGGGTCCCTGTTATCAGGGGGGCAGAGACAGCGCATAGCCATCGCGCGAGCGATTCTGGTCAATCCGGCCATCTTAATTCTGGACGAAGCGGCCTCGGCCCTGGACGCGGAGAGTGAGAGATTTGTTCAGAAGGCCATTGAAGAACTACAAGGCGCCATGACTATCCTGATTGTTGCCCACCGGCTGAGTACGATTATGCGAGCGGATGTCATTTTTGTCCTGGAGGGGGGCAGGATTGTGGAATCGGGCACCCGTGAAAACCTGCTGGCCCTGAATGGACGGTTTCGGCAGCTATATGATATGCAGTTCAAGACCTGACTTGCGCCCTTACTCAGAGACAAAGAGGACCAGGGTATTATGCCCGACAGGTTAAGGAAGACAGATTCGATTCTTACGGAGTAACATCTACATCCCGATGCATGTCCCCAAAATATCGCAGATAGTAAGATCCATCACAGACCTGCAATTTCTTGAGATCCTAAACCGAAGTATCCCTGTGCTAATAGGGATACTTATTTTTCTTAATCCCTTTCCACATACAACCTCAATTAAAGAGGTATGCTTCTATCTGTCCGCATCAATTGCTCTTTTCCTAATAGTTTTCAGGTCGACCAGATTCTCGTTCAAGACTCCGCTTCTGCTCCCGTTCTGCCTTTTTGTATTATGGGCCTTTGTGGGCATTTTCTTTGCACTAGACGAAAAGAATAGCTTGCATGATTTCTATTCTCATCTGCTCAGGTACATCATACTCTATTTCATTATGATCAATTTCGTCAACTCAAAGAGACTGTTTGAGGCCGTCTCATGGATCATGGTTGTTTCTGCCACTATTTTTTCGATCGGGGCAATTGTCTACTTTTATGTCATTTTGGGGCACAACCTATCAGAGAGGCTGGCGAATTTCGATCAGATCCCGTGCAATCGTATTAGCATGCTCGCCGCATTTGGAGTGCTTATGTCTTTGCATCTGCTGTTCACCAAGATTCAGTGGGTCCGCAGAGCAATCCTGCTATTTTTTATGATCCCGCTGTTAGCTACCACCATTTTGACCCAGACACGAGGCACAGTGGTTGCCATATTTTTGGCATTAATTATACTGCTTTTCAGATATCGAAAGGTCATGGTGGCCTTTCTGGTAGCAATGTTGATCATCGTTGCAATAACGCCGATCAAGCATCGTCTGTTTGATACAAAGACAAACTATCCACGTATGGGCACGAATTATCTTTCCCTTGAGATTATAAAGGATTACCCCATAAGCGGGATTGGCTTTGGCATGCAGACATACGGGAGCAGTTACCTGATAAGCCCTGAGGCATATATGTCAAGAATACCCACGGAATACTGGCCACATGAGTTTTTTCGTGTTCCCCATAATATGTTGTTCAGTATCGCGGTTCGGACCGGCCTGGTGGGCCTTGGATTTTTTTTGTATATAATATCAGTCTTCGTCTACATGTGTTGGAAACTCATTGTAAATGGAAAAGACGACTTTATGAGGGGCTGGGGACTTTGTATGCTGTCGGTCTTTTTCTTCTTCTTTGTTGTCGGTCTTTTTGAGCCGGTTTTTAATCACCTGACAGAAACCTTGCTCTTTGCAGTATTTTCAATGGCAACTGTTTTGTGGCGTATGGACGTCGATGGTAACCGGGAGATTACAGCGGCAGGTAGAAAACAGGTGATGCCTTGAAGAGGATGTACCATTTCGAATCTTTGATAGAAACGGGGACATTCCGTTTTGCCAACCTGCTGCTTAAGGAGATTGATAATGCACCCGTATTAGAGATTAACAGCTCTGAAATGACGGAAGAGGAGACGAGTCTTTTTCACCAGGATGTTTCAGGCGGCGATGACTACTTTGATATCCTGCACGGCTTTGTTCATGAGAAATTATCTGCCAGGAATCCAGCACCGATAGTCCGGTTTGCTGATGGAGAATATGCCTTTTACGCCAAGGACCTGCACTGTAACGGCCTGTATCAACAGGCAGAATCTGTTAAAGCAATCAAGAAGGCCATGCCATTACATTTAAAAGCCCTACGCGTTCTCAGCCAGATAGGGAAGTTGGCCCCTTTGATTTA
>JAZDES010000024.1:0-5128 GCA_043808585.1 Pseudomonadota bacterium | reverse complement strand
TCATTTCAAAGAACGGCAGTGAGGTCTTGAACCTCGTTACGCAACAGCCCCATAAGAGGATGTCCCTATGAAGAGCCCTCTCCCCTGCCTGTGTCCCGATTACATCGGGATATTTAAAGGTAAGGGGGCGTGCCACAGGCTGTGAAGAATTTGGGTTACGTCCTTTGGAAAAAAGACCCTCGCGGTCTGTCATCTTACTCCTCAGTGTTTTCAAAGCGCTAAAGTATTACGATTCTTTAAGTTACGGGGAAGGTCCTCGCTAATTCTGTCCAAAACAGAAATATGAAACCGAGGAGGATTCTTATGCCAAGGAAGATCGTATGGGATGAAATCCCATGGGAAGGCGTGAATGAAGACGTAAGCCGCAAAGTCATTATGGGAGATCACCTGATGATGGTGTTGTATCGTTTTAGAGCAGGTCTGAGATGGCCTGAGGAAAGGCATGTGTCCGAACAGGGGGGATACATACTAAAAGGAAGGGTTGAGTTCCATTCGGGCGACACTACACTCAAGCTGGGGCCGGGCGACTCGTATTTTATTGAATCCAATGTCCCACATTACTCCCATTTTATTGAAGAGACAATTCTTATCGATGTGTTCAGCCCTCCCCGAAAAAAGCTGATGGAGAAAGGTGGCGGTTTTGCACCGGAGAGAACGTCATGACAATCACCGTGCTGGCCGCTAACGAATTCCAATGCTTCGGCCTCAGCAAATCCCCCGGGTTATCAGTCTTAAAGGAGAACTGTGGTAATGATTACACCGGAAATGATGCGTAAGAAGGCAATGGAGCTCTTCGCCAAGGACTTCTATTGAGCCCAGGCCATCCTGGCCGTGGGCCTGGACATGATCGGAGAGGAAGAGAGGGATAGCGCCCTGCGGGCCATGGCAGGGATGACCGCTGGCTGTTACCGAGGAGACCTTTGTGGGGCCATAGCCGGGGTAACTCAGGCCATTGGGTGTCTTTTTGGCAGGGCCAACCTTGATGAAATGGAAGACGGCCGTTTGGCCTCCACGATCCGATCGGCATACGACCGGCTGAAGGAGATGGCTATTGAAAAGTATGGCGATACCACCTGTCAAACCATCTCACGGTGCAACTGGTATGATCCAGAAGACGTAAAGGCCCGGCGAGTAGATGGACGCCGCGACGAGTGTACCCTGTTTGTGGGGGATTGCGCCCGGGTCCTTGGTGAAGTCTTGCTTGAAGTCGTCGGTGAGGAGGAACTCAAAATACTTCAAGGGGACTGAGAACCCCTTCACGCCAGGCACCATAGCCCACCAGAATCCGCAACGCCAAACCTCACCGCCTTTCCAGGTCATCCCGGATCTGTGTAAACTTAGAAATTCGGAATTGGGGACGTCTAATCGTAGGATGGTTGTTATTTTCCTTTTACTCTATCCTTTATATCGTCCCAGAGAGCACCAGTAGCAACTCCCACGCTGCCCCCGATGGCAGCCCCGACACCCGGGCTTCCTGCCATGGCCCCAATGATAGCACCTCCCGCTGCACCGATTGCACCACCGGATACTGCACGTTGTTCCTGCTGGGTCATGCCTGCGCACGCCAGTATGAAGGGAAAAAGAATGGCCAATGCTAATATTTTCACCCGTTTCATCTTCTACCTCCTCAAATAACCATTTTCCACTTGACTAATTGACGAAACCTGGCCTCAATTTATTTGGCAACCTATTTGGGTACTGCCACTTTTACAACGAGTATGTGGTAAACTGGGAGACTGAGTTCCTTAGGGTTTGCATCATAGTAAATGTCGATCTCCTTGACCACCTCCTTGATCGGCTTGCCACGCAGGCCCTGAACCAGATGAGGGATAAAACTCTTTGATTCGAGCGATGGCTCTTTCCCCATTAGTTGTCGTTCGAACTCAACCACATGCCCGATACCGGAGATAAACATCACCTTGTGCTCTGGCGTGAGTTTAATCCATTCGTCGCCAGTCAGTATATCGAGCTCCTCAGCAGCGTAAATTGATGATGCAGCGAACGTCGCAAAAACCAAAAAACAGCCAATCACCACTGACTTAAAGATCCCCTTCATGTGAGCCCTCCTGTGCTAAGATTATCGTTTCATGGACATAAAAAGCCCCCGGACTTTGGGAAAATCATTATATAGGGATCGCGCTTTTGTGTCAATTGTCATAACCGGCTATTAGCCTTTAGTTCTTCCCCCCATCGCACGTGTTGAGATAAATAGACTTTTTTATTGACCTACAATTTTGGATCATTTATTATATCCCCATTAAATAATCATTTTATTAGTCTAACTGTATATTCTCAATAAATCGGAGGGAATGCCGCGTTGATTTATTTTATGGATTCCCGCTTCCGCGGGAATGACAAGCACTTAGTCAAATTCGTCATTCCCGCGAAGGCGGGAATCTAGCAGTTATTACCCCGACTTATTGAGAAAATACGTCTTACTTGCATAAGTAGAGGTGAATTATGGAAACTTTAGATTTTTCTATCTCGGAAGGGAAGAGGCACTTCAGTGAGATCATTCGGGCATCTGAGCAGAAGAAGCAAGGAGCGATAATCAGACGTCGCGGAAATCCGGTGGCAATTATCCTACCTTATGAAGACTATATGAAGGGCAGGAAAGTGGAAGCCCTAAGAAGAATCCGTGAGGCACGCTCCCTTTACGGCCACCTGGAGATTACGGCTGATCAAGTGTATGAGACCTCAAGAGGCATGCTGGAAGGATACAAATGAAAGAACTGGTAATTGATGCAAGTGCGGTTTTGAAGTGGTACCTGCCCGATGAACTCTTCGAAGATGAAGCACTTATGATCCTTCATCGGTATGTCGAAGGAGAAATAGACCTGTTTGCCCCATCCCTTTTACCTTACGAAATACTCAACGCCCTTCTTGTGGCCGAGAGGTTGGGTAGAGTTGAAAACCGAGTTACGCGAGAGTCCTTTCAAGCATTTCTGGATCTACAAATCAATCTTGTAGACCCTTTGGTCGGACATCAAGGTGTTCTCTCGCTGGCTGGTTCCTTCCAAACCTCGGTTTATGACGCCTCTTATCTATATTTGGCCAAGAATAGGGGTATTGAGCTATTGACAGGGGATAAGAGGTTGTTCAATTCTGTTAGAGGGAAATTGAAATGGGTCCTCTGGGTTGGGCAGCTAGGGAAAGCCGGCGCGGCCGATTGAGAAATGCCTATTTTCTGTCCCACATTTACCAGGATGGCCCAAAGAAGGCTTGACCAGCTTCAAGGGCTGGGAAACGGAGGAAATACTAATGACCGGAAGAGATGTTGTGGAAATGGCTTTTGATTTCAAGGAGCCACCCCGGATACCTGTTACACTGATTGGCGGGGGGGCCTGGATGGTTCATCTGGCAGGCAAGACTTTTGCAGGAATCAAGGAAGACCCCGATAAGATCGCCGATGTATTCATCCAGGGATTCAGAAAGGTTGGACATGATCTATTCTGGACAGGATCTAATTTCATTAACTACCCGATTCATTTCCTCGGGTGCCCCATAGAGGATAACTCATCTGATGGCCCATCACTTCCGGGTACGGTGATCCAGAGCCTTGACGATCTTGATAAACTCAGTGTGGACAAGGTGATGGAAAACCCGGTAATGCAGGGGATTATTCGCTCCCACCACCTTGTCGCCGATGCCATCGGGAAGGAGGCCCTGACAATGCCGACCCAGTGGGCCCCTTTTAGTCTTGCAGCCAGAATCCTGGGACCCGAGGCAGTCATGTGGGCGACACTGGAGGACCAGGATAGGCTCCTGGAGCTTATTGGATTTGCCACTGAGTTAACCTGGTCGGTGTTAGAACCGATTCTGGAGCACGAGGATATTATGGGTGCCAACTTCGCTGACCCGGTCGCTTCGGGGGACATGATTTCACCCGATACCTTTCGGCACTTTGTTATGCCGTCTCTTAAGGATCTTGTGGATCGAATCAAGGCAAGGGGAAAGTATTCCATGATCCATATCTGTGGCAACACCACCCGCATACTGGAGGATATCGCCGAAATAGGGCCAAATTGCTTTAGCCTTGAGGCAAAGGTGGATCTCAAAAAGGCAAAGGAGATCCTGGCAGGTAAGGTCTGCGTGGCTGGAAACGTTTCACCGACAGGGCCATTCCTGAAAGGAACCCCTGAAGAAGTGGTCAGCGAGGCAAAGGCGTGCATTGAGCGGTGGGGCGAGGGCGGGGGATACATCTTGACCCTTGGGTGCGATTTCCCCAAGACCGTCCCAATAGAAAATGTGATGGCCTTAATGTCTTTGAAAGCATAGTGAGTGAGAATGATAAAGGAATCCTGTTTAGGCTGCCCATTGGGGCTTACAGAGTAATACTACAGGGAAACTTTGTGCTTACTATGTATGTCATGCCCGCGAAGGCGGGCATCCAGGAACTCTATGTGCCTCAAAATCAACCGGATTCCAGCGGGAGTGACGCCGCAAAAGGACTTTCAGAACATTTTACATTAAATCTCAAAGGGTTACCCTGAAGTCTATCTGTAATAATAAGAAAGTGTATGAAATCGATAAGAGAACGTAATTTCTTCTGTTCGTGGAGCGGGGGAAAGGACTCTTGCCTGGCCCTTTATCACGCCATCCGAAACGGGGGAAGGCCCAGGTATCTGCTTACGATGCTGGGGGAAGATGGCCAAAGGTCAATGTCCCACGGTCTCCCTATCACAATCTTTCAGGAGCAGGCCAGGGCCCTCGGGATTCCATTGATCACTCGTGCCACCTCATGGGATTGGTATGAGGAGACCTTTCTTTCCGCTCTCGATGAGATTACACAGAACGGGATAGAGTTTGGAGTATTCGGCGACATTGATCTGGAGGAGCACCTTCAATGGTGCCGACGGGTGTGCTCAGCTGAAGGCGTCAATCCCTACCATCCCCTCTGGAAGAGGGATCGCCGTCATCTCCTCGATGAGTTTGTGGGCCTGGGCTTCAAGGCGACCATCATTGCGGTAAGGCTGGGGGTGTTGGACGAAGGCTTTCTGGGCAAGATACTCTGTCAAGAGGTTATCCAAGAAATTGAGGGTTCCGGAATCGATGCCTCAGGGGAGGCGGGCGAATACCACACGGTGGTTACCGATGGGCCGATATTTTCATCACCTATTCAACTGGA
>JAZDES010000023.1:0-2914 GCA_043808585.1 Pseudomonadota bacterium | reverse complement strand
TAGCCTCGATGTTAGCTTGGCTGCCTTCTCACATTCGCTCGCTCTGATCTTGGGGCATACGGTGCCCCCTGGCCTGCTCTACGGCTTCTTTGGAAGCCCTGTTGGTAATTGCTTGCCTGGTTTTTGAAGCCCCTCGAGCTTTTTTTGGATCTCGGCGTACTCGGTTTTGAGTTTCTCCAGCACGCCCTGGAGATTGGCATTCTCACTGCTAAGGCTTTCGACCTTTGCCCGGAGATCGTTTGTCTCACTCTTGGCTTGAGCCTGGGCTCCACTCAGTGATTTCTCCAACTCCGCAGTTTTCGAGTTGGCCTGACCCAAGTCCGCCTTGGTCTTGTTAAGTTCAGCCACGGTCTTTTCAAGCTCTGCCTTGGTTTTGCCCAGGTCAGAGACGGCCTTTTCATGCTCTTCTTTACTGACCCCGCAGCCTGCCAACGCGATGATCGCTAAAGTCACAAAGAAAAATGTCAAAACCCGTTTGAATACCCTCATAGAAATCCTCCTTTTGATAAGTGACAGGAAAAGATTGAAGCAAGGTTACAACCTTCATCGCCTCGTGCGCAGCCGTTTTGTATGTAAGGGACACCCATCGATCCCTATCCATCGGCAGGGTACAAAATGACTGCTCGAATTACAAGGAAGAAAAGCGGGGCTTAGAGCTTGCGCAAAAATAACTTGGCAAATTGAACTGATGACCATTCCTAACCCCCTTTGCACTCTTTGTTGGGCGCAGAGGGGTTTTCCGTTCCAGTCTCGTATTAATTTAAATGAGCTGAAATAAGCTTGACTTTATAAAAATGATTGAATAGCCTGCACAGAAAATACGCCCACCGCGCTCAGTACCTGAATCGCAGTTTTCCGATGATGTTATAGGGCGCCGTATCACCGTAACCCCTTTGTATCTTGTAAAGGAGATAAAATGATGAAGGGACAAGTACTGGATACCTGGCGCCTCTTCCCTGCCCTGCTGGTTATTGCAATTGCCGTAGTGCTGTTTTTCAACCCTTCCAATATCGCTTCTTCACCCGCCAATATTGTAAATGCAGTTGCCTGTTTTTTTTGTCGCTGAGTCCTTACACCTATGTGTATGTCCCATCAGTGCAGGCGATGATGCACATCCTGCCCGGCAAAGAACATCAAGTTAATCCGCAAAAAAATGAGATGGCATGGCATGAAGAGCCCACCCGTCAACGCGGCCCGGACATCAGGGCCTTCAAGCAAGGCCAGAATCAGCGGTGGTCGGGTTCCAGGGCGTCGATGGCCGACTCAAAGGTCGAGGTGCCGGTGGCTTCAAATCTTCCATCGTCGGACGGTATCACATCACCGCAGGCTTGAAGCAGTTCGCAGTGGCTGAGGATTTCGTTTTCGGCCATAATGATCCCAGCCCCTTTCAGAAGAGATGGTTCAAAATAGGCGACGGCAAGCTCCCTGGCTGTCTTCGGGCCCTGTTTCAGGCTCTCCAGGATGCTGCCGCATCTCTCAACATGATGTGTCAGCAGCTCCCGCACCCTTTCGTTCACCGCCATCTCATTCCAGCGATGATTGTAAAACAACCTGTGCCCTGGGAGTACGATCAGGTGGTCCATCCGGGTTCCAATCCTTTCAAGCTTCTTGAGGGAACGAAGATAGGCTCTGAGACCGTAGATGGAATCGCCACAGGGATATGCCGGGCCGAACACATGTGCGACCTGACCAAAATCGGACTGCCGGGTGGGATGAGGGGAGATTTCCGGAAGGAGCGTGTCGCCCACCAGAAGGACCTCCTCGCCCAGCAAGAACACCAAGGCATCGGGGCTGTGTCCCGGCAAATGATAGGAGGTCACTGCATTCATGATGGAGGTTTCACCGTCGCCGATGGTCTCTATCTCCAGTCGGCTGCGTTCCCGGTGATAAGCCCGACATTGCTTGTTTGAGAAGGACGCCGGCATGAGGCAGCGCCAGCAAGAGGCCGGAAAGTCCTTGTCCACACCCGGAGGCGCATCATCGGGATAAAGGCGGATTAACCGGTCATAAAGCTTGTGGGCCTTGACGCTCACGCGCGTTGCCTGAACGATTTCAGACAATCCACCGTCATGATCCTCGTGGCCGTGGGTCAGTAGGACAAATGCCAGGTCTTTGCCTGAGACGCCCGCCATTTTCAACTTCTCAAGAAGTGTGTTCCCCTGGCCCGTTCGACCAGTGTCCACCAAAAAAGGGCGGTCTGCCAGGACCAGGTAATTCCAGGTAGGTCCAAGGTCCCAGTCACCGCCATAGAAATTCTCCGTGTGGAGACCCAGGATTTCCAGACCCGAGGGGAGCCTGAGACGAACGATCATGTGATTCCCATTTCCCTCCCCTGGTTGAACCACTTCCATCACATCATGCAGCATTATTTTCAATTTCTCCCATATCTACGGGTAGCGGGGCAGGGTCCCCAAGCCCGGGATTTCACTCGCGTCTCTCGGTTCAGATGTAAACGGGTTTGGTTATCGAAAAAAGGAAGGTCAGCGGACTGTCCTGACACTAGTCGATGAATGCCCGGTTACCAGGTCTTTGAATGGACACCATAAAGGTTTCGCAACGGCGTATCCTTTATGAGGTGATGAGAACGCGGTTTTTGTGACCTGGAATATACGAAATATCTACTGGTGGGTCAAGGACGAAGACGGTTTAAGGTAGTTCCTCCTGACATCATTTGGGGCCTCCCTTTAGGGAGCACCGGTTCTTCCGAGCGGGCCCGCCCTTCCGGGCGGGGCATTATGGCTAATTCACGTAAAAGTGGATCGGAGCAGGGAGCATAAATAAAGAGCGAGGAGTCAAAGGCGAAAAATTAGAGGTGCTCGGCGGCCCAGAGGACGGCCTGCAGCCGGTTGGGAGCGTTGACTTTCTTGTAGATATTATTGATATCAGCTTTAACCTCTCTGAGGCTAATATTTAG
>JAZDES010000022.1:0-18338 GCA_043808585.1 Pseudomonadota bacterium | reverse complement strand
ACGGTGTTTTTCGGGATCATGGTCACCTCTGAGAAGCTATAAGGCAATCCCGTTTCAACGATAGCCTTCTTTAGGGCCTCAAAGTCGGCGGGATCTGAAATGAGCTCAAACTCGGTCTCTTGCTCGATGACATCCTCTGCTCCGGCCTCCAGGGCCAGATTCAAGAGCTTTTCTTCCTCCACCTTTTTCTTTTCAAATACGATTAGGCCTCTCTTTTTAAACATCCAGGCCACACATCCCGGTTCCCCTAGATTTCCCCCGTGGCGTTCGAAGAGGTGTTTTACCTCCGCCACCGTCCTGTTCCTGTTATCTGTCAGACAATCCACGATTACGGCCACGCCACCAGGGCCATATCCCTCGTAATTTGCCTCCTCATAGGAGATTCCTTCCAGTTCACCAGTGCCTTTCTTTATGCCCCTTTCAATGTTTTCCTTCGGCATGTTTTCGGCCTTTGCTGCAGCGATTGCCGCCCTTAGGCGGGGATTTCCATCCGGATCACCACCTGCCAGTCGCGCCGCTACGGTTATTTCCTTAATGAGCTTGGTAAAGGTCTTGCCCCGTCTGGCATCTGCAGCGCCCTTCTTGTGCTTGATTGAACTCCATTTTGAATGGCCCGACATCTGCACCCTCCACAATATCTTGTTTGTTGATAAGCTATTATAACCGAAATCTCAAAAACATCGATTCCCTCAAATCCATTGGCTATTTCACCAACCCCAGCCCTACGAGATATATCTCCCTGCTCCCCTTTCGGGTGGCCTTTGGCCTGAAAAGCCTTGCCTGCCTGAAATGCCTGGACGCCTCGGATTGCATAGGCTTGAGACCTTCCCCTTCAAAGACCTTGCATATGAAATGTCCTCCCCTCTTGAGCACTGCGTAAGCGATTTCTGCGGCCCCTCTTGCCAGGGAGATCGAGCGGCTTGTGTCTACCGACCTTATGCCCGTGGTCTGCGGCGCCAGGTCACTCATAACTACATCCCTCGGGGCGAGTTCTCTTACAAGCCATTCTTTGTCGATGGTCAATACATCGGCCTGAATGAACCTAAAGTTCGAGGAAAGGGGTTGATCGGGTTGGGTCAGGTCTATGCCGACCACTTCCCCTCCTGGACCAACCCTTTTCAAAGCGTACTGCGACCATGAGCCCGGGAAGCAGCCCATGTCCAAAAGCCTGTCGTTTTCACGGATAATATTGAATCTCTTGTCTATTTCTTCAAGCTTATAGACCGACCGGGCAAGCCACTTCTCTTCCCTGGCTCGCCGGGCGAAGTGGTCTTCCCATCTATTTGTTTTCATTTTGTGATTTTTACCATAGATATGTCTCCTTTGCAAAAAAATTCCTCGGCACCCCCTAAATCTTGCGGCGTAAATGACATTTGCAATTTTCGACAGTAGTATTAGAATTAGATAATACTTCAAGGAAATATTGGGAGGTTTCCACAGATATGGAAAGGGTCATAATTGAGGGCGTTGAGCTCCATTTGGGTGAGCCTGACGAGGTACCCATGTACTGGGTTGGTCAGCCTGAATTGATCACCCAGGTCTTGGCAGCATGGCTGGTGCTTGGGAAAGATGACCTGCCCCTGAGCCCGAGGTTAGTGGGGAAGCCCGGGGTCGGGAAGACCACCCTGGCCTATCACGCCGGGAGGGTATCAGGAAGACCGGTCTATCTTTTTCAGGCCACGATGGATACCAGGCCCGAGGACCTGATCGTAACCCCTGTAATCTCTGAGGAAAGACGGATTAAGTACACTGCCAGCCCTGTGGTTTCAGCCATGATAAAAGGCGGCGTTGCAGTCATCGATGAAGGGAACAGAATGAGCGAGAAGAGTTGGGCCTCCCTTGCTCCCCTACTGGATAGCAGGCGATACGTGGAATCTATTGTGGCAGGCATAAAGATCAAGGCCCATCCTGATTTTCGTTTTTGCACCACTATGAACGACGATGCCAGCACATTTGAGCTCCCCGAGTATATCCACTCCAGGCTTCAGCCTCAGATCCAGATAGATTTCCCTGAAAGGGACGAAGAACTGCTGATCTTGAAGAGGAACCTCCCCTTCGCGGATGACAAGGTCCTCGATTATGTAGTCGAGTTCTTGCAGGCCGCCCATGGAGCCGACGAGCGGTATTCGGTCAGGGACGGCATCAATATTACGCGTTACGCATTGAAAAGACTGGCCGAGGACGGTGGCAGGCAAGAGGGGGAAGGTGAACAGCACAGACGGACAGCAAGATACCTGAAGGAGGCCGCCTCCATGATCCTGGATAAAACCGGGGCAGAGTATTTCAAGGAACTGCTGGATGAAATGAGTCATGAAGAAGGCACTTGATTGGAAAAACATCCGGTTGGTGCCGATCCTCCATAACCGGATGGAATTCGCCCAGGAGGTAAGACGTCTCTTTGATGAGTTTAGACCGGATCATGTGGCCGTGGAATATCCTGATACACTGAGAAATAGGATCCTGGAGGGAATAAAAAGACTCCCACTCCTGTCGGTCGTCTTCTACCAGGAAATGGATGGGGCCTTCATCTACCTGCTTTTGGAGCCAACCGACGGACAAGTGGAGGCCGTCCGGATGGCCCTCGCAAGGGAAATCCCGGTGCGTTTTATTGACCGGGATACAGAAGGATATCCCCTTGATGTCTCCGCAATGCCGGACCCATATGCCATAAGGAAGGTCGGGCATTTTGCCTATTGCCAGGCATACATAAAGATCCACTGGGATGATCCTTCTTCCCCTGAAGACGCTCTGCGTGAAAGGACCATGGCATATCATCTCCAGGAACTGAGCAAAAAGGGAGGAAGAATCCTCTTTGTAGGGGGATTGTCTCATATTCCTGGAATCCTGAAGATGCTTGGTGAGCCACAGACTCAGGTAATCGGAAGGAAAAGGCGAGAAGGTGTGGGTCTAGCGCATCTGCATAGGGAGTCGAGCCAGGAGATCATGACAGAAATGCCCTTTCTTGCGGCTGCCTATGAGGCCGCCAGATGCGATGACGGCTATGAGAAACTGGATCGGCTCCAGATCAATCGCCGGTTAATAGCCCTTGCCCGAAAGATGCACTGGAAGAACAGCAGGGAAGAACTGTCGCGGATTCAGATCAGGATCCTTAGCAAATTTGGAAGAAATTACGCATTGCTTACCGGGCAGCTTGTCCCCAGCTTCTACCAGCTCATTATCGCGGCCCGGGGGGCGGCTGATGACAATTTTTCCTATGAGGTGTGGGAAAAGGGGAGCGAGTATCCCTGGCAGACCGAAGAACCTGGCCTTCCCGTGCTGCGCCTTCAAGGGGAAGACCTCTTCCTGGATCAGAAGAGGATAAGGTTTCATCGCCGGCTAAAGACACTGCGAAGGCGTTTGGTCCCGGTCCCGGTCAGAAAAAAGAAAAGGGAAAGATATCCTGGGGAGTGGCGTGAAGGTTTTAGAGGATTTTCCATCTGTTCTTACCCACCGGAGGATGTGGTCATTGAGGGCTACGGAACGTATCTCCAAAGAAGGGCACTGGAGATCAAATCAGAAGAGAACTCCCGAATCGAGGCCTTTACCTCTTCCTTGCTGGACGGCCTCGATATCAGGGAAACCATAAGGAAGTGGGATCAAGATAAGGTCTACGTAAGAGAAGAGAGACCGATCAGAGGGAGGGTGGGCTCGGTCGTAGTGATTTTTGATCCCGACTTTCCTGACAAGGATGGCAAGGAAGGCTACCCCTGGTGCGTTACCTGGCTCGGGGAGCACGATCAGGAATCGGATATGGCCTTTTACAGCACCCCTGCCGGGGAGGTCATGGAGGGGCCGGGGATTTCCAGATGCCAGTATGGAGGTTTTATGCTCACCTATCCTCCCCTACGGGTCTATGATATATGGAAAGACCCTTTTTTCCATATGGCCAGAAACAAGCCTGAGAGGCTGCTCATGGCAGCCCTTGACTATAGCCTAGAGAAGCATGTGGTCTATGTAGCGCCTGCGGCCCCTTCAGGGTGGTGCAAAAGCATGGCGGCTCGCCTGGGGAAGAAGATCATCTATCTGCCAATAGGGACTCTTTCCCCTGTCACTTTGAAAAGGATCAAGCAGTTTCATGTCCTGGACGGCCATCCTGTAAGGAAGTACGCCAATCATTACATCTCACCCTCATGCCGGGGATTTGCCAAATAGCGAACGCCATTAACAGTTTTTTGTTGTCAAGGAGGGCTTTCGGGCTTAGAATAAGATGAATATTCACAGCTCACAGCTCAAACAGTTTCAACCGGCCCGATTTGATGGTCCAATATGCCCGATCTAATGTTTTTAAGCCTAGCTTTTCACACGATGATTTCGGTATCAAATCGGCGCATATAGGCCTTTCTTGGTATTCCTCTCAAGGAGGGACTGCATGGATAGGAGGGGCAGATCTGTGAAAGACTGTTTCAGTCTCCACATGAAACCAGTGTTGCTCATCCTCTATATCTCGTTTGCATTTCTCCTGGCAGGGGGCTGCTCCAACGAAGAACAATATGATTCCAAGGGTGCCAAGAGGGTTTTGCGGATAAAGACGCCTCCGCTAAAAAAGGATTCAGGACTGAAAGGGGAGGCAGGTGAAACGGAAAAAATGGCGCCTTTGAAGGAGGATGAGGCCCCTGCCCCATTAGATAAGGAGGTGGTCGCGCCCAGGGAAGAACTGCCTGTACCGGAAAAGGCCGAGGAGGCAGGGCCAGCGCTGCTAACCGAAGAAAAGCCTTTGCAGGTAAAGGCCGAGGAACTGGGGCCAGGCCGTTACAAGGTGCAGAAAGGGGATAGCCTTTTCAGTATTGCTGGGCGTAAAGAGGTATATGATGATCCAATGAAGTGGCCCAGCCTCTTTCGTCTCAATATGGATAAACTGGATCAAGTGAACGTGGAGGAGGGCTTTCAGCAGAGAGAACTCCCTGTAGGCCTAGAGTTGAACTTTATTACTCCCTCCGAGGCAAAGGAAAACCGAGACAAGCTGGGTGGGAGGCCTTGGGTCGTTAATGTAATGTCTGCAGAGGGTGAGAGGTGGATCGCACCGGCAGCAATCGCCCTTATGAAAAAGGGGTATTGCGTATACCTTACCGAGGCCAGGGCAAAGGGAAAGAAATGGGTAAGAGTGCGAGTTGGCTTCTTCAAGGACGTCTCAGAGGCAGAAGAGGTGCGCAGAGATATTATGCCCCTGGTAAATAAAGCCTGGCTTGCCAAGGCAGGAAATAGAGAGATGGAGGACTCTGGGGGATATTGAGTTTGACCCGCGAGGTGAAATGTCAGGGATGAAGGGAAAGAAGGTCATTGTCGGTGTCAGCGGGGGGATTGCAGCTTACAAGGTTGCGGAACTGGTCAGGCTTCTTGTGAATGCTGGCGCCCAAACCAGGGTGGCCATGACACCCAATGCCACCCGGTTTGTAAGTCCCCTCACCTTCGAGGCCCTTTCAGGGAGTCGGGTCATCTGGGACATGTTTGCCCAGGAAGGGACTGCCTTGGACCATATCACATGGGGCCAGGAGTCGGACCTGATCATCATTGCGCCAGCAACGGCCAATCTGATTGCCAAGCTGGCCCATGGCATCGGGGATGACTTCTTGTCCACGATGGTGCTTGCGGCAACAGCCAGGATACTGGTCTGCCCGTCCATGAACAGCCAGATGTTTATGCACCCTTCTGTTCAGGACAACCTCAGGCTCCTGAGGGAGAGGGCAATTATCGTAATGGACCCTGCAGTAGGCCCGCTGGCCTGTCGCACAGAGGGGCCAGGAAGGCTTCCAGAGCCAGAGGAGATCATGGAGCTCGCCCGGACCCTGATGACCCGCCAGGACCTTTCAGGGCTAAAGGTCCTTGTGACTGCCGGTCCAACAGTGGAGCCCATAGATCCCGTGAGATATATTACCAACAGGTCCACAGGGAAGATGGGCTATGCCCTGGCCAGGGCAGCAAGTCAAAGGGGGGCATCGGTAGTCCTTGTCAGCGGGCCTACGTCACTGAAGCCGCCCTATGGCGTTGCCTTCATCAGTACAGAGACCGCGGAGGAGATGAGAGAGGCGGTCTTGGAGAATCGCTCCGGATGTGATGTGGTCATTAAGGCCGCGGCAGTATCGGATTACAGACCAAGGCATAGTGAACGGCAAAAGATAAAGAAAGGTGCGGATTCCATATCGCTGGAACTGGTCAAGACACCGGATATCCTTGCAGAGTTGGGACGGGATAAGGCGGTATCCCCCTGTATCCTAGTTGGATTTGCTGCGGAGACAGAGGACCTGCTTGCCAACGCCCGAGAGAAATTGAGGTCAAAGGGACTGGATATGGTGGTGGCCAATGATGTCTCACGGGATGATGCCGGGTTTAAGGCAGATACCAATAAGGTCAAGATGATTTTCGGAGACGGGCGAGTGGAAGATTCGCCCCTGATGACTAAGGATGAAGTGGCACACCTGGTCCTTGACAGGGTGAAGGGGCTGTTTGAGGGTCGCACATCTTGAATGTGGAAGCGGAGATAACAGAAATTTTTGGCCATCTAGGGAAGCTGATTAAGGCCCATAGAGAAATGGGACTGGAGCCGCCTCCTCTTTCGGATGGGGCACGGGGTTATCTCGGAGTAACAAAATATAGGGTCAATGCCGCCGAGGCCGGGGCGCCCGTTGCCGGCCGCGTCGCTCCCGAACTCGGGGATCGAGAAGGCAGGCTAAAGGCCTTGAGGGCCTCCATTGGGGAGTGCCGACGATGCAAGCTCCACAAGGAGAGGACCAACCTGGTCTTTGGTGAGGGCTCGCCTCGGGCGGAGCTGATCTTCGTGGGGGAGGGGCCGGGGCAGGAAGAGGACATGGCGGGGCGTCCCTTTGTGGGTGAGGCCGGGAGGCTTCTGACCAGAATTATCGAGAACGGCATGGGCCTCTTAAGGAAAGAGGTCTACATCTGCAATGTGGTCAAATGTCGCCCGCCCAGAAACCGTGACCCTGAGATGGATGAGATTAAGGCCTGCATGCCCTTCCTCGAGGAACAGCTCGAAATTATCAGGCCAAAGGTTTTTTGTACGCTGGGCCGGGTGGCGGCTCAGTGCCTCATTGGCCCCGAGTTCAAGATCAGCGTGGAGAGGGGTACCTGGCATTCCTATAATGGAATCCCGCTCATGCCCACTTATCATCCGGCCTATCTCTTGAGGTATCCGGCCGCAAAGCGGAGGGTCTGGGAGGATATTAAGAAGGTCATGGGGCATCTGGGCCTGGAGGTAAAGAAAAATGTCTAGACCACGAACCAAGACCTCCCTATGGATCGCATTGGCATTGCTCGTTTCATCTGCAATGCTGATCCCTGGAGCACCTGCAACTGCCCTGGCCAGCAATCGGATCGTGATTGTTGAGCTCGAAGGCTCTATCAATCCAGGAACGGCCATGTACGTGGTAAGGGGTCTTGAGGAGGCAAAAAAAGAGGAGGCCGTGCTATGCATATTGCGGCTTGATACCCCTGGCGGCCTTGCCTCATCCATGCGCACAATCGTAAAGGCGATTCTGAATTCGCCTGTCCCTGTGGCCGTGTACGTGGGTCCCAGCGGTGCCGGGGCGGCCTCAGCAGGTGTGATGATCACGGTTGCCGCTCATATTGCGGCAATGGCGCCCGGCACTAACATCGGTGCGGCCCATCCCGTAACAGCGGGGGGCAAAGACATCGAAAAGACCATGTCCGAAAAGGTAGTGAATGATATGGCCGCATACGCCCGGGGGATTGCTGAAGACAAGGGCAGAAACGGGGAGTGGGTGGAGAAGGCGATCCGCGAAAGTGTCTCCATAACCGCGGACGAGGCGGTGGAGAAGAAGGTGGTTGAGCTGGTGGCAAGGGACATTGACGAGCTCATAAAACTCCTTAATGGAAGAGAGGTAAGTCTGCCGGGGGGCAAGATCACCCTCAAGACCGCCGGGCTCGAGAAAAAATACTTCCGACCCGGATTCCGCGACAAGGTACTAAAGACCATAAGTGACCCAAACATTGCCTACATCTTGATGATGATTGGACTTGCCGGACTCTACTTTGAGCTATCCCACCCAGGGGCGATCTTTCCAGGTGTAATTGGGGCAATATCCCTCATTCTCGCCTTTTTTTCCTTTCAGACTCTCCCGGTCAACTATGCCGGTCTATTATTGATTGCCCTGGCAATAATATTCTTTATAGCCGAGATAAAGGTAGCCAGCTATGGAATTCTCTCCATAGGGGGTCTGGTCTCCCTGACCCTGGGTTCTATCATGCTATTTGAGGACGTGAGCGTCTCCCTGGAATTGATGATGCCCACCATCCTCTTGGTGGGGGGATTCTTTGTTATTGTGGCGGGACTGGCATTCAGGGCGTATCGCACAAGACCCAGGCTGGGGGCAGAAGGGCTCCTGGGGGAGTCGGGTGTTGTGACAGAGGTGATCGATCCTGAAGGGCTGGTCTTTGTCCATGGTGAGTACTGGAGGGCAAGGGCAGGGGAAAGGCTTGAGCCAGGAGAGAAGGTGGTAGTTAGGGGTGTGGAGGGTTTGCTGCTGGAGGTAACGAAGCCCGGTAATCAGGAAACTTAGATAAGGGGGTGACAATATGTTTTACATTTTGGCAATAGTGCTGATCGTGCTTTTCCTCGCATCGGCCATCAAGATCCTTAAAGAGTACGAGCGCGGTGTGATCTTCCGTCTGGGCAGGGTCATTGAGACCAAAGGGCCAGGCCTGATTATCCTTATCCCGGTGGTAGATAAAATGGTCAAGGTGAGCCTGCGTCTCGTGGCCATGGATGTACCGCCCCAGGATGTAATTACCAGGGATAACGTCTCGGTCAAGGTAAATGCAGTAATCTATTTCAGGGTCATGGATTCTACCAAGGCAACCATTGAGGTGGAGAATTACCTGTTTGCCACATCGCAACTGGCACAGACCACCTTGAGGAGCGTTTGTGGACAGGTTGAACTTGACGAGCTGCTCGCAGAGAGGGAGAAGATCAACACCCGGTTGCAGAATATACTGGATAAGCACACTGACCCATGGGGTATAAAGGTCACAACCGTTGAAGTCAAGCATATTGACCTTCCGCAGGAGATGCAGAGGGCCATGGCCAAACAGGCAGAGGCCGAGAGGGAACGAAGGGCCAAGGTCATAAATGCGGAGGGCGAATATCAGGCCGCCACCAGGCTGGCCGACGCTGCAGGCATTATCCATAGGCATCCCGAGGCCTTGCAGCTGAGGTACCTGCAGACCTTGAGGGAGATATCTTCGGAGAGTAATACGACGACGTTCTTCCCGATACCAATAGATCTCTTGACGCCATTCATAAGGAATGCCGCCCAACCCCAAGAGACAATAGAAAGAAAGGAGTAAGGCAGATCAACCATGGAAGAAGAGACCAAAAAGGAAGAAAAGCAGGCAACTGAAAAACCCCTGGATAAGATGACGGCAAAGGAACTGAGGGAGATTGCCTTGGGAATCCCCGGCGTTGCCGGGGTCCATGCCATGAAGAAGGCAGAGCTGTTTGTCGCCATCAAAGAACACAGGGGGATCAAAGATGAAGGCCCTGTCAAGAAGAAGATAAAGAAGACGGACAAGGCAATGCCGGATGTAAAGGCATTGAAGAAAAAGATTGGACTGCTAAGACAAGAGAAAGGATTGGCGCGGGGGCAGAGGGACAGGAAAAGGGTTGACACGCTGCGCCGTCGTATCAATCGATTGAAGAAGCAGACAAGGAAGGCCGTTCACGCCTGAGACAATTTACGCCCTTGAGCAGGTCTCCGGGATTGTTTGTCTCCGGGGCCTGCTTTTGTTTTATGATGCAGCCTGAAATCTCGAAAATAGGAGTTAACACGCATCCTGCCCAAACAGCGGCTATTATTCCCGCTGCCGGGTTTGGAATCCGCATGGGAGGCGAGAGGGCCAAGCAGTTCCTGGACCTCAATGGGGTCCCACTCCTGGCCGCGACGCTCAGGCCTTTTCAGTCTTGCCCTGAAATAGGGGCAATCATACTGGTGGTACCTTCAATGGATGTGGTTTTCTGCCGTGAGGAGATCGTGGGGAGATTCAGGCTGGATAAGGTCAGAAAGGTGGTCCCTGGGGGGAAGAGGCGCCAGGACTCGGTGAGGCTGGGCCTTGAGGCCACAGAGGGAGAGTTCGACCTGGTGCTTATCCATGACGGTGTTCGCCCGGTGATTACTGAAGAATTCATCGGGCAAATTGTTGCTGCAGCCAGGACCCATCGCGCAGTAATTACCGCAGTCCCTGCCAAAGAGACCGTAAAGGAGATCAGCGACCATGGCGAGGTCGTCAGGACATACGACCGAGAACGGGTATGGCTGGTACAGACCCCTCAAGTCTTTAGATATGAGGACATCATGGCGGCCCACCAGGAGGCCATTCGCAGAGGCTGGGAAGAGGCCTCGGATGATTCCCTTCTTATGGAAAGGATGGGGATCTCGGTTAAGGTGATCGAGGGTCCAGAACAAAATATCAAGGTAACCACCCCCCATGACCTTGAAATGGCCAGGTTCTTGATGAGACAATGATATTAAGAATAGGCACAAGGGGCAGCAAATTGGCCCTGGCACAGAGCCGGTGGGTGAAGGCAAGGATAGAGGGGGAACATCCGCGCGTCCAGGTCGAACTGGTAAGGATCAGGACTACCGGGGACAAGATCCTGGATTCACCATTGAGCAAGATCGGTGGAAAGGGACTGTTCGTCAAGGAGATTGAAGATGCCCTCCTTGAGAACCGCGTCGATTTGGCGGTCCACAGTATGAAGGACGTTCCAGTGGAGTTGTCGAGTGGCCTTACAATTTGCACCTTTCCTGAAAGGGAAGACCCTCATGATGCCCTCATTTCCAAGGGTAATCAAACCCTGGATAGGCTTCCCCACGGCTCTAAGGTCGGCACCAGCAGCCTAAGAAGGAAGGCCCAGCTCCTCTATCTCCGATCGGATCTCGACCTGGTGCCCTTGAGGGGAAATGTGGATACTCGCCTCAGCAAACTGGAATCTGGTGATCTCCAAGCGGTTATATTGGCAGCCGCGGGCCTGATGCGGCTTGGCCTTGCCTCACGGATATCCGAGAGGCTTTCCCTTAGGAGGCTCATTCCTGCAGTCGGTCAGGGGGCCCTGGGCCTGGAGGTGAGGCGGGATGATGCAAAGACCATAGGTCTCCTGGGGTTCATTAATCATGGGCCTACAGAAATGGTCATTAGGGCTGAAAGGGCATTCTTGAAGGAGATGGAAGGGGGGTGCCAGGTCCCGATTGCGGCCTTTGGTCAGTTGGAGGGAGAAAAACTGCATCTGGAAGGTATGGTGGCCGACCTGGATGGGACTAGGCTCCTTAGGGATAAGGCAGTAGGGGAAAAGGATGAGCCCGAACTGATAGGAATCTGCCTGGCCAACAGACTGCTCGACTCAGGTGGAAGGGAGATCCTGCGGGGTATTTATGGAAAACAGTGAGGGTTCATACCTGATAGGGGGCTCAGAGTTGGAGGATGGCACAGGATAGTAAAGGCAAGGTATACCTGGTGGGGGCGGGTCCAGGCGATCCTGGTCTTCTTACGATCAAGGGAAGGGAGTGTCTTTCCCTTGCCCAGGTGATCATTTACGACAACTTGGCCAACAGGGTTTTTCTTCAGTATGCCAAGGACCGGGCAGAGCTGATCTATGTCGGAAAGAAGGGCAGTTGCCATACCATGAGCCAGGATGAGATCAATTCCCTGGTCATTGAGCGGGCACGTAAGGGTCAGATTGTTGTCAGGCTCAAAGGTGGGGACCCCTTTATTTTCGGCAGGGGTGGTGAAGAGGCCCAAGAACTGGTCAAGGCCGGGATAGACTATGAGGTTGTACCAGGGGTAACATCGGCGGTCTCTGTGCCGGCCTATGCGGGAATTCCATTGACCCACCGCGGCTACGCCTCCACCGTTGCCTTCGTGACCGGCCATGAAGATCCCACGAAACAGGGATCTGATATCGCGTGGGATAAACTATCAACCGGGGTAGGAACCCTTGTCTTTCTTATGGGGGTAGGCAGACTACCGGAGATCGCTGAGGCCTTGATGGCCCACGGGAGATCACCAGATACACCTACTGCCGTAATTCAAAGGGGGACTGTGGCCGCACAAAAGACACTGGTGGGGCCGCTTAGAGATATTGCCGGGATTGCAAAGGACAATGATGTGAGACCTCCGGGTATCATTGTGGTTGGTGAGGTGGTCCGCCTGAGGGAAGAGCTCAACTGGTTTGAGAAAAGGCCGCTCTTCGGTAAGAGGATTGTGGTTACCAGGGCCCGGGAACAGGCCAGCGAATTCCTTGAGGGTCTAGCACGGTTGGGCGCAGAGTGCATAGAATTCCCGACAATTGAGGTCATTCCTCCTCAGAGCTGGGATGAACTGGACGCTGCGATCAAGACCCTGGAGACCTACCAGTGGGTGGTATTCACATCTGCAAATGGGGTAAAATTCTTTCTCAAACGCCTGGAGTCCCTCGGAATGGACGTGCGCGATTTAAAGGGGTTAAAGATAGGGGCAATCGGTCCCAAGACAGCCGAGTACTGGCATCTGATGGGGCTTAGACCGGACCTGGTGCCTGATGAATACCGGGCAGAGGCCCTGGTGAAATCCCTCAAGAAGGAGGGGGCCAAAAAGGCAAGGATTCTCATCCCCAGGGCAGCTGAGGCAAGGGAGGTCCTGCCTGAAGAACTGAGAAAGATGGGAGCCCAGGTGGATGTTGTCACAGCCTATCGGACGGTTCGGCCTGTGAACGACACTTCACGGGTCAAAGAGATGCTTAAGAGTGGAACCATTGACATGGTGACCTTTACAAGCTCATCAACAGTCACCAATTTTGTTGACATGTTTGAAGTGGGCAAGGACCAGCTCTTGAGATGGATGAAAAACGTTGTTGTGGCCTGTATTGGGCCGATAACGGCAGGGACGGCTCAGGAGAAGGGTTTTTCTGTGGGTTTGATTCCCCCGGAATACACCGTCGAGGCCCTCACAGATTCCATTATCCGATATTTTGAGTCACATTGAAACCGCCCTTATTCGGAGGAGGTGAATAGTGCCGAAGGTTTTCCGGATCAAGCAGGATTGATAACTCACCGCTCTCCATTACCCCCACACCTGAAAAGATCCCTGCCCGTGCTAGGAGATCACCAAGTGGCAGGACCATTAACGGCCTGTTACCAATAACACGGCCAACCGCCAGTTCAATGTGGCCGTTATCTGCGACCCCCTCCCTTGGTACCAGGTGCTTGGGACCTAAGGCGGCAATGCCCTTCACCTCTTCGGGGCCTCTTAGCTTAATGATATGGGTAACCTCCGCTCCTTTGTTTTCCACCCCCAGTAATACCCTCAGGTCGCAAAGGGACCTGCTGTCTCTTGGTTCAATTGATTCCCTTCTGCCAACGGATTCCACGTATAGCGTAGGGATTGAGAGGGGATAGTCTCCTATTTTAAATGAAACCGCGTAGATAACCGAAAGGGATAAGGGGAGCCTCAAAATGAATTGAGTCCCTTTTGAGGGTTCTGAACGGATGGTCATGGAACCCCCCAGGTACTCCATTGCCTGGGCGACGACACTCATACCGATGCCTCTACCTGCCAAGTCTGAGGTCTCATGAGCAGATGAGAAGTCGCTGTTGACTATGGTATTTAACAAGGCCTCTTCCGACATGGCAGCAATCTGTTCATCTGTCAAAGCCCTTTTCTCTTTCAGGTATTTGACAATAGTCGATCTGTTCAGGCCCCTGCCGTCATCTCCTATTCTCAGATAAAGGCTATCCCTTTCACGCCTGGCCTCGAAGGTAATCTTGCCTTCCGCCTTTTTTCCTGCCCTTACGCGTTCCTCAGGGGATTCAATTCCATGGACTATGGAATTTCTCAAGAGGTGGATAATCGGCTCTCTCAAACGTTCGAGAAGGGCAATATCCGCCTGAACCTCACCTCCGATGACCTCACCCCTCACCTGCTTATTTTCTTCCCTGGCCAGATTCCTCATGGTCTTCAGAAATAGCTGGGCAAAATCACCCACCGACATGAGCCGCAGTTGGGTCAGTCGAAAGTAAAGGCCTTTTAACATTGACGAATAGTGGTCAATCCAGTTCCTCAGGCCTGCGGATTCGTTCGAGAGGGGGGGGAGAGACTTCTCCAGATAGAGTATTTCCTGTGAAAAGCCAAGAAGCTCATCAATCAGTGGATAATTGATCCGCACCTGATCGATTCTCTCGGGGACCAAAGGGGTGGAATAGTATGATCTATCTTCAGGAGGGGATGCCGCAGTTACCTCCTCTGGGCCCTTTTCGAACTTAGAACTCAGGGCATCATACCACTTCTGGTTTTGGGGAGAGTCGATTTTACCCTTCCCTGCAACCAGAACCCTGAGGAGATCTGCCCCCTCAAGAATCAACTGTACAGCCCCTGGCGTGGCAGCCTTGCCCTTTTGGAACTGCTGACACCACGTTTCCATTGAATGGCTCAATCGAGTGATCCGATCGAAGCTCAAGGCCTTTGCCATTCCTTTGATGGAATGGACCTTACCGTGGATTTCGCTCCATAGGTCGCAATTGCCCAGCTCCTTTTCCGCCTCTAACAGAAGGGCATCCAGCTCCTTCAGGTACTTATCCGACTCCTGGACAAAGATCTTTTCATACTTTGTGATATCCATAAGAAAGCCTTGATAACATCTCCCAGATATGGTCAGGGGTAATCAGCTCAAATTTGCACTCCTTCTGAGAAGGGGCACCCTCTCCTCCTTTGCTATCCCCAGTCCAGGTGAGTCCCACTATCTCGTCCGCCATCAATGCCAATTTCCTTTGCGACCACTTTAAGAGCATTATACGACAATTTCTCTTGTCAGCGTTGGCCTGACCACCCTTTTCTCGTCCAAGCAGACTTCCGATGTCGATAACATCAAAGAGCTCTCCCCTGTAATATAACAATCCTAAATGACAGAGAGGCAGGAGTGGCACAGGGGTCACCCTCACATCATCCAGCACCCGGTGGGCATGCCGGGCCTCAATCGCAAAGTACCTGCCGGCTGCCTTAAAGGTAATACATTCCATTTTGAAAATCATTTGAGTCTAAAGCGCTGTTGGGCCTCCATCATCTTCTCTGAAAGTCTCCCCAGGGAATTCATGGCCTCCACAATCCTCTGTACGTCCCCTTCCTGGTTCTTGGTCCCTATGGTAGTCTTTTGGGTGGAGACAAAATTCGCGTGGGCAAGCCTCGAGAGGTCCTTAAAGTGACTGAGAAGATCTCTCATCCGCTTCGCCTGACTGCTTGTCACCTCCTCCATCGCCTTAACTTCCATTGAGATCTCTTTCACCCCTGAGAGCATCTCACCAAACGTATCGACTATGACGTGTATGATTTCACGTCCCTTATTTATTCCCTCCTGGCTCTTGTGCAGAGAATCCAGTGCCGCCTTATTGTCTTCAAGGATATCTCCTATTATCTTTTCCATCTCATGGGACGAATGTTTGGAATTTTCTGCCATACTTCTTATTTCGTTGGCCACAAGGGCAAAACCCTTGCCATATTCCCCTGCCCTTGTCGCCTCAATGGAGGCATTGAGGGATAAAAGGTCGGTCTTCTGGGCGATTCCGTCCATCACGCCGGTAACGAGTTTGATCTTTTCCACCTTGTTGGCTAATCTATAGACGGGTTCTGTATGTTCGGCCATCTGCTTAAGTACCCGCTCTAAGTGTTTCATGGTCTCCCGGGCATTGACCTCACCCCTTTCGGTATTACTCCTGGCCTCGCTTATCTTTGAGACAGTCAGGGTCGATTTCCTGACCATTTCCTCCATTTCTTTTAATCCATTTTCTACTCTGAGAGATGTCTCTTGAACAATACGGGTCTGTTCCTCTGAACCCCTAGCAATGTCCCGAGCCGATTTGTCTATCTCCTTGCTGTTCGACACGACCTTGCCAACCAGCCCGTTGAGGCTTGAATTGGTTTCCTGTATCCGTAAGGAAAGCTCCTTCATGTCAGAAATCATATTCCTGAGATCACTGACCATTGCTGCAAAGATCTCTTCAAGATCCCGGACTTCATCTTGAGATAGGATTGGTATGTCTTTTGAGAGGTCACCGCGGCTGATCTCCCTCGCGATGTTACTGAGGTTGTTTAATCTTCTTAATAAAGATCTGGAGAAAATACCCCCAAATACTATTCCTGCCAGCATGGCAAGGGCAGTGGAGATTGCCTGGGCCAAATAAAAATCTTCAGTGATTAGGTTCATGATGCCAACCACTACCATCACGATGAAAAGTAACGCCAAAAAACTGAGGATGAGTTTGTTCTTTATACTTGTCCTGCCCATCGCTCTGATTCCTCCATAGCCATAATCCACCCGGCAATTTCCTCATTCACCCTAAGCACTGACACGATAACCCGTATCACCTGGGCATTAATAACAGCCTCAAAGGCAAGCTTTCTCAAGGCCCGGTTTCTTATTATATCCTTGAGTGTCTTGACCAACCTTTCTCTCTCTCTTGGAGGGAATACACTTGTGACGGGCTGATTCAAGACCTCATCAAGGGATCTGTTCGTTATTTCGAGGGCCAGTGAATTGGAGACAATAATCCTTGCGTCCTTATCGATTATCATGACGCCTACCCCGATTCCTTCAAGGACTGCCTTATGAAATTTCACGCTTTCCATCAATTCATCTGTCACAAGCCTTGGATAGATCTGACTAGGTTCGATGAGGGGTTCCTCACCATGGTCGGGAAGAGGTTCTTTTTCCAGTTTGTCCATGAGGTTATTGACGTATTCTGCCATTGTTTCCATAGGGCCTTTTGCAAGATAATAATCAGCACCAATCCCCTTAATATCATCCGGCTGTTCTACGAATGTCGCTGACATGGCTATAATGGGAAAAGTTGCGTCAGGATATCTCTTACGGGCAAACTCAATAAACTGTCTGCCGTCTATCTTGGGCATTATCAAATCCACAAAGACGAGATCGAACGATCCCGCCTCCAGTTTCGAAATGGCCTCCTTTCCATCACGGGCCTTGTCGACCTCATATCCCCTGTCTTCAAGTAACTCGGATAGGAATTCCACAAAGAAGAAGTCGTTGTCTACAACTAAGGCTTTGTTGGACATTTTCATCCCCTGCTAAAGATTAGGTTTGGCCCGCCCAAGGGCGCTTTTCTGGGCTTTCAGAAGACCATCAGTGCCCGTTATTCAATACAAACCCGGCGTATCTCGCTCATATCGGTCAGACCTTGAAATACCTTCTGGATGCCGTCTTGCTTCAAGGTAGTCGTGCCTTCCTTTGCGGCCTGCTCAAAGATCTCCTCAGTGGTTGCCTGCTTCTTTATTAACCTTTTTATTTCAGGAGTTCCCTCGACCAGTTCATATATGCCCATCCGCCCCTTATAGCCTGTCCCTGAGCACTGTTCACATCCTTTTGGGCGATATAGCTTCAGCTCAGGGGTGTATCTTATCTTTGTTGCCTCGAAACGCTCCTTCCCATACTCGGTGACCAACTCATCAAACTCTCCTTCTGATGGATGATACCCTATTCGGCAAGCGGTGCAGAGCCGCCTTACCAGTCTCTGGGCGAGCACACACAGAAATGCGTCGGAGAAGTTGATAGGGTTTAGTCCCATATCCAATAACCTGGTTACTGTCTCGGGGGCGTTGTTGGTATGAAGGGTGGAAAAGACCAGGTGACCGGTTAGGGAGGCCTCGATGCCAATGGCAGCAGTTTCACGATCCCGCATCTCACCGATCATTATGACATCAGGGTCGGCCCTTAGAAAGGAACGCATGACTCTTGCAAAATTGAGACCGATCTTGAACTTCACCTCCACCTGCCTCAGTCCAGGTTGAGTAATCTCCACTGGATCCTCCGCCGTCCAGATCTTGATGCCCGGCTGGTTGATGTGCCCGAGGGCAGAGTGAAGTGTGGTTGTCTTGCCTGAACCTGTGGGTCCTACCGCCAGTACTAGGCCGTAGGGCTGTGAAATAGCCTTTTTAAGGGCCTGCAGATTCCGATCGCACAGCCCCATTTCATTGAGTTTCAATGCACCGGCCTTGTCCAGAATTCTCAATACGGCATCTTCATTTCCTCCGGTGGTGGGGAGAGTCGCCAATCTAAGCTCGAAGGGAGGGATGCCTTTGCGCTTGAATTTTATCTTCCCGTCTTGAGGCAGACGCCTTTCCGCGATATCGAGGCCGGCCATGATCTTTATCCTCGAAACTAATGCCCTGGACATGGAATCGGGCACCTGGACATACTCCTGACAGACGCCATCCAACCGGAAACGGATGCCGGTCTTCTTGGGTACAGCGGAAGGCTCAATGTGGATATCCGAGGCATTCTTTCGGTATGCAGTTGTAATTATTTGATCGACGAGTCGCACTATCTG
>JAZDES010000021.1:0-18719 GCA_043808585.1 Pseudomonadota bacterium | reverse complement strand
CCTTGCCTCTAAATACAGATTCTGCAAGGCAGGGGAGAGGGAAAAAGACCCTCGCGGTCTTCTGCCTTTCTTTCAAAACGCTAAGGTGTTACTAAAGGAGATGATTAGATGAGCGTGGAAGCCCATCCATTAAAAAGATACACCCGGACTCATGTGACCCGAACGACAACCTGCCCGGGTTGTGGTAACGGAATTGTCACGCAGGCCATACTGAGGGCCGTCGATGAATTGGAACTTGAAATGGACGACTTTGTTTTTGTCTCCGGTATCGGTTGTTCCGCCTGGATCCCGAGCCCCCTTTTCGACGCAGATACGCTACACACAACACATGGCCGCCCCATTGCCTTCGCAACCGGTGTGAAGTTGGGTCTCCCTGATAAGCATGTCATGGTCGTAAGCGGTGATGGCGACCTGACTGCGATCGGCGGAAACCACTTGATTCACGCCGCCAGGAGAAATATCGATTTGAAGGTGGTCCTCATTAACAACGGCATTTACGGCATGACCGGAGGGCAGGCCGCTCCCACGACCCCCAGGGGTTTCAAGACCATAACCAGTCCCTATGGCACGCTTGAACACACCTTTGATATCTCTGCAATGGTGTCGGCTGCAGGGGCCTCCTTTGTGGCGCGGTGGACAACCTATCATCCCAGGCAGATGACGCGTTCCATCAAAAAAGGGATACAAAAGAAGGGTTTCGCCTTGATCGAGGCAGTCAGCCAATGTCCGGTCCAGTACGGAAAGGTGAGTAAGCTGGGAAAGGCGGTGGATATCCTCAAGCACTTTAAGGAAAACAGTGTAAGGGTCAACAGGGCCAAAGAGATGGCAGCCGAGGAGCTTGAAGGCAAAATAATCGTAGGAGAATTCGTGGACCTGGAAAAGGCAGAGTTGTCGGAGGAATGGCAACGCCTCCGGGCTGGCTTAATGGAGGAGAGTTAATGTCGCAGACTGATTTGACCATAGCGGGCGTCGGAGGTCAGGGTTCGATACTGGCCGGGGTGATCTTAGGCTCGGCGGCTGTAACCTATGACGGGAAATACGCCGTGCAGACCCAAGCCTATTCTTCGGAGCTCAGGGGAGGCTTTGCTGCTACATGGGTGATTATCTCGGATAGGCCTGTTGTATTTCCGAGGGTCACTCATCCCGATATTCTCGTGGCGCAGGCTCAGGATTCCATATCACGCTTTGGGGACACACTGAAACCTGATGGGACCTTAATTATGGATGCGGATATGGTCCATGATCTACCCCGGAATATCAAACACGTCTATGCAGTTCATGCTACGAGCATTGCACATCAAAGGATAAAGGCCCCTGTTACGACCAATATGATCATGCTCGGTGCGCTTTGCAGCGTTACGGGCGTCGTCAACAGGGAGGCGTTGGAAAAGGCCATTTCGGTCTCCGTTCCTAAGGGGCAGGAGCGCATAAACCTGGAGGCCTTTAACTTGGGTTTTGAGGATGTAAGAGAGAGTTAGCCGGATGGCCAAAGGAGATCTCAACAAATTGTAATACTTTAGCGCTTTGAAAACACTGAGGAGTAAGATGACAGACCGCGAGGGTCTTTTTTCCAATGGACGTAACCCAAATTGTTCATCCCGATGTGATCGGGAGCACGCCCCCTTACCTTTAAATATCCCGATGTAATCGGGACACAGGCAGGGGAGAAGAAAAAAGACCCTCGCGGTCCCCTGCCTTTCTTTCAAAACGCTAAAGTGTTACAAAAGATTAAGACACTGAGGAGATAGATAAATGGGTCTCAAGACAAAAGAGGAATATATCGAATCCCTAAGACAAATGAATCCTGCTGCATATATGTTTGGTGAGAAGATTGCCTGTGTGGTCGACAATCCCAGGCTGCGGGCCGGGATCGAGGCCACGGCGGCAACTTACGAACTCGCCCAGATGGATGAGTATCGTGACCTTATGGTTACACAGAGCCCGTTGATCAACGAACCGGTCAATCGGTTCACGCTGCCGCCGTCATCCATTGAGGATCTCGTTGCGCGGGTCAAAATCAATCGAACCCTGGGCAACTGGGTCGGAACCTGCCATCAGCGATGTACAGGGCTTGATTGCCTTTCGGCGCTATCTATCGTCACCTTCGATATCGATCAAAAATATGAAACCAATTATTTTGATCGGTTTAGAGAATTCCTAAAGCATATCCAGAGATACGACCTCACATGCAACGCGGGTGTAACGGACGTGAAGGGCGACCGCTCTCTGGGGCCGCATGAACAGGCAGATAAGGACATGTACCTCCACGTGGTGGAACGACGCGATGATGGGATCATCGTCAGAGGTGCCAAAGCCCATCAGACCGGATCTCTCTCTTCGCATGAAATTATAGTTTTACCTACCAGGGCGCTGAGAAAGGGCGACGAGGATTATGCCGTTGCCTTCGCAATTCCCAGTGATACCCCTGGCCTGATCCACGTAGTTGGCCGTTCAAGCCTTGATACGAGAGAACTCGATGGTTGCGATATGGGCAACGTTTTCTATTCCAAGTACTGTCCAACAGTAATATTTGATGATGTTTTTGTTCCGTGGGACCGGGTTTTTATGTGTGGGGAGGTGGAGTTTGCGGCAGACATGGTCGTTAAATTCTCATCCTACCATCGACAGAGTCATGGGGGATGCAAATCCGGAAAGATCGACTGCATGACAGGCGCTGCCTTGACCATGATGGATTACAACGGCACTGAAAACGCCAGTCATCTCAAACAAAAAATAATCGATATGATCCATCGTGCCGAAACGCTTTATGGCTGCAGCCTAGCCGCCTCCTATGAAGGTCAAAGACAACCATCGGGAACCTATTTCATTGATACCGTATTGGCCAATGCCTCTAAGATTCATGAGGGAAAGGAAATGGCCGAGGCGATCCGCCTCATGGTGGATGTCTGCGGCGGATTCGTGACAGACCTGCCTTCTGATAAGGATATTGAGAATTCCGAGATTGGACAGTTAATCAGGAAATACCTGAAAGGGAAGGTCGATGTGCCTGTGGAGAACCGGATAAAAATGTTCCGGTTCGTGGAGAAGATGGCCATGGAAAGCGCCGATACCATCTCGGATATTCATGGGGGCGGCTCTCCAGAGGCACACAGGGTAACCATACTCAGAGAGAGCGATCTGGAGAAGAAAAAGAAGGCGGCCAAACGTCTGGCCGGCATCAGAGAATAATCTCGATCTGACTTACCTTACGAGGGGGAGGGAAATGACAGAACTCAGGATTGAACCAAAGAAATTGAAGACCTTTGGAATGGACGTCCTTGATCAGCTGGGGGTGCCGGAGGAAAAGGCCGAGATATGCATTGATGCATACCTCTTCGGGAGTCTCAGGGGATTGGACACCCATGGTCTTTTTGCCCTTCTTCCCCGAATGGTGAGAGAGATCCGGGCGGGGATGATCGATCCGACGGCCGACATTTCCATTGTAAACAGGAATTCCTCAACCTTGCTGGTGGATGCGCGGAGAGGGCTTGGGCCTGTATCCGGCTTTCAGAGTATGAAAGAGGCTATTGAACTCTGCCGTCAAACCGGCTTGGGGGGGGTATCCACTTATAATTGCAACCACTTCGGGGCTGCTTCATTTTATGGATTTCAGGCCGTGAGAGAAGATTTCATTGGCATGACATTCGGCAATGCAACGCCCAGGGTGGCGCCCTATGGAGGGCGAGAGGGAGTCCATGGTACGAATCCCATGAGTTTTGTCATTCCTGCAGGTAAGCACCCTCCCCTTGCCGTAGACTTTGCCACAAGCGCTTCATCGGCTGGAAAGATCGGCCAGATCCTTAAAAAAGGAGGAACGATACCTGATGGATGGGCATTAGACAGGGACGGCAATCCAACCACAGACCCGGAAAAGGCCCTTGAGGGGATCTTGCTTCCAATGGCTGGGCATAAAGGTTACGGATTGGGACTTATTGTGGATATACTCACCGGAGCTCTTGCCGGGTCGTATTGTGGAAAGGAGGTCCCTCCTCTAAAAGATTTGACAACTCCCTATGGCTGTTCTTCTTTCATGCTGGTGCTCGACCCAGCATGTTTTGCAGGTATTGAAACCTTCAAGAAGAAGGTCGATGGCCTGATTGAAGACTGCATCACTTGTCCTCCAATGAACGGGTTTAAAAGGGTGTATTATCCCGGAGAGATGGAGGCTGAGGAGGAGACGAAACGAACCCAAAATGGCATTCCTTTTCCTGAGGAGATCCGGGAAAAATTCTTTGAGGGACTGAGTGCGAGCAATATCAAGGTCTCCAGAGATTTCAGTTTGCTGATCGATTGACCCTCAATCCATCAAAGGCAGTGAAATCCCAAGTGATTGACCGAGTTCCGTTAGCTCTTTCACCGTGTTCTGCGCCAGAGGGATGCCGTTTTTCAGGCGCTCTTTTTCGGTCTTGAACTCAGGTTCCCCTGGCATGAGGATTTCTTCGACGTTCCTGGCCTTTCCACTCTCCTTGAGGCCTTTGATATAGAGATCCATTTCCTTTTTAAATTCCTTCCGACCGACAAAACACTCCGGGTCTAGGGCCATGAATGAGTGGCAGGTCCCCTGGATCCCGCCCTCATCTTTTTCATAGAGACTCTTGATATTTCTTGTCCACCTTCCGCCAGCCAATATTGCCGTTAAAATCTCATGGCTCAAGGCCAGCCCGGATCCTTTATGCCCCCCCACTGCAAGCAGGGAACCACCTCCTTCGTAGCCCTCATACGGGTCTTCAGTGGGCAATCCGTCTTTGTCAACGGCCCAACCCATCGGGATCTTCTCACCCTTTTTCCGAGCGACGATGAGCCTCCCTGACGAGACCACGCTGCAGGAGAAATCGACGACAACCGGTGGATATTGATCTGCTGGAAAGGCGTATGACAGAGGGTTGTTGCCTATGACTCGCTCTCGCCCTCCAAAAGGGGCCATCATTGGTGCGGAGTTTGAGCAAATATATCCAATAAAATCTTTGTCCGCGGCCATCATCGGAAAGAGTCCGGCCACGCCGAAATGTCCGCTGTCCTTGACGGTAACCCATCCGATTCCGAACTCCTCCACCTTTTCGATTGCCCGCTGCATGGCCCGGTACGCCACAAGATGTCCCATCGAGCCATGGGCCTCTGCGTAAGCCACCGGTCCTTTGTCCTTGAGATATGTCAGACTGAGACGTTTTCTGACATAACCTTTCTGCAGTCTCAAGATGTAGATGGGAAGGCGTGTGACTCCATGGGATTCGACACCTCGAAGATCGGACCTTGCTAAGAGGTCTGCCACAATGTTGGCCTCCTCCTCCAAGACACCGGCTTTCATATAAGCCTGTTTGCAAAATAACCGGAGGTCATCAAACCTTATGTGTTTTGAATCAGTGACTGACATGTTAGCTCCTAACCTGGGCGACTTGACTCTCACCCACCGCCCGCGCTTCAGCCGGGTCTCAAGAATCAATAATTGATGGACTCCCGAAAAGCCTCGAAGACCGTCACTCCCGCGAAAGGCGGAATTCCTGGATTCCCGTTTTCACGGGAATGACTAGAAAAGAAGAATTTCGACTCTTTACGAGATCATCATAATTCATTCAGGTAAAACGATTATGTAACCTCATAAACGGTAATGATCACACTATCCGGGCGTCGTTCGCCTGCAGCAATCGCGACAATGCCGTTAAGCCATCTATAGCTTGGCGCACCTGTCTCAAAGATCGGAATAGTACGAAAGTAGTATTCACCTGGATCAACCTCTTCCCCCGAGGCCAGTCTTTCCATCACCTCCTTAGGGCCGTGCCGTAACCCCCGGTTAGAGACATAAATCAGAGCCCTATCACGTGTTTCTAAGGTATATCTTGCTTCCACCTCAACGATTCCGTCCTCCCGGATGATTTGCCAGTCAGCGCCACCTGCCAGTACACGCCCTGATAGCCGAGGTCCTGAAAAAGCACCACCTGATATGTTGATGATTCGCCTCTCTCCATAGGGTGAGTGGCCGACCTGCAACGGAGGTTCCACCTCGATTACTGACGTGTAAAGCATCCGCAGGGACGGCTCTACCGAAACCATCGGGATTTGTTCGATACCCATATCACAACCTCCACTAATATGCCATGGTGAGCTTTGAAATCACGCCTTGCGAAGCGGCGGATGGCTGACGGATCTAGCGCCAGTCTGGGTTTCAGGAAAACGATTGACTTTGGTCCCGCGAATATGGAATTGAATAATAAGGTCTAAGATAAGAAAGGAATCTGTTCATGTCTACGAAAAAGTTGATCCACACCGTATACGGAAACCAGTTATTGACCGTCAAGGTGCCTGGAAGGACAGAGTTGCTCTCACCGCCAGCCCCCTTACCGGCGCTTTCGGACCCGGTTGCGGCTATCCGCAACGCCCTTCATCATCCTGTCGATCACGACCCCATATCAAAACTTGTTGGTCCAGGCGCCAAGGTGACCATCGCCTTTGACGACCCGGTGATCCCACAAATTCCCATGAAAAGGCCTGATTTTCGAGAGATGGCCATAACCCTTTTGCTGGAAGAGCTGGAGAAACTGGGAGTGGCCAAAAAGGATATTCGGCTAATCTGCGCCAACGCCCTGCACCGAAAGTTCACAAATCGAGAACTTTCCACGGTCTTAGGGGAAAAGATCGCCCTTGGTTTCGGCCCGAATCGCTTATGCTGTCATGATGCCGAAGACCGGGAAAACCTGATTTCCTTTGGAGAAACCGATAGAGGCCTTGAGATCTGCCTGAATCGGGCCGTAATGGAATCCGACCAGTTGTTCTATGTAAACATCTCCAGCCTCCCATTTCACGGCGGGTGGAAATCAATCATAGTGGGTTTGAGCAGTTATCAGAGTATTCGCCACCATCACCGGCCCTTCAGGGGTGCAAGCGGCAAGTCCGTAATGGATGCCAGACGTTCATCTTTTCAAAAGCTCTTGTGGGAGATGGGCGCGGTGGTGGAAGAGAAACTGGCCAGGGAGAACAGGAGGCTCTTTACGATCGAATCGGTCCTGAACACAGCCCAGCCCCAGGAGCTGATTGCGGTTTACGCCGGGCATATCCCCGCTGTTCATGAGAAGACACTGGATATGCTGTACCAGCAGCAGGTTGTGGAAGTAAGGGACCAGGCCGATGTAGGGATCTTCGGCATTCCCGATCAGGTCTATTACGCCAATATGTCCCTCATCAACCCGATCCTGGTAAGGAATCAAGCCCTCTCCTATAGCTTTGGCCTGTATCACAAAAGGCCGCTAATCCGGGGAGGAGGCATAGCCATTTTCATCCACCCCTGTGAGCGACAGTTCCATTCCATGAATCACCCTTCATACCTAGAATTGTTTGACCGTGTGCTGCCAGGGCTTCAGGATCCCTATGAGATATGGGACCTATACGCCGAAGATTTCGCCCATCGTCCGGAATACGTTCACAAATACCGCTATGCCTATGGCTTTCATGGCGTACACCCTTTGATTTTATGGGGACAGGGTGCCTTTGCCTATAGGCATCTCGGCCGGGTTTTTCTGGCCGGGGCCAGGGACTTTGAGACCGCCCGGCGGATCGGGTTTGAGCCGTTTGCGACCCTGGAAGAGGCCCTGGTTGAAGCGGAAGCCACGCTCGGAAAGGATTGCAGCATTGTATTTCCACCCATGCCGCCCATGTACATCCCTTCGGTGGGTAAATGAAAAAATCCCGTTCCGACTCTGAATCACTGCCCTGCCCTAAATTCGATGTAGCCAAAGATATCGAATCCCAGGCTGGCCAAATCGACCTCATACTGGAATTGACTGTTGCTCCAGCCTATGAATGAGACGGTCATTTCGGCAAAGAAGACGTGACATCTGTCCCGGAATTGGTTGATGATTGATTTTCTTTTCGTTATTGCCTATTTTCAACCCGTATTCCGGAATACGCTTTTTCTTTCCAGTAACTAGCTGAAATCACTATGGTTGATTTATGGGTTTTTATGGGCTACCATCCCGCGAAGACGAGGGACTCAAATATTTTGGCATTTCAAGCTGTTACGGATTTGGTTCTCGGAATAGGGGTTCCAAAGGAAGGCCGCATTTTGGATAGCAAGGAATGATCTTAAAGCGGAATGATGGTATGGATAGGAGAGAGTTCATGAAAAAAGGCCTTCCCCGGATCTTTTATGGGCTAGGGGTGGTGGTTCTGGCCTATCCTGTGCTCTCGTTTATGACCTTTAAGAAGAGCCGGACCAAGAAGATCGTCTTCCATCCTGATGAGCAGCAGGCCGTCCCGAATATCAAGGAAGGGGCCTGTTTGATCAAAAGGGCTGATGACATCTACGCCCTTTCCATGCGATGTACCCATCTGGGATGCCTGCTCAATTATGATGCAGTGTCTCAGGAGTTCAGGTGCCCGTGTCACGGAAGCCTGTTTGACCGATGGGGCAAATGGATATCCGGACCTGCCGGGAAGGATCTCTTGAGGGCGCCTTCGGAATTAAAGAAAAACGGAGATGTCGTTGTCACCCTGAGCATTTGAACCGTTTTGAGAGTAAACATGAAGATTTCCGCATACTTTCCCAGGCTTGGGCTTGCCTCCCTCATCCTTTCCATCCTCTCAGGGATCATCCTGACCTTTTACTATCGTCCGACAGGAAATGTGTTTCAAAACGTGGAAGAGATCACCACGCTGGTACCCTATGGCTGGTTTTTCAGGCAGCTTCATTATGCTTCAGGACAGGTGTTTGTGATCCTGATGCTGATCCATACAGGGGATCATTTCTTGAGGAAGCGTTACAGGGGTTATTCCTGGGGGCAGTGGGCCCTCCTCACTACTTCTCTGGTCCTGTGCTTTTTTACCCTGTTTACCGGTTTTATCCTCAAGGGGGACAAGGAAGGGCTCTTTGCCGGTCAGATCTTCATGAACATCCTAAAGGCAGTACCCTTCCTCGGAAACGCGCTATCCAGAATGTTCATCGCGGAGGGAGGGGGCTTTTTTTTTCTTCCCTATCTCTACCACTGCTTTTTCCTGCCCATCCTGATCATCTATCTCATCAGAGACCACATCCGGGAATGGTTCCCGGATGAGAAGTTTATGGTTTTGACGGCCATGGGGCTTTTTTTGTATGCTATTGTGGTTAAACCCTTTATGGATATCCCGCCGGATGCGGTGGTGCGAACGGTCAAAGGGCCATGGTTCTTTTTGGGTGTCCAGACCCTCTTGAAAGTCATGCCCGCCGTATTGGCGGGGCTAATCATCCCCGGGTTTTTTCTGGCATGTCTGCTTGTCCTTCCCGTAACGGCAAAGGGAGGATGGACCTCAGTTGCGTATGGGCAGAAAGGCCGGAAAGGAGCCGTCCGGGCGGGCGAGAGAGGGCTTTACTACCTGGTTATGGGTGCATCTTGTGGTTACGGGTTTTTGACGCTGAGGGCGGCCATTTGGGGGCCGTAAGAAAGAGGGCTTAATACTCAACAGACAGAAAGGAGAGGTGCGGATGAGAGTTGCCGAGACATTCTCAAGATTCATCAGGCATACAGAATTCAAAGACATTGATGCGAGTGTGATAGAGCATATCAAGAAACTGACCCTGAAGCAGGTGATGGGGATGCTTGTCGGATCAGCTGCTCCTACCAGCCGCAAGGTCATACGTTATGTTAAGAACTACCCCGGAAGACCGGAAGCCGGGGTCTATGGATGCGGCTTTAGAGCGGATATGGCACAGGCTGCCTATATAAACGGGTTCTTTGGGCACGCATCCGAGATGGAAGATGATCAGTTTCCAGGGGGAGGCATTAGTGATGTGACCACCTGGCCAGCACTTCTGATCGTGGCCGATCATCTGAAGCTCTCAGGAAAGGAAACCATCGTCGCCCTTTATGTCGGCCAGGAAATGCAAAACCGGATAGCCATGTATGCATCGGCAGGAACCGACGGCATTGGAATCTGCAATCTCCCGTTCATCGGGATCTATGGGGCCACGGCGAGCTGTGCCAGGGCCTTTGAGTTGACCGAGGAGCAGACCAGGGCCTCCCTTGGCTTAGCCATGGTAACCGGCCTCGGGTATATGCACACCTGGGGGACAGACGCTCACTTTCATGAATCCGCCACTTGCTGCCGCAATGCGGTGATAAATGCCATGCTCGCTAAGGACGGTGCCACCAGTAATCCGGTGATCGAGAAGTGTCTTGATATGCTGACCGGTGGAGACAAGAATCTTGAGTTTGACAAGATGATCGAAGGGTTGGGCCGGCCCCCATTTTATACGAATAACACCTGGATCAAGAAATGGGGATTCTGTTTCTTTACCCACAATTTTGTGGATGTCCTTGACAGGCTGGTGAAAGAAAACCGTTTAAGACCTGATGATATCGAGGAGATCGTCCTTCACTTTGATCCTTTGCGGGAAGTGGTCGACCGTGCCGAGCCGAAGGATGCAGAAGACAGCCGGTTCAGCACGCAGCATATCCTTGCCTACTACCTGGTCCATGGAGAGTGTGACCTCGGCACCTGCACAGAGACTGCCGTAAAGGATCCGCGACTTGAGGCCTTTCGTAAGAGGATAAGGGTTGAATATCACCCGGAATATGAAAGGCGGTATTTCGGCGGTGAGGGAAAGATGGACATCAAGACCATCAACGGAGGGACCTTTTCAGGGGCCATGGACCAACCTCTTGGATCCCCCAAGTATCCCTTGAGTATGGAACAGGTGGTCGATATTTATCGTAAATACTGCAAGGGGATCCTGTCAGAGGCGCACATCGAGCGGACCAAAGAAATCATCCTTGACATGGAGAACCGGCCGGATCTTCAGGAGTTGTATGACATTTGCACCTTCAGGCATTCTTTGAAATAAGGCGTGAGGGAAAGAAAGACTAAGCAAGGAAACACGGAAGGAGGTGGACAGGGTGAAAGAAAGGGTTGAAGTCATAGAAGGTGATATCACCAAACAAAGGGTTGATGCCATTGTGAATGCCGCCAATACCTCACTTCTGGGAGGCGGCGGGGTGGACGGGGCCATCCACAGGGCAGCAGGCCCGGAACTGCTAGAGGAGACCAGGAGGCTCGGAGGATGTCCCACGGGCGAGGCTAGGGTGAGCAAGGGCTACCGGTTGCCGGCAAGATGGGTGATCCACACGGTAGGGCCGATCTGGGCAGGGGGGCACAAGAACGAAGATAAGTTGCTGGCAAATTGTTATAAGAACAGCCTGGAGGCAGCGGTGGAACTGGGGGCAAAGACCGTGGCGTTCCCTTCTATCAGTACGGGTGCCTATGGGTTCCCCTTGGAGCAGGCCACAGGGATTGCCCTGAATGAGACCAAAAAGTTCCTGGAGAGCGATAGGAGCCTGGAGAGGGTGGTGTTTGTCTGCTTTGGTGAAAAGGCCCTCAAGACCTACCAGGATGTCTTTGTAAGAGTATTTTAGCGAGCCCGATCGCAAGGTGTGAGTGTCAGTTTTCACTCTCCTTTTTTGATCGCCTTTTCCCCAGGACTTTTCTTTTCCAGGACTCCGGATGCCTTCACAGTGGCCCCGTCCCGGTATATGCTCAGATCGATGCTGTTCCCTGGGGCGAGCCCCAGCAGTTTTCTGCGGAATAACACAAAGCTCTTTAACGGCTCCCCATTTAACTCAATGATAATGTCTTTCGGTTGAAGCCCTGCTTTTTCTGCTGGACTGTCCTTCTCTACCTCTAGCACGAGGACCCCCCCCTCCCCTGAATAGTTCAGTTTGGAGGCCTCCTCAGTGGTGACTGGAACTGCCTTGGCCCCAAACCAGCCCCTCTGCGTTTGTCCCAGGACCAGCATGGGCATCACCTCTTTGACCGTATTTATGGGGATGGCAAAGCCGATGGATTGGGCTTCTGAGACAAGGGCCGTGTTAATGCCGACCACCTCGCCGTACAGATTGAGCAGGGGGCCGCCGCTGCTCCCCGGATTGATTGCCGAATCGGTCTGAACGAAATCCACAAGCCTTTCATTCAACTCCGGAAAAACCCGTTCCTTTGCGCTTATGATCCCGGAGCTTAACGAGTGCATCAGCCCGAGAGGATTTCCCATGGCGAGCACCATTTCTCCGGTCTTCAGTGTGTTGGAATTACCCAGAGGGAGGGCCTTGAGAAGGGAGTTCGGTTCTATCTTTAAGAGTGCCGTATCGGTTAACAGGTCGGCGCCGATTATCTTGGCCGGATACTTCTTCTTCCCCTCCGAAAAGACCACGTTGATATCCGTGGCGTCTTGGATGACATGGGCATTCGTGAGGATGAAGCCATGTTGGTTAATGATGAAACCGGAACCCAGGCTGAACCCCTCGGTCTGATAGGGGACGGGAACCTTGAAGGGAATTATGTCAAAGATGTCTGAAACCAGGAGTATTCTGAAGGGCAGGATATCATTTGGGGAAAGTCCGAACTTTGCTTCTCTTTCTTCCAGCTTGCGGGTGTAAATGTTCACAACTCCATCCTTGGCGGCCTCTGCAATTTCCGCAAACGTATTGTTATGAACCGGAACGTTCTTGTCTTGATGATCCCCCCCCTCAACCCACAGGTTTCTCAAGTCAAGGTCTTTGAATGATAGATTCTGGAACCGCTTATCGAAGATGGGATGTTCTTGGCTGACCAGTGGCTTTTCGCTCTTTCTGGGAGTGGAGGGAGAAACCGTGCACCCGCAAAGGGCAAGGGCTAAGGATATCAGGCCTAACAGAAAACATCGAAAGGCAAATCTTTTCAAAGGATCGCACTCCTCTTTTCATTCGGTTTCAGAAACTCGCTCCTAGGGGCCGGGCTAGTGACAACTGCTCTGCCGGTAGGTTTTTTATAGCATATACACCGGGCAAATCCAATTGGTCATTTCCTGTCCCTGAAAACCTTTTGCCGGTTCAAATCAGTATTGATGGTCTCGCAAAAAATCGATGTTTTTTTCAGTCAGACCCTTTTCCGGCTGTACACCGAACTAACGGCAAGTGCCGCCGAAATTACCACAGCTCCCATGCATCCAAATTGAACGGCCTTTAGTTTAAAGGGGGTGTAAAGGAATGACAGAATCACCGGGGAAAGGGCATAGCCCGCGAATTTGACGGCATTGTAGACCGATGTCACAGGTTTGCGCATGGATGGAGAGATCTGAACGGCCATTGTGTTAAGGGAGGTCCATGCTGTGGCAGATCCTATGCCCAACATCAGAAAAAGGATGAGATAGAGAGAATATGAATAACTGACTAGTGCCATCAGTGCCATAGACAAGAGCACAATGAACGCTCCAGCCAGAAAGACCCTATGCCTGCCCAGCCGGTCCCCCAGAAATCCTGCAATGGGAGAGACAATAATCCCGGAGAAACCTGTGACTGAAAGGACAGCCCCGATCTGGTTTGACAGGAGGTTGTGATTTGACTTAAGATGGTCCGCCGTAAAGGCCATGATTCCAATGTAGGCGATGAAAAAGGCGAAGGCAGAAAAACTGAGATAAAGGACCCCCGGTTGAATCAAGGCCTGCTTCAATATGGGAACCACGGCAAGGATCCCCTTTTGTTCGCCCATTCCTCTTTGGGAGGATTCGCTCGAGACGGCATAGAAAACCCCTGCCGTCAAAGAGAGAACCCCCAGGAAATAGAAGAACCCTGGCCAGCCATAACTTACCTCAATAAGCCCTGAGATAAGCGGCCCTAGGGTCACCCCCACGGTGTAGGCTAGGCCCAACATCCCGATGGCCTTTCCAATATGTTGCTCCGGTACAAGCTCTCCGATCAGCGCCATGATTATGGGTGTTAGAAAGGCAGCCCCAACTCCCTGGACGACCCTGCTTCCCAGAAGTGCCCACAGGTTGGGCGACAGCCCGCACAAGAGCCCTCCTAGGGCATAGGTTGCAAAGCCGAAGAAAAGCGTCTTCCTCACATCGAACAACTGCGCAATGGCCCCTGAAAAGAGCTGGATAATGATGAAGGGGGTCATATAGAAGGTAATGGCAAGGGAGGCGATGGTGAATTCAACAGACCACTCCCTTGCCAGGCCAGGGATTAAAGGGAAAATCCCTATACCCCCCATAGGCCCGATGGCCGCACCGATATATAATGGAATAAGTTTCTTGAGGTTCAACGGTCTTGCACGACTCAGTTTCTATTATGAAGTCAGATCTGGGCCGGGATCGTCATCATTACGCCTTTTTAGATCAATATACACCACCCTTCCCCTTTCGTTGATAACCGAATTCAGGATCCAGTTGAATGCGCTGATAACCAGTGCACCAAACACGGCCGCCCAGAAGCCGTGTACCTCAAACCCTGAAATCACGCCTGAGGCCATCTTCAATATCAGCGCGTTAATGACAAATGTAAAGAGCCCCAGGGTCATTATGTTGATCGGCAGAGTAAAGATAAGTAGGATCGGGCGGAAAAAGACGTTCAAGATGCCCAAGATGGCGGCTGCGAAAAGGGCACTGAAAAAGCCGCTAACGTGAATCCCACTGATCAGGTAAGAAGCAAAGATGATGGCCACTGTCAGTACCAACCACCTCACCAGGAGCCCCTTCATTTTGATCCCCCTACACAAAAAACTTGACAATATTATATTCAATAATTAGACGATAGAAGGCTTTTTATATGTTTCTTAGATTCCCCCTCGATGATGACATAAGTTGCATCAAAGAGCTACAGGATTTAGAAGTGTTACGTAACAGCTCAATAAGTAGCGGTTTGCCCCTGGATTCCCGCCTATTTATTGAGAAGATACAGTGCTGCGAGATCCGGGCAATGGTTCCGGATCAGCGGGCGATTTTCATGTCTCTCGCAGCCTGGAGGAGCTGGCAAGAGAATCTTTTACCAGGTTTTCCTTCTTGTATCCACTTTAGCTTACTTATATAGGTGAAAATGCCTGACAGTATCAGTGAATTAAGGGCAAAGGCCGAGGGAGAACAAATCGCCTCTTTTTTGAAAATGAGGTTGCTGGAACTATCCACGGGATATGCCAAAGTCGCAATGAACCTGGGTCCCCAATACACCAATTTTACTGGCATGATATTTGGGGGGATTATCATGTCCCTGGCTGACCACGCTTTTGCCTATGCGACCAATTCAGTGGTCACTCCCAATGTAGCCTCTCAGTTCAATATTCATTTTGTTGCCGGTGCTGGTATAAATGATGAACTCATCGCAGAGTGTCGGGTAGTCAAGAGCGGCAGGCGAGTTTGTATCTCGGAAATGACCGTAAACAATCAAGAGGGTAAGCTTATAGCCAAGGCTACAGGCACAACTATTCCCCTTGTCTAGATATTCTTGCATTGCCTTTCAATATGTCCGACCCGTCTGTTATTACCTGCCCCATCTGCAACTTCATAAAGCAAGGTCTTAACTCAAAAAGGATGGGATCCTGTGAAATATAATTTGTTTGAAAAGACCGAACTCTGGATTAGCCCGATAAAATTGAATGAAGTGGATTTGGGGGAATGTGCAAGGGCCTCAGCCGAGGTATTAGGACTTGATCCTGATGAGATTATGGTCACAGACGTACTTGAAGATAGCCTAACCTTGGATGTTTTGGTCCCCATAGTTGAGGCCGAAAAGATCGTTGGTCGTGGAAAGGATCTCCTCGCGGCCTTGGCATCCATCCCGGGCGTTCATATTACACCGGAGACGCAGATACATTCGCAAGGGATCCTTGGCTTTATTGCCCTTGATGAGGAGCTAGGAAAGGAGGTTCTTGATCGTTCGCGCAAAATGAGTGCTCAGATAGAAGAACGAATTAGGAGACGATGCCTCATTTTTGCCTCAGGGAATGAAATCCTTTCCGGGCAAATTCGTGACACAAACACCCCTTTTTTGATCGATGCCTTGAGATCTGAAGGTTATAATGTGTCTGAGGGGCCCACTTTGGAGGATAGGGCAGTTGTCATTGCCCGAGTCTTTCGCGAATCGGCGGCAAATGGTTACGGACTCCTTATTACAACAGGAGGGATTGGAGCCGAAGGCAAAGATCAGACCTTGGAAGCGTTGAGCACGGTGGACCCACATGCAAATATGCCCTACATCATGAAATTCCACAAAGGTCATGGTCGTCATCAAAAGGAGGGGGTTCGAATCGGAGTGGGCGTACTGAATGGAACGCTGATCGTTTGCCTGCCTGGACCCCACGACGAATTACAACTGGCCTGGCCGGTCCTTAGGGAGGGCCTGAAGCATCAATGGGGCAAAGAGGTCCTGGCAGAATCTTTGGCAAAAAAGCTGCGCCATAAGTTTCTTTCTCGAAACACAAATCAGGCTCATACCCACAGGATAGACCCTTGAAGCCTTCCAGTTCAATTCAGACAGATAGAGGCTTTACCAGCGGCTGATCAATGTTGATGGTCTGGGAGGCTCTTTACGAAGTCGTCAATGTTGTCTCAGGAGGCTTGTGGGTGCAATCGTCCAGGAAGAGAAGCCCAGACTTCTTAGACCAGTTGAGGGTCATGACTTTGAGAAATAGATAATGGACTGGTTTCTGGCCAAGGGCTTCCCATTACTAGCCTTGACGTCAATGACCATACTTCCACTTATCTCATCTTCATGTGTCATCCGGGCCTCTGCCTCGATAACAGATCCTAGTTCCGGATTAGCAAAGTAAACAATGTTTGAATGAAGCAAAACCGCTTTACGCCCCAATGAGTTACCGCATACTCCACAGGCATGATCCGCAACCGCAAAGATGACAGCCCCATGTGTCGTTCCATTGAAATTCAGATGTTTTTCACCCGATATTTTTAGCCTTGCCAAGGCATAGCCTCTCTCAGCTTTAATAATCTTCAGATCCATCAAACGTGCAAACGATGAAGAATCCGACTTCTCTACCACCTGATCAATTTCGGTTAGGCCTTTTTTTGTTTTATCAGATGTCATTGGGAAAACTCCCCTTTATTTGATGGTCCGAATGTATCTTCTCAATAACAGATGCTTACCTATAAAAAACAAGGCGAACCTCACCAATTTTCAATGTTCGATAATGACAATCTCGTAAAAAGTCCGAAATGACCATTTTTCGTCATTCCCGCGAAAGCGGAAATCCAGTCCCGCCAAAGGCGGGATGTCCATGGATTCCCGTTTTCGCGGGAATGACAGACAGCGGCCATGTGTATGTTTATGCAACGTTAGGGTAATCATTAGTCAATTTCCCGTTTATTCGGGTTAGGGAACGGCAACTCCGGGTATATTTAGACAAACCCTATAAAGGGAAGTCCTGGCTGTGATGTAGAGGGTCTTCCAGTCTCTATCCCCCCAACATAAGTTAGCAGGCAATTCCGGGACTGTGATAATCCCAAGTCTTTTCTCTTCCGGGTTGAGCACCCAGATCCCCCCCTTGCCTGTAACGTAAAGATTCCCCTCTGAATCTACCTTTATCCCATCTGGGGCCAGTGGTTCTCCAGGCATTTCTGAAAAGACACGACCATTGGTGGTTGTCCCATCATCTTTCACATCAAATACACGAATATGGTTCGCCTCAGTATCTGCAACATAGAGTAACTTCTCATCGGGAGAAAAGGCCAACCCATTAGGAACAGAATCGCGGATTAATAGGCTGAGATTATCTCCATCCGGCGACAACCGATAGACACCATAAAAATTGAGGCTCCTCATAAGAATTTGTGGGTGAATACTGGATTTCCAAAGGGTTAACTCATTGAAATAAAGTGTATTTTATGGATTTCAGGGCTAGTTGTATTCTCCTCATAAATAGAGCTTTCATTCCAGCCCGGTTTGCAGCATAGGTAGAGGGCAAACAAGGTCTCAAAGGCAGTGGAATAGGGGACGTACAGAAGATAATAAGTTGGCAGAGAAATTTGAGCATGGTAAACCGTATGCATGCCCCAGTGGAATCCCCAAAGGGGTCCTCTGCGCGAGGATTGGGGGACGTCCTTCGGTAATTCAGTAACTTCTTAAATCCATCTGTTGACAAATGGACATCAAAGAACTTCAAGACAAGGTGAACCAATTCAGAGACAAGAGGAGGAATCTGTCAAGGCTGGGCTTTTGGCATGTGGAAGCGTCACGTGTGAGTTTGTTGAAGGCCTGAAGCGGGATAGGAGGACAATCATCCCTCACACCAGGTTACAAATCCCCGTGAGAGGCTCCATGTGGGGGCCGTCAGGAATAGGGCATCCGGACGCATGGGATACAGGGCGGGGGGTGAGCAGGTTTATTTCTCGAAAGCTTCTTAAAGGTCTAGAGCCTTGACTTTTACTGCAGCATTTTCGATTCTGAAACAACAAAGGAATCGCCGTTCTTCCTGGGGTATTTGCCCTTTATATCGGCATAAAAACCTCGAATGGTTTTCATATCCGCTTCCATATGGCCCGTTATGTGAACCGTCGGTCCGATGCCCCCGACCTTTTGCCTGTAATCCAGATACCCAAGCACGACCGGGACACCCGCACCTCTGGCAATATGGTAAAATCCGGTCTTCCAGTACATGACTTTTTTGCGGGTGCCGGAAGGGGGGACCACCATAACCATCCGTGTATGTTCGTTAAAGGCCTGAATCGATTGTGCAACAACATTGTGTGATCCTGAGCGGTCAATGGGAAAGGCCCCCAACCATCGCAGGAAGGGTGACATGGGCCAGCGGAACCAGGCATGCTTCATCATGATCAGGGGTTTTATTCCAAGGATGAATGCAAGACAGATGGTGTAGACAAAATCCCAGTTGGATGTATGGGGCGCCGCGATGATGACGTATTTTGGGATACTGGGCCTTTGCCCCGCGGCCTTCCATCCTGAGACTTTAAAGATGATCAGCGCCAGCCAGCGCATAAA
>JAZDES010000020.1:0-36822 GCA_043808585.1 Pseudomonadota bacterium | reverse complement strand
ATATTCAAGGTAGCAGATTACGGTATCGTTGCAGATCTCTTTAAGGCCGTCCCAGATCTAATTGCGGAGATCAAGAAATTAATGTAAGAAAAATCAGGAGGTACAAGCCATGTTCATCAATGAGGTTGAACTATTCAAGGGAATTCCTTCACACTTCATAAACAAAATAGCGACTGACGCTGAAGAAAAGGTTTTTCCTGAAGGCCATGTCTTATTTGAAGAGGGGGATTTTGCGGACTACCTGTATGTCCTGGAAGAAGGGGAAATAGATATCAGAATCCAGGTACAGGACAGATTCTTTTTTCGGGTGAACCAGCCAGGTCAGTTGTTTGGCTGGTCAGCCTTGGTTGAGCCAAATCGCTACACGGCCGGTGCCAGGACTCTCAAGGAGAGCAGGGTAATAAAAATCGACGCTGATCTCTTAAGAGGGTTGTTTGAAAAATACCCCTCCGAGGGTCTGATCATTATGAAGCGGCTGGCAGGTGTGATCGGATCAAGACTTGTCAAGTGTTATCAAGAGACCATTACGCCTCCTGGCGCGTCGGCAGAAGGAAGGAGATGAACCTGCTGTGGGAAAAAGGAAGAGAGACCCCTTTCTTGAAAGAAAGAGAGAAAATAAGAGAAGAGAACCATCCTACTGGATCATAATTGCCGTTATCGGTTTTGTCTTTGTCATGGGGCTCGGCATCAAGATTGCCTTTTTTCCGGATCAGTCTTCCACCACCATCACCGCGATAGGTGAAACTCCCTCAAGGGCTGACGAGGACCTTGAAGGAAAGGCCTTACTGGTTGCCTCAGAATTCAGATGTGCCTGTGGCCGTTGCGGTGAACTCCGCCTGATTGAATGTGATTGCGACATGCCACAGGGCGCCCAGGAGGAAAAGCACTTTATCCGTGCCGCCTTGAAAAAGGGGCTGTCTGTCAGCCAGGTGACACAATTGGTTGAGAAAAGATACGGACACAGGTCTTAAGCCCCTGGGCCCCCACCCCGTTCCCCCCGACCCACCGTCAATCGTTGGTCAGGTCTTCTCCTGCTGGACCGCAGCAAAGCTTGTTCTTCCCCCTATCTTTCAGGTCCACAACTATATCTTCCCCCACGGGCTAGAAATATTTCCTCAAATCTGCTATAATAAGCCTATCTGTTGATATTCTTCCAGACGGATATTCATGAGAAGCGGGGTATGAAGGTATCATGACGGAGGGGTTAGGTCGAGTCGTAGTGGGTTTGAGCGGAGGCGTGGATTCTTCCTTGGCCGCCGCCCTCCTTAAGAATAGAGGATACCATGTGGTCGGGACTACTATGATGATTTTTGATGGGTCGGTGGCAGTCAGGAAGTCTGAAAGACACGGGTGTTACGGCCCGGGGGAAAAAGAGGATGTGGAAATGGCCGCCTCCGTCTGCAAGAAACTGGGCATACCGTTTCATGTGGTGGACCTGAGAAAAGAATATGGCAGGTACGTCCTGGACTACTTCAGGAGGGAATACCTTGCAGGGAAGACACCAAACCCTTGCATCGTCTGCAACCAGGTGGTGAAGTTTGGCTTCCTGCTGGAAAAGGTGAGGCAGGCCGGGATTTACTTTGACTATTTCGCGACCGGGCATTATGCACAGATAGAGAGATCGAAGGAACGGTTTTTCCTAAAAAGGGCCGCTGATGTATCGAAAGATCAGACCTATTTCCTATACACCCTCAGCCAAGAGCAGCTCTCCCGAACACTATTTCCCATAGGAGGCTACACAAAGAAGACGGTAAGAGAGATGGCCCGTTTCTTGGGTCTTGAAACCGCAGCTCGCCCGGAAAGTCAAGATTTTGTCTCGAGTGGCGGATACACTTCTCTTTTCAGCGATCAGGTGGTAAAGGAAGGTGATATCGTGGATGTAGACGGGAACATCCTCGGAAGGCATCGCGGGATTATATACTATACCGTAGGACAGCGCCGCGGGCTGGGCATTTCATCCGAGCAACCCCTCTATGTCACCAAGCTCGATGCACAAGGCAACAGGGTTGTGGTAGGTGAAAGGGAAGGCCTCTTTTCGGATGGTCTTACAACAACAAATCTCAATCTGATAGCAATAGAAAGACTAGACAGACCTTACAAAGTAAAGGCAAAAATCCGCCTCAAACACAAGGAGGCCGACGCAACGGTCTTTCCCCACAGGCACGGCAGGGCAAAGATAGTCTTCAACCGACCCCAGATGTCCGTGACCCCTGGCCAGTCTGTGGTACTTTATTCAGGAGACATGGTCTTCGGGGGCGGTATTATTGAAAGGGCGGTTTGACAGAGCAGATAGATTTCAGTAAGAAAGGCGTACTATGAAAAAGAGGGTTGTCATAACCGGATTGGGGCCTGTTACGCCCATAGGTATTGGAAAGGAGAAATTCTGGGCCTCATTGACCAGTGGCAGATCCGGAGCGAGGAGGATCAACTTTGAAGGTTACGATATGGATCAGTATGACTCCCAGATAGCATGTACCATTGAAGGGTTCTCATTAGCGGAGTTCATCGAGAAAGGCAAGGATTTTAGATATTTCGGCAGGACGGCCGAGTTTGCACTCTCCGGGACCAAACTGGCCCTCCATGACGCCGGTTTTGACCTTGAATTTGTAAAGGAAGGCAAGGGACCTGGAAGTTACGTGATCAAAGGAATAAATTCCGAGACGATCGGGACGATCCTTGGGGTTGGTGCCCAAAACATGGACCTATGCGAGAAATGGCATAGAAGCTTCCTAAAACACAATGGTCCTAGGAAGATTTCCCCTTTTGCGCTCCCACACACCCAGATATGCGCCGTGGCCGTCAACGTTACCATGAAATTCGGAATAAAGGGGATTGCATTCAACGTCTCCACTGCGTGCGCCTCTTCAAACCATGCCATGATAGAGGCATACAAACAGATCCTCCTTGGAGAGGAAAAGGTCATGGTCACAGGAGGGGCTGATGCCTGTATAACGCCCTTTGTCTTCGGAGGCTTTGTCGCCCTGAATGCCATGAGCAAGAGAAATGACGAGCCGGAAAAGGCATCAAGGCCTTTTGTCGCGGGTAGGGACGGGTTTGTTATAGGAGAGGGCGCCGGAATTATCATCCTGGAGGAATTCCACCATGCGCTGGATCGTGGGGCACATATCTATTGCGAAATGACGGGATATGGGGCAACATCAGATGCCTACCATATCACTGTGCCCGATCCATCCGGGGATGCCCAGGCGAAGGCTATGGAGGACACCTTAAAAAGAGGTATTACATCTCCTGAAGAAATTGACTATATAAATGCCCACGGTACCTCTACACCCCTGAATGATCCCATTGAGACATCGGCCATAAAGAAGCTATTTGGCAGTCATGCATATAAGATACCTATTAGTTCCACGAAATCTATGACCGGCCACCTTATAGGTGGATCAGGCGGGATAGAAACAATTGCAACCGCCCTTTCGATAGAAAGGGGTAAGATACATCCAACAATTAATTTGGAAACCCCGGGAGATGGTTGTGATCTGGACTATGTCCCCAACAAGGCGATAGAAAAACCGATCAGGAAGGCATTAAACAACAGTTTCGGGTTTGGAGGACAAAATGCCTCGATTTTGTTGGAGAGATATGATACATAACCCCGTAACAAATGGGTCGTGACCCTAACAGCAATACCGAAATATGCAGAATAATGCTCAGATTTTGCGTGAAAAACCCTTGCGGAGTGGTTATACTCTCTTCGAGTAAGTACCTCGATAACATAAGTAGACTCAAGGGTAATGCATGGATGTCGGTCATAAAGGCTCATACACTTTCCGGATGATATGAATGTGTGCGGGCCTTTTGACTTATCGGAAAGGGAGGTCATAATAGTCACAAAAGTGATCTAATAAGAATAAGAAAGGTGGTGTCTTATATGGGAGCTCTTGAAAGTTTGAGACTTTCCGCCGCTCGTTCCAGGAAGACCGCCTGGGCCCCCATATCTGGCAAGAAGGGCCCGGCCACATCCTATCACTTTAACAATCTGAGTCGAGCTTATAGAAGCTGGCTTCTTCCTTACCTGAAATCCAAAATCCTCTCGAAACAATTCAGGCCAGTCCTCTGCTTTCTCTACACAGATCTTAACTGTAATCTAAAGTGCCGTTATTGTTACAGCAGGGGTAACAAGATCCCCGGCATGTCTATGGAGGTTGCAAGGGATGCCGTAGACTGGCTTGAATCTGTGGGCTGCAAGGTGCTTGCCTATATGGGGGGAGAACCATTAGTCCGTAAGGAGTTCATCATTGACCTAACGCGATACGCCTCAGACAAGGATTTTTTTGTCTACCTGCCCACAAATGGCATCCTCCTGGACAAGGAATTTATCGATGAAATAGGTAAGGCGGGGGTATCTACTGTAAATCTAGCCGTTGACGCGATAGACTACCGGGAGGGGACACCTAAATACTTTAACCGTATAAAGGACCAGTTCGAATACCTGCTGGAAAAGGAAAAGAAATATGGCTATATCACCTTCTTCAACATCAATATTACCCACAGCAATGTGGAAGATGCCAGGAGGCTTACAGAGATAGCGCATGAGTATGGTATTGCAACCGACTACCATATCAATGAACCTCCCCCTATAAAATATGATAACTACCTACATGAAACGGATGGCGGGTGGATTACAGAAGATCAGATTGAGGCAGTGGATGACCTTATAGATTGGTTGACCGCGAAAAACCTTGAAGGGTTTACCATGGTCAACTCCATTGAGCACCTGCAGGCCATGAAGTTATTCATTCGTAACCAATTGCCACCCTGGCCGTGCCGGGCTGGTGAAGTATCCATGGTAATCCGACTGGACGGTAGTCTCGCACCTTGTTTCGAGCTGTATGGGTCACAGGAAGATTGGGGGAATATATACGATGGTCCTAGGTTCGATCAAGGCACCCTGGATAAACAGAAGCAAGGATGCAGCCAGCGCTGCCTTTCTACCTGCAATTTCCAGGTCAACCATTATACCCGCTCACTTCGCTATTCAATGCAGTGGGTAGCCAAACATGCCTATGCCAAATTCTTCGGTACCTCATAAAGAGCAATTATGCTGGAAATGACCTGCCAGCTCATGTTCCTGGGGTCCCCTCTCCTTTTGGCAGCTGTCGCCCAGGGACTTTGTATAAAGTACGATTGGATGAGTTGGCTCAAAAGACCACTTGATTTTGGTCTGACCTACAAGGGAAAAAGGATATTTGGTGATCATAAGACCTGGCGGGGGCTTGCGATTAACCTGGTTTTTTGCAGCCTCGGGGCAGGTATTCAGGGTTGGCTTCAGAAAGAAAATTATGTCTCTCCCTGGCTCTTCTTGTTGGACTACACAAGGAGCGGATATCTTATAGGTTTGTTTGTTGGCCTGGGCATGACGCTCGGCGAATTGCCCAACAGTTTTATTAAGCGTCGGTTGGAGATCTCCCCTGGAAAACGAACCAGGGGGCTCATTGGAATTGCCCTTTTCTTTTTTGATCAGGTGGATCTGACCATAGGCATATGGATATTTTTGCTGTTCCTTATGAGGCCTTCTCCACTTCTGATCCTATGGTCTTTTCCGCTAACCATAGTACTGCATGTCCTTGTATCAGGCGTAGGCTACTTACTGCGGATGCGTAAGACTCTTTTCTGAAATCAGTAGCCCGGAGAGAGATTGGGGTATTCCCATGCCAAACTTCGTACAAAAACAGTCTGTCATTCGCCGCCTAATGCTAATAACGGCGTGTCTTATTATGCCATTTTCTGCTGTTTGTTCAGAGAGCGGAGGCAAGGAAGATATGAAGAAAAAAGGTGATCGAACAGTCAGGAAGACCTTTGGAGACGGGAGGTGGTTTCCAGAAAATAGGCAGGTCTTAGGCCCCATGGTCAATGGATATATTGAGAATGCCGAGGTTGAAGGTGTGGCTGGAAGGATTGTGGGGGCTATTGCACCACATGCAGGTTATCCATATTCCGGAAAGGTGGCGGGTTATACCTTCCGTGCCATAAGGGACAATGCCAGGTCGGGTCATCAGCCCGAGACGATTCTGATCCTTGGGATAAGCCATAGGGGAGGTTTTCCGGGCGTGGCAATTATGGACGGCGATGCCATAGCCACGCCCCTCGGTGAGGCGAAGCTCGACCGGCAAGCGGCAGAGTTCTTGGTGTCACAAAGTCCGCGGATATTTTTTGACTATGCCCCGCATGCAGGCGAACATTCCGCCGAAAACGAGATCCCCTTTGTCCAGGCGGCCCTGCCTGATACAAAGATCGTGGTGGGCATCATAGGTGACCATGACTCCAGAACCCTGGAGGACCTGGTAAGGGCACTTGGTGGGCTTTCGAAACAGAAAAAGATACTGGTGATCGCAAGCTCTGACATGCTCCATGATCCAAGCTATCAGCTTGTCACACGAACGGATAGGGAAACGCTCGAAAAAGTAAGGTCCATGGATAATGCCGCTATCATAAAGGATTGGAGCCCATCCAGACAGACCTTCTGCGGGTTAATGCCCGTCCTTGCAGTAATGCAGTTCGCCAGGTCGCAAGGATGCAAGAAAGGTACAGTCCTTCACTATCGGAACAGCGGAGATGACTTTCCCGAGGGCCGTGGCAGATGGGTTGTTGGTTACGGGGCTGTGGTCTTTGGTGTCCCTGAATAATTCCTTCTCGGTCCCTCAAGTCCTAGGGCCTTGTTACCGCCATGGTGAGGCCCCTCATCTCTCTATGAATTGACATAAATTTACTCCTCACTTATACTCCATCCCATCAGAAGTAACAGCCCAGTACGACAAGACTTTATCATGGGCTAAGGGCTCATCTGATAGGACGCGAAGTGGAGTTGGCCCAACTAACGGAGGCTCGGATATTTTCCTGGGAGTACGGGATGGATCGATTGGCCAGGACAATAAGGCTCGCTGCAGGCAAAAATGTCTCAGACATACACATCATGGCCGGCAAACCTGTTGTGTTCAGACAAAACGGGATGATCATTTTCCAGCATGATTCCTGGAGTCACGAGGAGATCAAGGAGTTGGCTGGAAGCCTCCTATCCGGCAGGGATCGGACAGTGCTCAAGGAACGTCTTTCTGTTGATTTTGCAAGGACTGTCAGCAATATCCGTATCAGAATAAATCTCTTTCACTCCCTTTCAGGGCTAAGCCTGGCGGTTCGCCTGCTGCCCGGCCGTGTCCCTTGTATTCATGATCTTAACCTTCACCCCTCACTTCAGGAGTGTTCAAGACTCACATCAGGACTGGTGCTGATTTGTGGAACCGCGGGTTGCGGGAAATCCACAACCGTGGCCGCGATAATAGAAGAGATTAATGCGCACCGAAACGTGCATATTGTTACCCTTGAAGACCCGATTGAATATGCCTTCACATCAAAGAAGTCGCTTATAGCGCAACGGGAGATCGGCACGCATATTCCGTCATATGAGCAGGGGCTACTGGATGTTCTGCGTGAAGACCCAGATGTAATAGTGGTCGGAGAACTCAGGGAACCCGAGACGATCCGCCTGACGTTGCATGCCGCCGAATCCGGCCATTTGGTGATCGGCTCGCTCCATGCCTCCTCTGCAGAAGATGCCCTGCATCGTATCTGTAACTCATTCCACCCCGAGACCCAGGACTCGGTTCGTAACCAGATTGCCTCCACGCTCTCTTTCCTGGTCATTCAAAAGCTCGTCTTTATGCCGCTACTCAATTACCGGGTCCCCCTTCTTTCCATTCTGAGAGGCACGCAATCCGTCAAGAGCATTATACGTGATAACAGGCTCATGCAGGTCGAAAGCGCAATCCTTACCGGAAGGAATGAAGGGATGTTCAGCATGGATCAATACCGATCCTATCTCGACAGCAGGCAAGATTTTGTTCCTCCGGCTGCGATTTTTGCCCCGTCAGAACCAGACCGGTCTTCAATTCGCGCCCCGTCAATCGAACCTTCACCCGGGCTTTTCGCAAAGGATTCCGTCGAAAGCGAGCTTGAGACTATCTTGGAAATTGACGAGGAGGCCACACTCAGCGAATTGATTGAGGAGGCTGATAAGCTCTTGAGCAGGTAAGACCTTCCTCAGGAGCCTGAAGTGTGGAGAAGTGCCAGGTCTGAACCAAAATTAATGCCCGCCATCCCGAAAAGTTTTCCTGAACCAGTCATAACCGGAATTTATTTTAGGGAATAGGGTCACTGCCGGTTCCGTTTGATCCCTCGATGGCATATTCTGGTCAAAAATAGAGAGGAGGTAAAAAAGGTGAGCAATAGAGACGAGTTGATAAAATGGGACAAGGATCATTTGCTGCACACATTCAGGCCAACTTCAGCTGGCCCGATTGTAATATTCAAAGAAGTGAAAAAAGATAGTCATGTAGTGCTATTAGATTTGGAAGGCAAAGAATATATTGATCTGGGAGCGCAGGTTGTAGATGTTAATTTAGGTCACGGTCAAAAAAGAATCGTTGATGCGGTAGCAAAACAAATGAGCGCATTTCAGCATATTGTTACGGTTATGGGCTATTCAAATCCTACTACAATTGATTGTGCTCATAGACTAGCGGGAATCGTTCCTGAAGGGTTGGGGCACTTTTTGTTCACCAGCGGGGGCTCGGAATCGGTGGAAACTGCCATTAGAATTGCGAGGCATTATTGGGAGATTAAGGGCAAACAGAAGAGGGTCATCATAAGCCTGTTGAATGGCTATCATGGAATGACTCTTGGCTCAGGGTCAGCTACAGGGATAAGCAGAATGTGGGCGGGGGGACTTCCCGCTCCTGATTTCGTGCATGTGCCTGGATACTATTGCTATCGTTGTTATTTAGGAGAACAGTACCCCAGCTGTAACATTAGGTGTGCTCAGTTTATTGAAAAGACTATTTTGGCTTTAGGACAGGATAGAGTGGCTGCTCTCATCGCCGAGCCGGTCCAGGGTGTTGGAGGTTCAATCGACCCTCCTGCGGAATGGTGGCCTATGGTTAGGGATATTTGCAATAAACATGAGGTATTGTTGATTGCCGATGAAGTCATGTGCGGTTTCGGTAGAACAGGCAAGATGTTCGCTGTGGAGAACTGGGATATCAGTCCAGATATAATGACTATGGCTAAAGGTATAAATAGTGGCTATGTTCCCTTTGCCGCGGTGGCAATAAATGATGAGATCTTCAATTTTTTTCAGGACAAACCGATTATGGTTGGTGGGTTTACTTATAGCGGCCACCCTGTTGGCGCGGCTGCTGCCATAGCCGCTATGGATCTTTATAAGAGCGAAAATGTCATTGACAATGTAAACACCGTAGGTAAACACGCAAGAGAACGCCTGGAAAGCGAATTTCTGCCACTGCCTAATGTCGGTTGTATTCACGGATTAGGGCTTATGCTCTCGGTTGAGCTTGTAACGGACAAAAAAACTAAAAGTGTTCCGCCGATAAATGCCACACAGGAATTGACCCGACGTGGTCGCGAGAATGGCCTTCTTTTTCGCTGCGCTATGTTTGATAAAATACAAGTTGCACCTCCGCTCATAATATCACTGGAAGAAATGGACAAAGGCCTCGACATACTGCTTGACTTAGTAAGGGACTTCGGAAGCTGTCTTGCAGGGTCTTAGAGGCACTTAGCTGTTCAACTTATTAAGCCCCGTCCTCTCGCCTGGATGCTTTACTATGTAGTGATGCCCCTAACCGCACAGGTCAAAAATCATTGGTTTACTGTTCCTGATCGGCAACGACCCTGGGCAAAGGGGGGCCAAACCATTTGGCCAAGAGCTTTTCGTAAGTGCCGTTTGCCTTCAGCTCGAGGATTGCCCAGTTGATCTTTTGCCTATAAGGGCTTCCCCACGGGATCGATATGGCAAAGCTTTCCTTGTGAAATTCCTCGCCCACAAGCCTAAAGTGCCCTCGGCCTTTGAGAAAAATGAAGTGCCTCAGCTGGGCGCTATTGAGAACCACACAGTCCCCCTTTCCCTTCTCCACAGCCATGGCGGCATCTTCAACTGTTTCACAGAGTACGACCTTAATCTTGAGACCTTCCAAAAATGGAAGAAATCCGGTGTTGGCGAGGGTGGCCACCCTTTTGCCCACAAGGTCATGAGGTCCGCTTATCCTTTGCTGGAGATGGTGAAGAGTCAGCTTGGTGGTGATAATGGTTGTGACCACAGCAAAAAGCAGAAATCCGCTCACCATGAAAATAACGGCAAACACGCGCCCCACTGCCCGCCTGGGGGTTGCGTCGCCGTACCCTACCGTTGTGACGGTCACAAAGGCCCACCAGATGCCCTGCCCCACCCCTTTAAGATATCCTTTGTGAAAGTCGGGATTGGTGCCCCGCTCACAGAGCCAGATCACGTGGCCAATAAAAACCGCAACCAGGCCAAGGAGCATGAACAGATAGAGCATGTAACGGGAGAACACGATGGTGAAAAGATCCTCGGCAACACGGTGCAAGAGGATCTTGGGGGTATTATGGACCATAATCTGGAGGCCACTTGTAAAGGCAGGAAAAGATAAGTCAACCTTCTTATATAGATCGGGGGTCATGGCGAGTCCGGTGAAGGCCACGTCTGCCTTTCCCTCCTCTAAGAGACGAACAAGCTCGGAAGCAGAGTTTGCCACATGGATGCTTGATCTAAAGTTGACCAGCTGCGAGATAGCCTCCCACAAATCCACATAAAAGCCATCCAAGTGTGCTTCTTTTCCCATTACAAAGGGCTCGAGAATGACCGTGTAGACCCTCAGTTCCCCGTCTCGGGACTGGGAATCAGAGGCCAGCGCAATAGCCGACATCGGTGCAAGTATATTATAGACAAGAAGGAAGAGCATGACGCCTGAAATCATGGACCGAATTTCGAAAAGGGATTTTGGAAATCGCCCTCTATGCCTTAAGGTCTTTCTCAACGTTTTTTATTATTAACCCTTTCCCTGATGTGCTTTACGATCTCTTCCATGGGTGTGCCCATGCCGTAATTGCCGGTAACCCCCATTTTCTCCAGCAAAGGCTTGTCCTCATCGGGGATAATTCCCCCTGCCACAACACAGATATCGGTTGCTTTCTGATTCTCAAGCAATTCCATCACATCGGCTGCGATCAGGCGCATCACCCCGCAATGATCGCTCAGTGCGATAACATCCACATTTTCCTCGATAGCCGAGTTGACGACCTCCTCTGCGGTTTGAAACTTACCCAGGAAGATGACCTCCATCCCGGCCTTCATCAAGCCTTGAGAAAGGATGAGGATACCCCTATCATGGGGATCGAACCCTACCTTGCCGATCAATAGCCGTATCTTTCTGCCCTTTTCAGTCATGGTTCCCACCCCTCCTAAACAATATCCTTCAGAAATTCCGGCGTGGGGATCCGCCCATACGGATCGTACGGGAGGCCTTTTGCCATCCGGATTGTCCCGACCATCTCTCCCAGGGTCGCATAGACCTTAGTAGCCTCGATGGTAGGTCTCACTATGTTCTGGTCTTCCCTCACTGCCTGAGCCAGATCTTTGAGACGCTGAGTCACCTTTTTCTGATCTCGTGACCTCCGCAGTTCCTTGACTCGGTCGATGGCGCCGAACCTCTTATCATCAGGTGGAACCTTATAGGCCCCTTCAATGATCTTCTTGCTGATCTCGCCATCTTGACCCTTAAAGGAATTGGCCCCAATGATCAGCCGCTTACATTCGATGATCTCGTTTTGGATCTCAGATGTGGTCATGTCAAACTGCTTCTGGAGCCACCCCGTCTCAAGACACCTCCACATCCCCCCAATTTGATCGATCTCGTCCAGTAGTTTGACGGTCGCATCTTCCAGCTTATTGGTGAGCCACTCCACGTAATAGGACCCTCCCAGAGGATCCGCGGTGAGGGGAACATTGTTTTCGTGAGCAATGATGTGCTGGAGGTCCAGTTCGAAAATCCGGGACTCTTCAGAGGGTAAACCGAAGGTCTCGTCAATCCCTGAGGGATCGATTGATTGTACGCCGCCCAATACGGCGGCCAGTATCTGCATGGTAATCCTCGCGGTATTGTTTAGGGGCTTTTGGGGATAGATGGAGTTCCCCGCAGTCCGGATACCTATGCGGCAGGCCATATTACGCGCTTTGGTGGCCCCGAGCCTTTCTTTGGCAATCTTGGCCCAGAGCCTTCTGGTGGCACGAAACTTGGCGATGGTCTCGAAAAAATCGGACTCAGAGCTCATTGAAAAGACCATAGGTCTGAAATCGTCGAATTTCACGCGCCGCTCCTTTATGGCATCCCCGTAGTACTGTATGGCGTTGCCCATGACAAAGGCCATCTCCTGGATGGAACTGATCCCGGCGTCACGCATGTCGTATCCGCACGGAGTGCATGGATGCAATTTCGGTGTGTTCTTAATTCCAAACTCTATGAGGTCCAAATTTACCTTTCGGGCGAGTTTAGGAGGAAACTCGGGGGTTCCATATACGATGAAGGCGTGAATGGGGTCATTGATGTTCGTCCCCCTGAGCCTGGAGATATCAGATCCTCGCTTTTCCATAAGGGAAACCAGAAATATGTAAGTGAAGAAACTGCCGGAAGGGGTCGAATTCGCTGATTCAAAATCGATATCCTCAAGCGCGATTCCGTCCAGCATGGTTTCGTACTCGGTCAGTGCAAAGGTCGGATTGCCGTTGCACATTATGTCGTATCTTGCAAGCGGATGATCAGGATCAACCCCGGAAAGGGTTGAGGTATCCGTAAGCACTCGAAGCCCTGTCTGACCTGCAGCAATGTACTTTTTGAAGGCCCTGTTGGTTTCCTCGGGCGTCGCGTAACAGACAATAAAGGATTTGAGCCACAGGGCCTTTCTATACATGTCCGGATAAGTCCCTCTAGTAAAGGGAACCTGCCCTGCGTTTCCCAGGTCCTTTTCATAATCGAAGCCCTCGATATCCTCAGGCCCGTAAATCTTCTTGATACGAATGTTGCTCTGCGTTCTATCTCTCACCAACGCGCCATAGTTTCGATCGTAAGGAACCGTCCCATTTCCCATGACTGCTATACCTCCCTCTATTTAACTGTTTTCACGACATCTTTCCTGCCAATTCCTTCCAAGACAAGCTCAATAAGTGTTTCTTTGAAGCTAAAGAGACTGTACTCTTTCAATTTATAACGTTTGAGGGCCCAGCAATGGCTCATCAGCGTTAGGAGGTTTGCAACCACAAAGGGTTCCCGAACCTGAAACAGTCCCTTTTGGCTTCCCTCCTCCATAATCCGTAGAAAAATATCAATAAAAAAGTCCTCCTGCTGGAAGATCCCCATTAGATCCTGCCGTTTGAAGTATTTTGATTCCCGGTAAGTGATCAGCACATATTCCTGAAACCGATCTATGACCGTCAGGGTTGCCTCGATAGCCGCCCTCAACTTCATCAAGGGGTCATCCAGACCCTTGACTGCCTTTTCAACCTCCCTTTGCAGGTTATCAAAGAAGTTTTTTGAGACCAGAAAAAGGATATCCTCTTTATTCTTGATATAGTCATAAATGGAACCTGTGCTGATTTTCGATAACCTGGCAATGTCCCGCACGGTGGTGTTGTGATACCCATTCTTGGCAAAAAGCCTCATTGCAGCATCAGATATCTGCTGACGTCGCTTTTCCACGAGTTGCTCGTTTTTGATCCTTTGCCCTACGCCGGACTTTCTCAAAACCCTCTCTGTTCTTTTCATCCCAGACTGTCTCCGGCCATCTTGTGTAGAGATTTTGGCCCCCATTGGTTGCCTTTTCGTTACTGAATCCTACTAGTTCACCATCTTAACGAACACTCGTTCGCTTTTTTTAGAAGCACTCGTATAACGGATATAAATTCATTACCATTGAAGCCTTTTGACAGTCAAGAATATTTTTCCTTCCGCAAAAACATATTGAAAATACTCTTAATTATCAAGCAAATAGGATCAATGGAGTTACAATGATGAAAACACTTAGCGCCTGCTCTGATTGCGTACAACTAATGATTCTAAATCGACCAAACATCCGGCAGTTTAACTATTTTAGTCGTTTCTACTCCCTTAATATTTGCACGGATTGCTGTTGTCTGCTTGATCATGCTGTCGAAGATGAGGTCATTTTCGCGGGCTAGCGTTAGGGCTCGAAGATGTTGAAGCCACCTCTTTGGTGGACCGTTCCCTTTTCTCCGATGAACTCTTGATTCATCATAGCGTTAAGGATGTCTTTGTCTTCTGGTAGCTTTGCCAGGAACCTAGCCCCCTCATCCAGCTTTCCAACAACTACTCCGCCAATAGCCTCCCCTTGGCGGTCATGGAATAGCATGTAAGTTTCCACATGTGCCGTTCCTGCGGCCTCTTCCACAACCGGAGCACCCTGGATTGGGCTCAATTTTTGATGATGGCAGCTCTCAGCAGGAATCGGCTTCCATGGGTTTCTCCCTGGCTCACCTGAGTAGATTCCAACAGAATGCTTGCTGAGGAACCAACTCAAGGCTTGAACCAGCCCAATTTTGGCAGGGTTCCGCCTCAGTAGTTCCACCATTTTACAAATGGCATGCAGGGAATAGTTATTGCCTGGACCACCAAAATAGGGCATGCCACCCGTGACGGTAAGCGGACGCGGTTCATCTTTGGGCAGGCCCAACATATTCCGTGTAATCCGTGGTGCACAGGGAAAGCAGCTATAGAAATCAAGATAATCTATTTCACCTAAAGACAGACCAGCTTGCCCCATAGTGGCGTCCGCAGCTTCCCGGACAGAGGGAGAAGCATAAAAGTTGACCCGTTCAGTGACGTGCCATATATCAGAGGCATCTCCTGATCCCAGCAGGTAGACCAGTTTTCCCTTAGGGACACCAAGCTCCCTTGCAGTCTGAGCGTCGGTTAAGAAAAGGGCAGCTGCCTGATCCACCTCCATAATCGAACACATGGATTTTGTGTAAGGAAAAGAGACCATGCGGTTGCTGGAGGAAAGTTCCACAATCTCATCGCTGGACTTGGTCTCTTTGAACCAGGCATACGGGTTTTTCGCCGCTATGGAGGAGAAGGCGGAGCAAAATTCGCCCAGTTCTTGCCGCTGCCCTTCAATGGACATCCCTTCATGATATCGCAAGGCGTTTTCAAAGAGCGGATAGAAATGTATGGGAAGCAATAGGCCATACTTTAACTCTAAAGGCGTGATCGGATCACGAAGGTCTCCTACCATATGGGGCATTTTAGCAGGAAAACCCCAATTCCAGGCATTACCCCCCTTTATCTTCGCTTCCACCCTGCGTGAGTAGAAGGCCTCACCGCCACAAATCAGAGCGAGCTTCGTTTGGCCCTTAAAGATCCTTTCGGCCGCGCGGTTCACGAACCATTGGGGAGCAGTGGCTCCTACCCAGGTATAGCTTTCACTTTGGGGGCCTGCATTGATCCGATGTGATAATTCAGAGGGTAGCCCCTCTGGAGATCGCGATAGAATATTTACTAAACATAAAGTATCGATCTTCCGCGCGAGGTCTGGTAAACCCGCATCGTTTTCAGCCCTATGGATCGCTACCTCGATGAGGTCCAAGGGCTTTTTGATTTCCGCCAGATCTTTGGGGTGGTGGACGCATTGCCCTACCCCTATGATCACCGGCCGCTTTTCTGGAATATGTCTAACCATTCATTCCTCTCTATGCTTCAGAAAGCTGGTCATTGTTGAGTGCCTCAAGGTACTCTCTATATTCCACTAACTTGATAAGGGCATTGGGAGGCCCGGTCGGAGTTAGGAGATTTGGCACATGTGGCCAGGACGGATCGCTAAGACCTGATGGGACGGCATACATGAATAAGAGCAAGAAAGGCCCCGCCTGTGAGGGCTAGGGCCTTCCTCTAAATTGGGTGGGGCTGCTCTTGGAACGTCCTACTGCTCTCCCCCGTATAATTCCTTTATCTTGACTCTATCGGGTTGACCGTCTTCCAGGAGTGGGAAATCAGTGACGAATTCCACGTACTGGGGCTTTTTATATCTTGCAATCCGGGCTCCTACAAAATCGATCAATTCCTTTGGCTCTAAGGTCTCGCCCTCCTTTAACTGACATACCGCCTTGATCCCCCCTTTCCATTTGGGGTCCGGCACACCTAATACCACGGTCCTTTCCACGGCCGGGTGCTGAAGGACAACCTTTTCCACCTCTGCGGGATAGACATTTTCACCGCCGGGCTTGATCAGTTCCTTCTCGGCCTTCCGGCCGGCATACCAGAGAAACCCCTCTTCATCGAACCGTCCCAGATCGCCCGTGTGATGCCACCCCTCCCTGAAGGTGTACTCGTTATCTTTGGGGAGATTCCAGTAGCCCTTGAATACCATGGGGCCTTTCATGGTAATCTCTCCAATCCCTCCCACAGGGACTCGTTGATCATAATCGTCCACAAGCCTCACTTCTGCCAGCGGAAGCATCTTGCCCGCGGATCCAGGCCTTTCATTATATGCACAAAAAGTGGCAACGCAGGAGGTCTCTGTTTGGCCATACATGCAATAGAAGGTCCCGCCGGTGACCTGTTGATACTTTATAATGGTCTCCGGTGTATCCAGCCCTGCCGAGATCCTGAGACTCTTGATATCCTTTCCTGTCTTTTCATGTGCTTCGAGGACAGATGAGAGGATCGGCGCAAAGGTGAACATCATGGAAACCCTCTTTTCCTCAATCATGTCTACGGCCTTTTCAGCATCAAATCTGCTCATGTTGACGTTCGGCACGCCTGAGTGAAAGCTTGAGGTGACCATGAAGAGCCCGCCCACATGAAAAAGCGGCAAGATATTGAGATGCACATCTTGAGAGGTAAGATTGAAAAAGTACCCAAAATGCATATCCGCGCACAGGACATTACCGTGGCTCAATAAGGCCCCCCTAGGTCTGCCTGTCACGGCCGCCGTGTGGATAATTACGAATCCGTCATCTGTCGACACGTCTTCCGGATTGAAGACATCGTGATGATCCATCAATGAGCCGAACTCTGAAAACCCTCCCCCTTCAGGACCAAGGTTGAAGTACCCTTTTACCGACGGGAGCTTTCCCTTAACCCCACCAAGGGTTTCTTGAAACTCTCGATCCACGAACACCAGTCTTGGCTCACAATCACTCAGATTGAATGCCATCTCATCGGCCGAAAGCCTCCAGTTGATTGGTAGTACGATAGCCCCAAGACCGGCGGCAGCACCGTATAGGAGAAAGTATTCAAGGCTATTTTTCCCCACAACACCGACGCGCTCCCCTTTTTCGACCCCTGCCTTGCGTAGACCACAGGCAAGGAGGTCAACCTTCTCCTTATACTCGGAAAAGGTCAGGGACCGCCCGTCATCTACCTCAAACCATGCTTCCCTGTCCTTGTAGTTGATCGCATTTCGGTTTATCAGATCATAGAAGGTAAAATCGTAGAGTCCCATATTCTTCCCCATAAGGATCAGGCCTTGACACAAATTCTCCTGCAATCCGTCCATCAAAAAGCAGGGTTGAAATCGATTGCTACCGAGGCGTTGTGTCAAATGTCAAGGCCTGACCCCCTGATTATGTTACTGCGCAGTAACAGAGAAAGGATAGACCTTTGTGACACCGTCGGCCTTGAATAAGAAGGCACACTCTGTCAAAGTAACCGGAACAGTCCCCTCGGGGATCCCTTTCCACCATTTTTCAAGGGTCGCCCATGGATCCCATCCCTTGGCCTTGAGTTGTACGGCGTTGGCGAGCAACAGTCCCACCAGGGCAGAACGGACAGTGATCATTGTGGTCACACTTACCTGCTCTTCCATGCCGGCCGGAATCCAGTTGGAAAGCTGGTCAGCACTTGTAATCATTTGAAAGTCTTTATCAAAAACAACCGTATACTTTATCTCTTCGAGACGGATCGGATAGGCATTGGTATTCTTGACGTTAAAGACAAACGTCATGGGCAGGAACGCGCCCCGGTCTCCTGCTTCCCCTTTAGTTGGTTTCACCGATTTTGCGATATACCAATACTCATCATAGAAAGGAACCATAAATGATTCCAGCGAAATCTTTGGGGCGACAAAGTTGGCCGCAGTGGGCTTGACCTGTGTTGTCACACAGGACATAAGAGCAACACTGAGGCCGAAAGTCAGAAGCATCATCAAAGCCAGTTTCTTCTTCATCATAAAAGACCTCCCTTTTCTATTTCAGAATTGGGATTTCGGAAAAAAAGATCTCCAATTCCTCGCTCCCAATTCCTCCGCACGACTTGGAGTGTTTCCTAAATCAACTCAACCACCTTTTCCTTCGCTTGTAGTGCTTTACATCGCGAAAGCTCTTCTTCCCTCCCCTTTCTCCCAAGCCAAGGTAGAAATCCTTGATATCTTCATTCTGGCTCAGTTGCTCGGAGGTATCGTCCATAACGATTCTGCCTGTCTCCATGACATAGGCATAAGGCGCGACGTTCAGGGCCAGCTTGGCGTTCTGTTCCACAAGGAAGATGGAAATCTTTTCTTCCTTGTTGAGCTTCATGATGATATTGAAAATTTCATGGATGAGCATGGGGGCCAAACCCATGGAAGGCTCATCCAGCAATACCAACTTGGGCTCGGTCATCAAGGCCCTTCCCACAACCGTCATCTGCTGCTCTCCGCCGCTAACAAACCCGGCTACTTCATTACGCTTCTCTAGAAGCCTTGGGAAATAGTGATAGACCGTCTGAAGACCGTCCTTCACCGAACCGGTTTTTCTTAGGTGAGCACCCACCTTGAGATTTTCCTCTACAGTAAGGTGCTCGAACACGCGGCGGCCCTCGATGACCTGAACGATCCCGGACTTGGCTATGTTTGCAGCCCTTTCGTGGTGTATGTAGCGTCCCTCAAATTCAATGCCGCCATCGGTGACCTCGCCGTCTTCTGTCTTGAGCAGGCCGGAGACAGCCTTGAGGGTTGTGCTCTTCCCGGCGCCATTGGCACCAAGTAGTGCCACGATACCTCCTCGGGGGACCTCGATAGACACCCCCTTGAGGACCAGGATCACCTCGTGGTATTTGACCTCGATATTATTTATCTTAAGGATCGCCTCTGACGTCTCCAAGACCTACCTCCAGGGGTGAGATTGTTAAAATACTACCATCCGAGCCATTTTTTCTCCCACAGTTCCGGCCATCTCTGCTTAAGATCGACCCTCTCGACTTCAACAAGTTTTCCACCCTTCCATTCCTGGACGAGGCACCCTGTGGTAGGTCTGTGATCAGTCACTGTGAAGCTGATGGGCGACGCGCCAAGGCCGATATCAAAATTGCGAAATGTCTCGAAACCTTCGGTCATGACTGCGGGCCCGCAGCCAGGCTTGGTGAGATCAACCCCCTTCTTCGCCGCCCTCTTCATGGCCTCCCAGAGAATCAGGGCATCGCCCCAGGCCTGGACAGTCCGGACCAGCCGATTGCCCAAAGGCACGCCAGGGCTATAAAGCTCAGCTGATGATACCACTAGGTCCATGTTCGGGTAATTTTGCCCAAAAAAGGCACAGGGAGTGGCTCCCATCAAACCTTCGGCCGCCTCTCCAGCCAGACGGAATAGGTTCTCATCAAAACCCCAGTTATTTATTATCCAGTCGGCGCCCAACCCTAACGCGTATCCATCGCGAACCGTGGCCGCTACCGACATGGTGGTATTTCCGTGCCAGACCACATCTGGGGCGAATTTCTTAAGTGCCATGACCTGGCTCTTGGCATCCAGGGCAAAGAGTGATACGTCCTGATCATCACCGATCTCAAACCCCAGGAGTTTGGCCTGGTCTTTGATGGCCTTGATGGGTGCGCTGCCATAAGGTGACGCGAACATATAACAAGCGGCAAACCTCGGCGCTCGCTTTTTATAGTCCTTTTTTTGGGGCCATTTTTTGTCAAACCAGGCTGTTAGACAAGCCCTGGCATTGGTTGAATAATCCGAAGAGAAGAAAAGGTTATATGGCGTCTTTTTGGGATCAGTCAGGTGGGCTGAGTAAGATGCAGATACATAAGGAATTTTATCCTTGTTGATGGTGGGTGAAAGGGCCTCGGTATCTCCGGTCCCCCATCCCATGATTGCAATGTTTCCGAGTCTTTTCAGAAGCTTATACTTTGTGATAGCCTCCGGAATACGATACCCATAATCAAACCAGGTATATTTGATCTGTATCCCGTTAACGCCTCCCTGTGCGTTAATGTACTTATAGGCGTCCGCCATGCCAATGGCATAATCCTTTCCCACGTCCGATGTTGCCCCGGTGGTATCATTGAGACCACCTATTCTAATCTCTTTGGCCAACGCCGTGGTAGAAAACCCCACTACCAAGAATACTGCCAGAAACGACACCAACAGGCTTAGAAAGATGTTTTTCTTCATAAATTTCCCCCTTTCCTTTGCAAATGACCTTTACGGGTTTCTTCTAGCCACTAAAATTCTTGATTCGGAAAATCCTTACTCACCTCCTTTCTCCTTCAGGTTAATTAACGATTTTACCAAACCTTAATAAGAAAACGGCCACAGGTTAAAATAGTTCTTGGCCTGCCACCATCGGTAGGCAAGTCCGTTGGGCTCATAAATGATAAAGGCGCAAATGGCCAGACCGAAGGCCATGTCCTTGATATAGGCGAAATCAACAAGCACTTTCGGGAAATATTCTGCCAGGGGAATGACCGCCATCTGGAGCAGTTCCATGACAATAACCATAAAAATGGATCCAAAAATGGCCCCGTGAATGGAACCCACTCCACCTATCAAAATCACCGCCACTAACCAAAGTGACAAAAACCACTGGAAGTGTTCGGGACTAAGCGCAGCGGTGTTGCAAACCCAGAAGGCCCCGGCAACGCCGGCCATAAACCCGGCCACAAAAAAGGATAGAAGTTTGTACCACACAATGTTAATGCCCAGTGCCTCGGCAGCGATATCGTTATCCCTGATGGCCACCCATGCGCGGCCAGGCTTAGAACGAAGCAGGTTCGCCAATACAATGACCATTAGTGTAATTAAAGTTGCCATCACGTAATAGATGCTTTTCTCGGTGTCAATAATCCAAGGCCCTATCTTTATTGTACCGGGTGGCAGGGAAAAGGCCTGACCCCTGCCCCCGATCTGACTGACATACTGTGTAAGGATAAAATCAACGGTGATAAACTGGGCCGCCATTGTGGTAAGGATCAGATAAAAGCCCTTCACCTTGGCTGAAGGAAGCCCGAAAAGCACACTCCACAACCCTGCAACAATGCCCGCAGCAATAATGCTGATGGGATAGGCAAGCCCCCAGTCTAAAATGATCCGGGGCCAGGGGAACTGCAACACCAGCATGACGCTCGTGTAGGCCCCCACTGCAATAAAGGCGGCATGACCTAAGGTAAGCAACCCCGCGTAACCTATGAGCAGCTGAACACCTAAGGCACCCATGGCAGTGAACCCCACCATAGTACTCACACTTATCCAGTACTCATCGAAAAACATGGGGATGCCAATGAAAACGACAGCCAAAAGCAGGATCATTTTCCCCCTAAGAACATTGGTCTGCCACCAGGCCTGATCCTGTGCATAGTCCCAGTGATAGTCACCACACGGTAGCCATACGCTGGACATAAGATAACCTCGCTTAAAAGTGACTAAAGTTTAAGCGTGTAAACAATCCTCTTCTTTTCTCCTGCTTTCTGCCCACTGCCTTCTGCCCACTGCCCACTGTTTAGACTCTCTCAATCCTCTCCCATCCCCAGAGACCGTAAGGCTTGAACAGGAGGAAGACCGCCATAAATGCAAAGGGCATAATCTCCTTTACTCCTCCAGGGAAGAACTGATCCAGGTAGGTCCCTGAAAAGTTCTGGAGCAACCCGATAAGGACGCCACCAACAATAGCGCCCGGCACGGAATTCAATCCTCCAAGAACGACGGCAGGGAGGACCAGGAGTCCCAGGAAGCCCACGGAGATATTGATGCCGTTGATGTTCCCGAGCAGTGCGCCCCCAACGCCCGCACTCATGAAGGCTATGGCCCATGCGGCTGCATAGACAAAGCGGGCACTCACCCCTAAGGAGAGGGCGGCCGTTTCATCATCGGCCGTGGCCTGCATGGAGAGACCCCATCGCGTGTATTTGAAAAAGCATACAAAGATGATAAGGAGCACAATGGACAGAATAAATGACCAGAGATATACCGGAGATATCTTGAGCATGCCAACCGTCATCGGTTTGATGTCAAAGATGGGAGGGGTGAAGACCCTTGTATCCGCTCCCCAGAGATATCCAATAAGGCCCTTCAAGAAAAAGGAGAGCCCCGTCGTCACCATGATGACGGATAAGATGGGCTCCCCGATGAGCTTGTCTAGGAAGATACGTTCGGTCAAGAAACCTAGGATAATTCCCACTACCAAGGTCAAAAGCACGGCAGCGACAAAGGGAGCCCCCGCCTCGTAGAAGCTGTAGGTCACATAGGCCCCAATGAGCGTAAGTTCACCCATGGCCAGGTTGAGCACGCCGGAGCATTTATAAATCAGGACCCACCCCAGGGCCACCAGGGCATAGATACCACCCACCATAATCCCGGTGGTCAGGCTCATAAAGAACAGCTCCATTCCTTTTCCCCTCCATGTTCAGTAAGCAGCAGGCAGCAAGCAGTAATGTTTCTTTACTGCTTGCCCTTCAGACCTTAATCTCCTGGATACGCAGGTCAGTCTTTATCCGTTGTTCTCTGCCATCCTCGTAGGTGATTGTCGTATCCATATGGACCATATCTACATCTGAGTAAAGGGCATCTACGATATCCTTGTATCTGTTTTCCACGAAGGCACGCCTTAGCTTTGAGGTCCTTGTAAGTTCTTCGTCATCTGCGTCAAATACCTTATAAAGATTTACGAATTTGCGAATCTTTGCCGGCCCGGGAAGGTCTTTGTTGGCCTCCTCTATCTGTTTCTGGACCAGGTCATAGACCTCTTTTTTCTGGGATAATTCCGGATAGCTTGTATAGTTGAGCTTCTTCTCGTCGGCCCACTTCCCTACCACCGAATAATCAATACACATAACAGAGACAACATATTCCCTCTTGTCCCCGACAACCCAGGCCTCGTGTATAAAGGGACTGAACTTCAGCCTGGTCTCCAGATACTGAGGAGAGAAGGGCCTGCCATCACTCAGGGTCATCACATCCTTGGAGCGGTCAAACACCACCAGATGTCCATCCTCATCGATAAATCCCTTGTCCCCGGAATGGAGCCACCCGTCCACCAGCGTCTTCTCGGTGGCCTCTTCGTTCTTGTAGTACCCATGGAACACCGAGGGGCTCCTGGATATGATTTCCCCCTCTTCGGTAATCTTGACCTCTGTCTCTGGGATGGGCGTTCCCACGGTGTCGAACTTTACGTCCCCATCGCGGTGAACAATGGAAATGCCGGCAATTTCGGTCTGACCGTATATCTGTTTAAGATTGACCCCAAGGGCATGGAAAAACCTGAAGTGATCCGGGCCCATGGCTGCCCCACCCGTGTAGCAGTGCCTGAGCCGTGACATGCCTAGATGGTCCTTCAGCTTCTTTTGGACAATCGCATAGCCTAGCCACTTCAATAATCTCAAATACAAAGGCACGGCCTTCTTTTCGAAGTTGAGATTCGCCACCTTATAGCCCACCTTTGTGGAAAACTCATAGGCCTTTCTCTTGATCCAGGTGGAATCGATGTATTTGACCTGAACGCTCCGGGTCATCCCCTCATACAGCCTGGGAGGCGCAAACATGACGTGGGGCCCAATCTCCCTGATATTTTCCTGGGCCGTTTCCGGTTCTTCCGGAAAGTTGAGGGTATATCCGACCTGCAGACCGCAGGAAATGGACATCATCTGCTCCCCGATCCAGGCATATGGTAAATAAGAGACGAAATCATCGGTATCATAACAGGGGTCGGTGGCCATGAGATTGCGCCCCATGGTGAGCATGTTCCAGTGACTCAAGAGGGCCCCCTTGGGAAGGGCTGTGGTCCCGGATGTATAAAAGAGGAGACAAATATCATCGCCATTGCCCTCATTCACCAGATTCTCAAAGTGATCAGGCTCTTTCTGGTCCAGTTCCTTTCCCCGCTCCTGAACCTTCTTGAGGCTTATCAAATATTCCTGTTGGTAGTTTCTCATTCCCTTTGGGTCATCCCACACGATCCATTCCAGCTTCGGGCAGTCGCCCTTGATAGATAAGGCCTTATCCGCCTCCTGTTGGGACTCACCCACAAAAATCTTGCTATCTGAGTGGTCTATAATATATTTGACCTCCTCCATCATACAGTCCTGAAAGAGCCACACGCCTATGCCCCCTGCGCAAAGGGCGGCCATTTCAGCCCAAAGCCCCTCGGGCCGGTTATCCCCGATCATTGCAACCTTGTCTCCCCGCTTGAGGCCGAGGCTGACCATACCGAGGCAAAGATACTTGACATTCTCGTAATAGTCCTGCCAGGTAAATGGAATCCATATACCAAATTCCTTTTCCCTCATGGCCACCTTTTTCCTGCCATAGTTCTTGCACTGTCTGAGAAACAGCTTAGGAATCGTGAGGTCCTTGGTGATTTCTATCCCGGATCCATTCATCCCTTCCCTTACCTCCTAGTAGAATACATATCCTCCTCGCCCAGGTAGGCCTTAATCACCTCTGGGTTATTCTGGACCTCTTCTGGCGACCCGTCCATGATCTGATTTCCAAAATTCAATACAAAGACCTTTTGAGAAATGTCCATTACCACACCCATATCATGTTCCACCAGGACACAGGTGACCTTCCAACGCTCTTCCTCATTGAGATCCAAGATAAAACGCGCCATATCTTCAACCTCTTCGAGATTCAGCCCGGCCAGCGGTTCATCAAGCAGCAGAAGTTCAGGATTGAGGGCCAGGGCTCTCCCCAGTTCCACTCGCTTTTGCAGTCCGTAAGGTAGCATATGGACCGTCTTATCTCTAATGCTCTCTATTTCCAGCAAGTCGATTATCTCTTCCTCAATGAATTTCCTGCTTTCCAGTTCCTCCCGCTTGGTTTTGCCAACATATACAGAACCGCTCAGAATACCACTCTTGAGATGTATATGCCTTCCAAGGCGGATATTGTCAAGGACGCTCATCCCCCCAAAGAGTTCTATCTTCTGGAAGGTCCGTGACAGACCCATCTCAGCGCGCCGGTAGGGCTTTAGATCATTGACCCTCTGCCCTTTGAAATAGATGTTTCCCCTTTGGGGTCTATAAAGGCCATTGATGCAATTCATCATTACCGTCTTGCCGGCCCCGTTTGGACCAATAATGGAGTGAATCTCGCCCTTCTTTACCTCCAGGCTAACTCCGGCCAAGGCGGCCACCTTGCCAAAATACATGTGGACGTCTTCGAGCTTTAAGATGGTGTCTCCTTCCCTAAGCTCTCCAAACTGAACCATCTTACAGGCCTCCAATAACAGTTAGCGATCTCTCCTGCATCTTTAGATTGGTATCCATATCCATTGCGTCTCTCTTTGTCAACCAGTATTATCAATAATTTCATTACATTCTGTTCACAGGCTACACAGTCCAAAGTTCTGTCATTTCTGCGAAAAGCCTGCCGCTGGCTTGAAAAGGGGCAGAAATTCATAACTCGTTGGTTCTTCTGAATTCCCGCCCCTCACCTTCGCGGGGATGACAGTTAGGCAAGGCAAGAAATCCTCTTTTCTGACTTCTTACGAGAAGATCAAGGTGATATTCTGTCATGCCTTTTAAAAGATGCCTGTTTTCCTTTGCGGAACCAGGTTCTTATTGCATTGGTTAAGGAAGTACTCGTCTGTCATTCCTGCTATGAAATCGCGCACCATTTCTGGAGTTGACGTCTTCTCCCTGTATTCCTGCGACATGCCATCCAGGTATCCTCTGAAGATATCCGAGTCCTCATTTCCCGTTTCAAGGTCCCGGAGATATTTTTCAAATAACAGTTCAAACATCAGCCTGATCTTGGGGGTCTGCTCCTTTACCTTTTTGTTCCTGTAGATAGACTCTTCATTGAATTCCTTCAATTCCCTGAGCGCCGTCCCCACTTTGATGCTGAAGCTTACACTGGACCTGTCCAGGCTATTTGAAACAAGGTCTTCCACCAGGGTGTAGACGATGGTCCCATTGGTGTCCCCTAGAACCATCCTGCATCCTTGAGGAAGATCCTCACGCCGTATCAGGTCGAGCCTGATGGCATCCTCTATATCCCTGCCGATATAGCTTATGGTATCGGCCATCCTTACGACACATCCCTCCAGGGTCATGGGCCAGACGTCCAGGGAGGCATCTTCCATTCTTTGTCTCACCTCACGGTCCAAGGCCTCAAAATCCTTCCCTTTTTGCGGCTCCAATGCCTGAGAATGCAATTCTCCGTTGTGGCAAAGTATTCCGTCCAGGACCTGCAAGGTCAGGTTCCAGCCCCTCCCTTTTCTCTCTATCTCCTGCAGGAACCTGACACCTTGTATATTGTGCAGAAATCGGCCTATATTGTGGGATTTACATAGTTCCGAGAGAAATCTCTCGCCGTCATGTCCGAAAGGGGTATGTCCTATATCATGCCCTAGTGCAACGGCCTCAATCAGGTCTTCATTGAGCCTGAGGAGACGCCCTATGGTCCTGGCGATCTTTGAGACAAGCTGGACGTGCAATACCCGATGGGTAATGTGATCGTTTCTTATGAGGTAAAAGACCTGTGTCTTGTCAATGTAACGGGAATAAGCCAAGGAATGGAGTATACGATCGGTGTCGACGGAGAAATTCTGTCGGTGTCCCCGATTTACTTCCCCCTCCTCTCTCTGTCTGATTGCGTCGCGACTCCGGCAGGCCCATGGTGAGAGCCTGACTTCCTCCTCCTGATCTAGGGCTGCCCTTATCTCGGACAACAACTCCATTTTTTTCACTCGCCCGATCCTTTGGCACTGTCTCGGTTTGAGTAGGCCTTCTTAAGCTCATTCCAGAAGGTCTTTCCCCTCTTGGCAATGACCTCATGAGCACGGTCAGCCACATGACGTGATTCATATTCGAGCCTTTCCTCCAAGGGAATCTCCTTGCCTTCCTTCTTGTATTTCCAGCGCAGTACGGACTTGGTTAGCCCCACCTCGGCACGCTGAAAGGCCCTCTTTACGCCCCTTTTTATCTCTTTATCCATGATAAGCCCTCACCTCTACGGTATTGGCCCCACGTCAGAGGCCAAAAAATAGCTGCTAATTTTTTCTTGCAAAAGATGGTGAATGATGTTAAACAAATTGATTCAAAATTTTTCCGGACGACAAAGTCTTGAAATTCCCCGCCTTTGGCGGGGTTGTTAGTTATCACAAGTAGCGTTACTATAACAGGTCGGCCAAATAAGCTCAAGTGGTTATTGGGCCCAGATCACACACCCGGAATCTTGCCCGGTGCCTTACCCATTGTAAGGTGGGAGTAATTCCGGGTCGAGGACAAACCGTGGCAAAGAGACCGAGAAAGGTCTCTGAAAAAGGAGGATTGGATGGCAGTTACGAATATGAAACAGCTCTTAGAGGCGGGTGTACACTTTGGACATCAGACAAGGCGATGGAATCCCAAGATGAAACCTTACATATTTGGGGCGCGCAACGGGATCCATATCATAGATCTTCAAAAGACGGTAAGACTCTTTAAACTAGCGTACGAATTCGTTGCAAAGATTGTGTCGGAGGGGTATTCGGTCCTTTTTGTGGGAACCAAGAAGCAGGCCCATGAGTCGATTATAGAAGAGAGCGAACGCTGCGGGATGTTCTATGTGGTGAACCGTTGGCTCGGGGGAACGCTCACCAATTTCCAGACTATCCGACTAAGTATCGCCCGTCTGAGAGAGCTGGAGGCTATGAAACAGGATGGCTCTATTAATCGGTATACAAAAAAGGAAGTTCTGAAGATGGAGAAAGAGCTATTCAAGCTAAACAGGAACCTCGGCGGCATCAAGAACATGGACGAACTGCCCGGGGCCATCTTCGTGGTTGATCCGAAGAGGGAAAAAATTGCTGTCAGAGAGGCCAGAATGCTGGGAATTCCGGTTGTCGCTATTGCTGACTCGAACTGCGACCCGGACGAAGTAGACTTCATCATTCCAGGCAATGATGATGCAATACGAGCTATAAGATTGATCTGTTCAAGGATCGCTGATGCGTGCGTGGAAGGCCACCATCTTGCTGAAGAGCGATTAAGGGCAGAGTCTGAATTACTCAAGGAACAGGAGGTAGCAGAAGAGGGTGAATTCCCGGAAGCGGTTGCGCCTGAATTGGATGAAGATGAAGAGGAAGGCCCAGAGGTCATTATTCTTCCAAGAAGGGAACTGGCTGAGGCAACCGATGAGGCAAGGTCGGAGGAATCGCAAACTGATATCGCTTAGGCACCTGATAATGGTTGCTTAAAATAGTTGAGGTGGAAAAGAGATACGGAGGAAATGGGAATTGGCAATTTCAACTTCACTGATAAAAGAGCTGAGAGAAAAAACCAGTGTCGGCATAATGGACTGCAAGGCGGCCCTGACGGAGTCCAACGGAGACATGGACAGGGCAGTCGATTATTTGAGAAAGAAGGGGATTGCCACTGCCAGGAAGCGAAGCGGACGTAGCACCTCCCAGGGGCAGGTACAATCTTACATCCATGCCGGTGGCAAGATTGGAGTCTTGGTGGAAGCAAACTGTGAAACTGATTTTACAGGGAAGACTGAGGATTTTACAACCTTTGTCAAAGACATAGCCATGCAAATTGCTGCCACCAATCCCATTGCCATAGATCCTGCAGGTGTGCCGGGCAGTGTTTTGGAAAAAGAGAGGGAGATCTATGCCACCCTGGCGAGGGAATCCGGCAAGCCAGAGAAGGTGGTCGAAAAAATTGTCGAAGGTAAGCTTAAGAAATTCTTTTCCGAGGCCTGCCTCTTGGAGCAACCCTTTGTGAAGAATCCGGACATTACGGTAAATGACCTATTAAACGAGTTAATGGCCAAGACCGGAGAAAATATCGTGATCAGGCGATTTGTGAGGTTTCAACTGGGAGAGTCCGATGAGGGGGACAAATAGAGGCCTTAGTCCAAGGGTGAGTCATGAAAGATGAAATCCTTTCGGAACTTCGGGAGAAGATGACTAAGACTGGGGAGGCCCTCAAGAGGGAATTCAAGAAGCTTAGGACCGGCCGGGCCTCTACTGCACTGCTGGACGACATAAAGGTGGAATGCTACGAGACCCAAATGCCAATTGAACAGGTTGCCTCCATCTCTGTTCCAGAAAGCCGGCTCATCACCATCCAGCCCTGGGACCAGTCCATCATTGGAGATATAGAAAAGAGCATCCTGAAATCTGAACTGGGCCTTACCCCAATAAATGATGGCAAGATCATCAGGATACCCATCCCGCCTTTGACTGAAGAAAGGCGCAGGGGACTGGCAAAACTGGCAAGAAAAATGGCTGAGGAATGTAAGGTTTCGATTCGCAACCACAGGCGGGACGCCAATGAAATGTTGAAGGAATTGAAAAATGAGAAGGAGATTTCAGAGGATCAACTTCATAGATCCCAGGACGAGGTGCAAGAAATAACGGATGAATTTATAAAGAAAGTAGATCAGATCACTGCCGGAAAGGAAAAAGAGATCTTGGAATTTTGATCCTTAACATCTCATTCCCTCAACCTTTTTAGCCCCTCTAAGCCGCTAACCCGGATAAACCGGAAAATTGGATTCGCTCCGCGTTTTCCTGAGCAGGGTAGTGTTAGATGTTCGGGAAGCCGTTCCCCGCGGTTTATTAAACCGCTAACTTTAGACACGTTAGCTTACTTTTGTTGCTTAACTCTTACGCTATGATATCCATAGACCCCATTAAGCTACCGGAACATGTGGCTATAATCATGGACGGAAATGGCAGGTGGGCCAAGAAGAGATCCATGAGCCGCGTGCGCGGCCACCAGCAGGGAGCCGAGGCCGTCAGGGAAATTGTGAGAACAAGCCGCGAAATAGGTATCAAGTGGCTGACCCTGTATGCCTTCTCAGAGGAAAACTGGACAAGGCCCCAGAGGGAAATTGGGGCCCTCATGAAACTTCTCAAACGTTTTCTCAAGAGCGAGCTGGACGAGATGCAGGAGAATGGGATAAGGCTTCAAAGTATTGGAAGAATAGAAAAGCTCCCAGAAGATACACGTGAGGTTCTCCTTGATATTATGCATCAGACTGCTTCCAACAAAGACATGGTCCTGACCCTGGCCCTCAGCTACGGGGGCAGACAGGAGATCCTGGATGCCGTCAGGAAGATAGGCGCCAAAATAGAAAGGGGCAAGATCAGTGCCAATGAGATCTCGGAACAACTGATTTCAAATTCACTATATTTGGCAGAGATGCCTGATCCTGAGTTACTCATCAGGACCAGCGGCGAATACCGTGTCAGCAATTTCCTCTTATGGCAGATAGCCTATACGGAAATCTATATTACTCCAACCTTGTGGCCCGACTTCGGCAAAGAGGAATATCTCGCTGCTATACAGGACTTCCAAAGGAGGGAAAGGAGATTCGGGGGCACGGAAAAGAAATAGAGAGATTCCTTTTCCGGGGAAGATGAAGCCACATGCATTTGAAGCGATGGCTCACAGCCATAGTACTGACACCAATTCTGATCTTTCTCATCGGCCCAGGGCCAAGATGGGCATTTCATATCTTCCTCTACCTCGTATCTATGGTCGGCCTGGTAGAGTTCTTTAAGCTGGGCGGCCCTCATCTCCCAAGATTCGTCCGTTGGTCCTGTTATACCCTTACACTGATATTGTTTCTCGTGATCCACCTGCGTCAAATCTTACTTGCGCCCATAATTATCGTATTGTGGGCGGCAGTCCCCATGACCTACTTCATGCTCAACCATCCATTACCCGACAAAGAATTGTCGGCGGATATTGGGAAGGCAGTTCTTGGACCAATTTATGTTGCACTCCCAATAGCCCTGCTGCAATTGATTGATATTTTGCCTCACGGAAATCTATGGATCTTCTTCGTCCTATCGGTCATTGTGGCAAACGACACCCTGGCCTTTTATGCAGGAAGGCTCTTCGGAAGGCATAAGCTCCACGAGCCCATTAGTCCGGGAAAGACCTGGGAGGGGGCGATAGGTGGAGTTATCGGTAGCGTGTTTGCAGGGGCCCTTTTCGTCAAGATAGTACATATCCACCCGTTGAATATGGCTATATTAATCCTTTCCTTTGCCCTCTCAGTCGCTGGCCAGACGGGCGACCTGGTAGAGTCTATGGTAAAGAGGGCCCATGGGGTAAAAGACTCAGGTCGTATCCTTCCTGGGCATGGCGGAATACTGGACAGGATAGATGGCCTTATATTCGCCATCCCGGTGCTATATCTCTACATCTCTCTTTGGGTGATATGAGTTGAGGGAGGTGAAATGAAAAAGATAGCCCTATTAGGCTCTACCGGCTCTATCGGAGTTAGCGCCCTCAAAGTGATCCATGCCAATCCTGAAAAGTACAAGATAGTGGCCTTGGCTGCCGGCAGAAACCTTGACCTCCTTTCAGAGCAGATAAAAGGCTTCCAGCCAATTGTCGTCTCAGTCCTGGAAGAGGGACTTGCTTCCCAACTCAAGGATCGTATTGGCAGTTCTGGAGGGCCGGAGGTATTGTATGGGACCGAAGGGTTTCTGCACCTTGCCACCTTGGATGAAGTTGACACCGTTATCTCAGCAATGAGCGGGGCGGCTGGCCTATTGCCCACGTACGAGGCGATCAGAGCGGGCAAAGATATAGCGCTGGCAAACAAGGAGACCATGGTGATGGCGGGTCATCTGGTAATGGAAGAGGTGGAGAGGACTGGTGTTTCACTGATTCCTATTGACAGTGAACACAGCGCCATACTCCAGTCCCTGCAGGGTCACACCCGTGAGGATGTAAGGCGCGTGATACTAACCGCATCCGGGGGCCCGTTCAGGGGGTTATCTATGGAGCAGATGAAGACCATAACCCCGGTCCAGGCCCTAGCCCACCCCAATTGGAATATGGGTCCAAAGATCAGTATCGATTCTGCCACCATGATGAACAAAGGACTTGAGGCCATCGAAGCCAAATGGCTTTTTGGATTGGACATGGATCAGATAAGCATCCTCATACACCCCCAGAGTATTGTCCATTCCATGGTTGAATATAAAGACGGCTCTATCATCGCCCAGTTGGGTATCCCTGACATGCTGATTCCCATATCCTATGCCCTCTCATTCCCCAATCACCTGGAAAACAGCCTTCCCAACCTCCAGCTTGAACAGGTCGGGATCTTGGATTTTGAAAAACCGGATATGAAGACCTTCCGATGCCTCGAACTCGCCCTCAGGGCAGCGGAATTGGGTGGGAGCATGCCAGCGGTCTTAAATGGGGCAAATGAGATAGCGGTTGAGTCCTTTTTGCAGGGGAAAATGGGATTTCTGGACATCCCGGAACTGATCGAGAAGAGCATGGAGGCGCACCGACCTTACCCTGTCGAGAGCATTGAGATGGTTATGGAGGCAGATAGATGGGTCCGAAAGACGGCTCAAAATCTTTTGCAGGAGTTGGGATAAAAGGGAATTTGACCTATCCAAGAATCCGTTTATAATATGATTTGAGAAAATCCTTCCCTTGCCACAATATAAAGCAAGGTGTTGTGACTGAGACTTGAGGCAAGTTTGAAAGTATCTTCTCAATAAATAGGGGTGAATGTTTTGCTATAGCCGGTTTCTGGATTCCCGCTTTCGCGGGGATGACAGATACTTCCCTTATGTCGTCATTCCCGCGTAGGCGGGAATCCAGGGGCTAAACCGCTACTTATTGAACTGTTACAGTTTGAAAGAACTTTGGGTAATTTATGCATATTTTTATCTATTATATTGTACCTTTTGTCATCGTACTGGGTGTCCTGATCTTTTTCCATGAGCTGGGGCACTTTCTGGTTGCCAAATATTTTGGCGTGAAGGTCCTCAAATTTTCCCTGGGCTTCGGTCCCAAACTGGTTGGAAAGAAGATAGGGGAAACTGAATACCTCATTTCCTTTTTTCCGCTGGGGGGCTATGTCAAGATGCTCGGCGAAGATTCCCATGAGACCGATGAACCCCTTAGCCCAGAAGAACAAATGAAGTCATTCAGTAACAAACATGTTCTTAAACGAATTTCCATTGTTGCGGCAGGCCCTCTTTTCAATCTCTTCCTTGCCCTAGTGATCTTCTGCGGTTTTTACCTCTTTGCCGGCAGCCAGGTCATGACCCCTGAGATAGGGCAGGTCAGAGAAGGCTCCCCCGCGGATAAGGCAGGGCTCTTGAAGGGGGATGAAATTGTGGCGATAGGAGGGAAACCTTTAGAGACCTGGACCGAGATCAAGGGCGTTGTCCAGAATAGTGCGGGAAGGCCTTTAGAATTCACGGTAAAAAGGGCTGACAAGCTCCTGACCTTCACAGTGATACCAGAACTGTCAGTTGTCAAGAATATCTTTGGTGAAGAGGTCAAATCAGCCCTTATTGGTATAGTAGCATCAGGCAAGTTCAGAAAGGTCATACTCGGTCCTTGGGATTCAATCAAAGAGGGCCTTAGAAAGACTTGGGAAATCATGGAATTGACCTGCCTGACCATCCTCAAGCTTTTTCAAAGGGTCATATCAATAAAGACTATCGGCGGGCCCATCTTGATCGGCCAGATGACCGGACAGTTGGCCCAAGAAAACTGGATTTATCTGTTCCCTTTTATGGCCGTGATAAGTATCAATTTGTGCATCTTGAACCTGCTTCCCATCCCAATCCTTGACGGCGGCTTCATCATATTCCTCCTTATTGAACTCGCAGTCGGAAAGCCGCTTAATATCAAGAAGCGGGAACTGGCCCAAAAAGTTGGTATCTTCCTCCTTGTCCTTCTGATGGCTGTTGTAATCTACAATGACCTGACTAGGCTTCTGGAATAGGTTTCGATTTATGATTCTGGCGATCAACACGTCAACACTCCAGTTCGGCGTAGCCTTGCTGGATGAGGAGGGGACAGTCCTGGCCGAATACTTCATGTCCGAGGGGGGGACCCATTTTGGGGGGCTCATGCCGGCCCTCAATTTCCTGGTCAACGCCTCCAAGCGCGATATCCAGACCTTGAAATGCCTTGCAGTTGCAATAGGCCCTGGAAGCTTCACTGGGCTTAGGGTGGGGCTATCTGTGGCCAAAGGGTTGTGTCATGCACTCCAAATTCCTATTGTGGGCATCTCCAGCCTGGAGGCCTTGGCCAGCCAGCTTCCGTATTCGGATCTGCCCATTACCTCAATCCTTGACTCCAGAAAGGGAGAGTTTTTTGCGGCCCAGTTTGCCTGGGATAATGGGCATGAACTTAGGAGGACAGGAGAGGATATCAGCGTAAGACCTGAGGATTTCCATTCCATGCTCGAGCACAGATCAATCTTTGTGGGAAACAATTTTTCCCGTCAGGGACCCCTAATAAGAGAAAGACTTGGTCCCCCGGCAGAGTTGGCACCTGCATTCTGCTGGAACGTGAAGGCATCTGCGGTTGGCTCATTGGGCCTCAAGCGGTTTAACGCTCAAGCCTGTGATGACCCACATAGACTAACCCCTATTTACTTGCGCCCGCCTGATATTCGTCCCAACCCCTTCCCCCTCTTGAAGGACCCCATGTGACCGGGAATTGACTCCACGAACCTACCCCTGAGGTAATACTTTAGCGCTTTGAAAACACTGAGGAGTAAGATGACAGACCGTGAGGGTCTTTTTTCCAATGGACGTAACCCAAATTCTTCACAGCCTGTGGCACGCCCCCTTACCTTTAAATATCCCGATGTAATCGGGACACAGGCAGGGGAGAGGGCTCTTCATAGGGACATCCTCTTATGGGGCTGTTCCGTAACGAGGTTCAAGGCCTCACTGCCGTTCTTTGAAATGATGCCGTCCTTTACGTCCTTTGTAAAAAAGACCCTCGCGGTCCTCTGCCTTTCTTTCAAAACGCTAAAGTGTTACGTTTATTCGAATTTGTTCCCCGTCTAGACGGGGTCTTCGAATTTGGTTGCGGCCGAAGGCCTGCACTGGCTGTTAGTAGAGAATGAGGAGGGGATGGCATGCAATTTACCAGGAAGACCATCGGTCAAATGCTAAATGAAATATCTCAGGAACACCCGGAACGGGACGCCCTTATCCATCCTGAAAGGAGTGTCAGGTACAACTACGCCATTTTGTCATGGGAGCTTGACCGGATCTCAAGGGGCCTCATAAGGATGGGGATCGGCACAGGGGAAAGGGTGGCTATCTGGGCACCAAATATCCCGGAGTGGCTGATTTCCATGCTGGCACTTGCCAGGATAGGGGCAGTCACAGTCCCCATTGACCCTGGTGCAAAAAGGGAGGACCTTCAATTTATCCTGGAACAGTCGGAATGTGAGGCCATCATAATTAATGAGGACCTTGAGGACGAGCAAGATGGCCGTGTGAAGACGGCCATTCAAATGAGGGAGATCATCCCTGCCATTAGAAGTGTTTTTGTGGTTGCCCGTAGACCCTTACCTGAGACCGTCGCCTGGGCTGAATTGGCCCTCGCTGGGGAAGACGTTACTCCGGGTGAACTCCAGAGGGTCCAGGATGGGGTAAGACCAGATGACCCTGTGGCCATCATGTACACCTCGGGCACAACGGGCAGTCCAAAGGGGGTGGTGCTTGATCACGTGGGCCTGATAAATAAATCCATGTCCTCCACAGAGCGGCAGGGAATAACCCATGAGGACAGGCTTTGTCTCTTTTTTCCACTCTTCCATATGTTCGGAAACACCTGTATTGCACTGGCGGGACTCCTGAGGGGGGCTGCCCTTATCATGCCCTCTCAGGGCTTTGACCCGCCGAAGATCCTTAAGGCCATCTATGAGGAGGCGTGTACCGCCATCTATGCCTCTCCCAGTATGCTCATCTCGCTCCTCGACCATCCTCAGTTTGATGAAAAGAGATGGAGCGGGCTTCGAAGGGGAATCATCGGCGGATCCCCATGCCCTGTGGAACTGATGAGGCGGGTGGTTGAGGAGATAGGCGTCTCAGAGATCACAGTGGGCTACGGAATCACCGAGACCTCTTCATGGGTGACCATGACCAGGCCTGGTGACCCGATAGGGCTCCGGGTTTCGACCATCGGCACCCCTCTGGATTGCAACCAGGTCAAGATCGTAGACCCCCGCACCGGTGAAGACCTTCCCCCAAACAGGCAGGGAGAGCTTTGCACAAAGGGGTTCTTGATGAAGGGTTACTACAAGATGCCCGGTGCCACGGCGGCTGCCATCGACCCGGCGGGATGGTTCCACACAGGGGATTTAGGGGAGATGGATGACAGAGGATACGTGAAGATAACGGGGCGGCTAAAGGATGTGATCATAAGGGACGGGATAGAGATCTATCCGGTAGAAGTAGAGGAGGTCATATACGGTTTGCCGGAGGTATCCGAGGCCCAGGTCTTTGGTTTTCCTCACCCGGAAAAAGGGCAAGAGATCGCTGCCTGGGTAAAACTAAAGGAAGGATCCCGGTTATCCCCGGAAGATGTGGCTGCCCATGTAAACATGCACCTCCAGGACGAGAAAAGGCCACATTATTTCAAGATCGTCCGGGATTTTCCCATGACCAGGAGCGGAAAGGTCCAGAAATTCAGGCTTGCTGAGATGGCAAGAAATGAATACTCGGGGATCTACTCCGCCCTCTCCTCCTGAGCATATCTTGCCCAGAATCCCAATGCGCGCCCGACCGCTGCAAGGGCATTTTCTACGGTCTGCCGATCCAGTTCATGGATCTGGAGGCCGGTCTCGGCCATCCTTTTTGTGAGTAGATCACGGCCGCCATTGAAGATGTTTATGCTCGCCTTAAGGCCGATTTCATAATTCTGAAACCACCCAGGGTAATTGAAGTTGATATCGGGCGGTAGCTTTCGCTGGTCTATGGTCTTAAAAAGGTAGGCCGAA
>JAZDES010000019.1:0-13884 GCA_043808585.1 Pseudomonadota bacterium | reverse complement strand
AGGTTCGCTGCGTTAATGGATTGAATCCATGAAACCTCCTCCTTAAGTAAAGTTATTTGGGAAAATCAACTTTTACCTTAACAGGAGGTTTCTTTTTCTGCTATGACTCAGATCATTTTGTTCTGTCGTAAAATCCATACCCTCAGGGGTATAACCCTTTGATGATTTAATATATAACGTCCTTAAATTATTAAATAACTTTATTTCAGCATATTGATATTTGATTATTTAAGGACGTCCCCTCGCAAACTCATGAATTCGCTGCACCCTTGACATATTCACTGCTGCCCTTGAGACCTCATCCTTTCGATCCGCACTATTCCTGCCCTTAATAGAAGCCTTTAAGTTATTGAGAGGGGTGAAACTTGAAACTCGATATCAAAAGGTTGCCCCGTCACTTCAGTGCCCGGGCAAAGGGGTCATTGAACGGTCGGGTCTTATCTCTTTTCTCTTGCCGATCTCGCGCCCTGCCCTTCTGAGATCCTGTCTTACTAGACCTTAATTTTTCCTGCCTGCCCGATTTGTCTTTCATGCAAAGCGAAATGCGGTTTCTTTCGAGATCAACATCCAGAACTGTGACCATAACGCACTGGTTGACCTTCACGAGTTGATGGGGGTCTTTCACAAAGTGATCTGCCAGCTCGCTGATATGAACCAGACCGTCCTGGTGTACCCCTACATCCACAAAGGCCCCAAATGCAGTGACATTTGTCACCACACCCGGCAGATTCATGCCCGGCTTGAGGTCCCTGATTTCATGAATTCCTTCAGTAAAAGAGAAGCTGTCAAACTTTTCTCTGGGATCACGCCCGGGTTTTGCCAGTTCCTCCATGATATCCCTGAGGGTAGGCTTGCCCACCGTTTCGCTGGCATAGGCCGATAGATCGATCCTTTGCCGGAGTCTCTCATCATCGAGTAGCTCCTTGACTGCAGAACCGTGATCACGGGCCATGGCCTCCACAATGGAATAGGACTCAGGATGCACTGCACTGGCATCGAGGGGGTTTTTTCCTCCCTTGATCCGGAGGAATCCTGCTGCCTGCTCAAACGATTTGGGACCCATCCTTTTGACCTGCTTCAGATCTTCTCTGCAAGAGAAGGGGCCGTTTTCAATCCGGTATGCCACGATGTTGCCGGCCAACTGGGGTCCAACACCGGATACATAGGAAAGCAGTTGTTCACTTGCCGTATTGACCTCAACGCCCACGCCGTTAACACAGCTGATGACGACGTCGTCGAGGCCTCTCTTGAGGGCGGGCTGGTTCATATCGTGTTGATATTGTCCAACACCTATGGATTTGGGATCAATTTTCACCAATTCCGCCAAAGGATCCATAAGCCTTCTCCCAATGGAGACAGCGCCACGAACGGACACATCGAGATCAGGGAACTCTTTCCTCGCGACCTCAGAGGCAGAATAGACGGAGGCCCCGCTTTCATTGACCATTATCACGTGGATATCCCGGAGGATATCACATTCTCGAATAAAGGCCTCCGTCTCCCTCCCCCCTGTGCCATTTCCCACGGCGATGGCCTCGACGCGGTGCGCCGCACATAACCCGGCCACAGTCTCTCCCGCATGAGCCCTTTCCCTGTCGGATTTGAAGGGGTAAATGGTCTCCGTATCTAGCAGGCTCCCCCGGCGATCCAGGCAGACCACTTTGCAACCGGTTCGAATGCCCGGGTCGATGGCCAAGACATTCTTCTGCCCCAGGGGGGGTGCCATCAGGAGTTCCCGAAGGTTGGAGGCAAAAATCCGAATAGCCTCTTCGTCGGCCCGCTCTTTTGTTGCCATCCGAATCTCCGTCTCCATGGCCAAAGACAGAAGCCGGAAGTAGCTGTCATTGACGGCCTCTTTCACCTGTAGGGACGCAGCGGAAGTTCCCCGCACAAACAACGAGTCCAGTAGAGCCAAGGCCTCATCATCAGGCGCCGTGACCTTCATATTGAGAAAGCCCTCCTTTTCACCTCGCCGCATGGCTAAGATCCTGTGAGAGGGTGCCGAGGCCACAGGCTCTTCCCAATCAAAATAGTCCCTGTACTTGGCTGCGTCTGCTTCCTTGCCAGCTACCACTTTCGCGTGGAACAAGCCTTTCTTGAGGTAAAGGGCTCGCATTTGTTCGCGGGCCAAGGAGTTTTCATTCACCCACTCTGCGATGATGTCACGGGCGCCTGAAAGGGCATCTTCAGGGGACTCAACGTTTTTCTCGGGATCAAGAAAGGCATCGGCTTCATGCAAGGGATTCGTGTTTTCATCTTGTTCAAACAGTATTTGGGCCAAAGGCTCAAGGCCTTTCTCTCGGGCAATGGTCGCCCGTGTTCGCCTTTTTGGCCTGTAGGGAAGATATAGGTCTTCCAAGACCGTGAGGGTCGGTGCTGTGGTTATCTTTTCCCTCAACTCATCGGTCAGAAGCTCGTGTTCTTCCAGCGACCTCAAGATGCTTTCTCGGCGTTTTTCAAGCTCTTGCAATTGTGTGAGCCGGTCTCGAATCATTGTTATCGCAACCTCATCCAGTGAGCCCGTTGCCTCTTTCCTGTATCGGGCGATGAAAGGCACGGTCGCGCCTTCCTGTATAAGGCTGGCTACCGCCAGAACCTGTGGCGGCCTAAGTTCCAGTTCATCTGCTATCTGATTGACGTGTCTTTCTTCCATCTTTCCTCTCGATTATCTCGCCTTGATTCTTCTTCAAACTTGAAGTTCCACCCAGTTCTTTCATCACAAAAACTTCCACGAGTCAAAACAATTGTGGCGGACGGGTGACCTTCTTTGCGGATAAGTTATTGAAAGCTGGCAACCTGCGCCTGTTTCAATATACTGGGTCAGAGAGTAAGTCTTCCCCGTTACATGAACGGTTTATTTTAAAAACCATATCGGGTATAGTAAAGAAATATGCAACATTTTCTAGAGGTTACATTGTGGATAAGTGGACAGCTCCCGGAGCCTGCCCGCCGTCTGTCTGGCGGGTCCGATAAGTGGGTCTTTGCGGTTAACCATTTCATTTGTCCTTTATTCTATCCCCATAGCTCTCCTGAATGGCCTGGACAATGGAGGTAAGGGTACGATTTACCGGGGTGGGAATGCCGAAGGCCTTGGCCTCCTCTACAATGGCGCCATTGATGAAGGCGACCTCTGTGATCCGATGACTGAGTACATCTTGTAACATGGAAGATATATTCTCTGAAGTGGCCCGGCATACCTCCAGGACACGTTCCAGAGGATTGGGATAAGGGAGCTTAACACCCTTTGCCTCAGCCACAGCCACGGCCTCACCTACGGCCTCTTCCATAACCCTCCTTGTACCCTCTATCTCGGGTAGTCGTCCATTTCTGACTCTGGTAATGGCGGTCAAGGCATTGATACCCACATTTATGATCAGTTTCCCCCAGATCAGGCTGTTCACGTCCTTTACGACTCTGCTATTAAAACCAGCACCAGCAAAGGCAGAGACGATCTCTTCAGCAAGATCCGCCTCGGGGCCGAACACTGTGTCACCCACACCAGCATGCCTCACATGACCTGGACCCAGGACTGTGGCACCCTGGGCAGTCACTCCCCCCAGGATATTGTGGTCCTTGAGTACCTCCTGGAGTATCTCCAAATTTCCGATGCCGTTCTGCAAGGTGAGGATGGGCGTTTTCCTGTTGAGCCATGTTGAAAGCGCCCCTGCCGCTGTTCGTGTCTGGTTGGCCTTGACAAAAATCAGGGCCACATCAGGTTCCTCGGAGACCCGTCCAGTTACTGCGCTGACCTGGACACTGTATTCCCCGGTCATACCCTCGACCCTGATCCCATATTGGTTAATATGGCTGGCCCTCTCCGGCCTGTAATCAAGCAGGGTCACCCTATGGCCAGCCTTCGCCAGACGTGCAGCGAAAAGACAGCCCATTGCCCCTGGGCCAACGATAAGGAAATTCAATTGCTCCCTCCCGCTTTCCTTCTTTTTATGCCGACATCTCAGAGTTTAAACCAAATTTTTGGAATGGCGATTGATTACTGTTACTTGCCACATGATACCGGATATTAGTCTCTGGATACTGGATTAAAAGGAATCTTTTCCTTGATTTATCCAGCATCGAGCATCCAGGATCTATCATCTTTTCCTAGATTTTTTCCGCCTCTTCCGCCTTCATGGCAAAGATGTGCTCCGGTCCCGGAAAGGTGCCCTTTTCCACCTCCTCCCTGTATTGGACGAGGGCCTCTTTGATCTGGGGTCCCAGGTTTACATACTGCTTTACAAACTTAGGCGTAAACCGCTCAAAAAGACCCACAAGATCATGATAGACCAAGACCTGCCCGTCACAGTCCTTACCCGCACCGATCCCGATGGTTGGGACCCTCAATTCCTTGGTAATCTTGGCGGCTACCAGGTCCGGGATACATTCCATCACAATCATGAAGACCCCTGCCGTCTCCAGGTCTTTGGCGGATTTAATAAGCACTCTGGCGCTTTCGGCATCTTTTCCCTGGACCTTGAAACCGCTCAACTTCGTGGCGGTTTGAGGCGTAAGACCGATGTGTGCGCAGACCGGTATCCCGGCATCAACAATGGCCTTGACCACACGGCAGACCTCGCTTCCCCCTTCCAGTTTGACGCTGTCACATCCTGCCTCCTTCAGAAAGCGGCCTGCGTTTTCAACCGCCTTCTCCACGCTGACCTGGTATGACATAAACGGCATATCCCCTATGACAAAACTACGTTTCGCGCCCCTGGTGACCGCTCTGCAGTGGTGGAGCATATCCTCCATTGTCACGGGCACGGTGGATTCGTAACCCAGCACCACCATACCCAAAGAATCGCCCACCAGTATGGTATCGATCCCGGCCTGCTCCACCAGACTGGCCGTGGGGTAGTCATATGCCGTCATCATGGTGATCTTTTTGCCCTTCACCTTCTTCTCCCTCAAATCCGCAATTGTGATCTTTTTCTCTCCCATCTATTCCTCCTTTTTTTGGTTCAGTTTTTTTTAATGACGAAAACGGGTCATTTCGGACTTCTTACCAATACGAAATTGTCATTCTCAGAGAGGATAAATAAGATTGTCATTATAGCTTTTTCACCCTGTTGATCCTGTCAAATATTCCTTGTTCCGGTGAACGATCGCCTCCTTCCGCGATTGGGAAAACTAAAAAGGGTCTTCCGGCTGAACCGAAAGACCCTGTCATGACCTCGAGAGATATACGTCTGCCTTTACTGATCTTCCCGTCCGTGCAACCGTCCCGGTCTGCCCTGGCCAGCGATCCAGGCGGTGCCACCAGAAGAAATTACCCCTTTGGGGGTATCTTGACTCTTGGCTAGATTTATAAAGAACACCTTATGATAGATGTCCACGTTAGATGGATCACCTTCATTTCCCCTTTTTCTTGTGAAAAATTTATCAAATTGAACTGTCTTTGTCAAGCCCGATGTTGAATTAAACGCAATCCAATCTTTGGCGCGCCAAGACTGATCCCATTTAAAGGTTGAATCGAATCCCTTCCTGTGTATAATAGCGTCAGTTCAGGTGGTTAGCAGGGGGAATCTTTGGCACAGATAGACGCCTTCTTTAAGCTCATGCATGATCAGGGGGCCTCTGACCTGCACCTCATGGCAGGCCAGCAGCCGGTATTGAGGATTCAGGGTGAGATGGAGAGGGTTAAGTATAGGGTTCTTGAGAATGACGGTCTGAAGGCGATGTTGTACGAAATCGCCCCTGAAGACAAGGTCAAGGTCTTTGAAGAGACTGGAGATGTGGACTTTGGCTATGAGATCCCTGGTATGGCACGTTATCGGGTCAACTTCTTCCAGCAGAAATATGGCATTGGAGCCGTCTTCAGGGAGATACCCACCACCATCTTGAGTTGTGAACAACTTGGGTTTCCCCCGGTTGTGCCTAGGCTTGCATCCTTGCCCCGGGGGCTCGTGCTGGTCACCGGGCCTACAGGGTGCGGCAAGTCCACGACCCTGGCTGCAATAATCAACGAGGCCAATCGGACGCGTAAGGATCATATTATTACCATTGAAGACCCTATTGAATTTATTCATAAGAGCGACAAGTCGATCATCAATCACAGGGAGGTGGGGCTCCACACCAAATCCTTCGCCGCCGCCCTGAGAGGGGCACTGAGAGAGGACCCCGACATTATTCTGGTGGGAGAGATGCGTGACCTCGAGACCATTTCCCTGGCGGTAGAGGCCTCGGCTACCGGTCAGTTAGTCTTTGGTACCCTTCATACCACCAGCGCTGCAAAGACAGTGGACAGGATTATCGAGGTCTTTCCAGTGGATCAGCAGGAACAGGTCAGGAATACGCTTGCTGACGGCCTCAGGGCCGTGGTGGCCCAGGGCCTCTTTAAGCGCATCGATAAGAAAGGCCGAGTTGCTGCCCTTGAGATAATGATTGCCACCCCAGCTGTCAGGAATCTCATCAGGGAAGGGAAGACCTTTCAGATCCCCTCTATGATTCAGACTGGCAAGAAGTATGGGATGCAGACCCTGGACGACGCCATAATGGATCTTCTGACAAGAAAGATTATCAGCCCGGACGATGCCTATACCAAGTGCAACGATAAATCCAAGTTCTTGCCCTTCTTGAAGAGGCCTCCGGCAGATTTTACAGAGGTCTAGCGAGCGGTACTTAGCCGATGCGACGAGCACAGATAAATCACATCTTTGAAAAGATGCTTGAGGCCTATGACAATGTATCTGACCTCAATTTTACGGTTGGGAAGCCATTCCAGGTAGAGACGGCAGGGGAACTGATGCCGGTAACTTTGACCCCGCCGATTAGGGAGATGACCCCGTTTCAGACTGAGATCCTGACACTCAACCTGATTGGTGGGGATCGGCGTGTGACCAGAACCCTTCTCAGTGAGGGATCCTGCGATATTTCGTATCAACTGCCAGGTAAGGCCCGCTTCAGGGTGAATATCTTCTCTCAAAAGGGGTGTTACTCCGCTGTCATGCGACAGTTGCCAAACAGGGTCCCCACTGTTAAAGAGCTGAAACTCCCCCCGGCCTTCTACAAGATGAGCGAGGAAAGAAATGGGATTATACTGATCACCGGCGCTACCGGGACTGGTAAAACCACCTCTTTGGCAGCCATCTTGAATGAGATTAACGAGAAAAAGTCAGTTCATGTAGTAACCCTGGAAGATCCTGTCGAATACATGCATTCCCAAAAAAAGGCCACCTTTAACCAGCGGGAACTTGGAACCGACTTTGACTCCTTTGCCTCTGGCCTCAGGGCATCCCTCAGACAGGCCCCGAAGGTGATCCTTGTCGGCGAGATGAGGGACAGGGAGACCATGGAAATCGGCCTTTCCGCAGCAGAGACGGGCCATCTGGTCCTGAGCACCTTGCACACCGTTGACGCTGGTCAGACAATCAACAGGATTTTGGGTATGTTCGACAAGGATGAGGAGAGGCAGGTCAGGATAAGGCTTGCAGATACAATACGATGGATTGTATGCCAGAGACTCTTGCCCAAGATAGGGGGCGGCCGTGTGGCAGCCTTTGAGATTATGGGAACAAATCTGAGGGTCAAGGACGTCATTCTTCATGGAGAAGAAGAAGGCAAGACCTTCTACGAGATCATTGAGGGGAGCCGTGCCTTTGGTATGATGACCTTTGACCAGTGCATTGCCGAGCATTACAAACAGGGGCTCGTAACAGAAGAATCGGCCATGAGCTATGCATCCAGGAAATCCAAGATGGGCCGGGCCATCGATTTCATCAAGTCGGCCAGGGGGGAAAAGACGACAACAATTGAAGGTTTGACCGTGGATACAGAGTATGGAAAAAAGGATTCGTATTGATGGATAAGGAACCATTGGCAGCAACCCCGGCCGATGCGGAAACAGGGACTTTATATACTCCCTATGAAGATGCCCTCATATTTGACGGTAATAAAGGGGGTAAAAGGCTGGCCATGGTAATGGAAAAGGCCCCTCAGGCTATCGAAGAGTTGAGACAGATGGTCGAAGACCTTGGCTATACGTGTGTTTTGGCCGAGAATTCGGACAGGGCCATCAACAAATTGCACTTTCACCACTTTGAACTTATCCTTTTGTCTGAGGGATTTGAAGAGGTCGAGCTGGGTAGAGGTCCCATGCTCCGTTATATCAACAGTCTTCCCATGTCGCTTCGCAGGCGAATATTCCTGACATTGATCGGGGATGGATTCAGGAGCATGGATCGTATGATGGCCTTTGCAATGAGCGCCAACCTGGTGGTCAATAGGAAGGACATGGACAAATTAGCGGCTATTTTGAGGCTGGAGATTTTGGATAACCAGACTTTTTATAGGGTCTTCGTTGAGACACTTTCAGAGGTCGGAAAGGCCTAAACGTCTTATTCAACTGAAATCGTAGCAGGAAACAGGAAGATATGGATTGGAAGGATAGAAATCGTATTCGGGTGGAAAGCTGTATTGGAACGATCATCGACGTGCACCGGAGCGTAAGTAACAAAATCGAAAACGAGGAACTGCTTGCCCACTTTGAAGAATTAGGTAAGGCCATCGAGGCACTGGACATGAGTAAGGTCTCAGAAGGGGATATCTTGATGGTCGAGCAGGCGACAAACGCCCTGCTGGGAGAATTTAGGTCCCTCTTTGAAACGGAGAGGTTTGGGCCCGTCTACAGTGAACTAAAGCACTGAGTGAGCTTATTTTTCGGTCGGCAGCTACTTGACACCTGCCGGATCCACCATGCAATCAAGGATTCTCGCGCCTCTGATAGGCTCCAAGATTACCTTCCATTTTTCTCTTAGTCGCCGGATATCTTCAATTTCTCCCAAGGCCCAAAGCGCACCCCCGGCCCCAGCGCCCGAAAACCTGGCCCCACACCCTGTTCGCTCTGCCAAGTGTACCATCTTTTCTGTGAGCGGTATCAGGGCCTCCGGTGTGATCTTCCTGCGCAAGCACATTTCCTGCCTCAGGAGGTAGGCCGCCTCTTTCCAGTCCTGCGCCCTGACGACCTGTGCCAAGCGATGTACGATGCGGTTCGCCTCAAGCCACCCTTGCCTGGTTCGACCGGAGAGGAAGTCCTTCACCCATGTGCGGTTGGTCCGGGACGAGATGTGCCTTTTTCCGCTGTAGGCCACCAGGAGCCTCTTAGAAAGCTCTTTTTGCCCCTGTGAGTCAAGGAGGGATTCCCGCTTAAATGGGGTAGTGCCGGTTCCGTATATCCATTTCCATTGATGGACCCCCCCATAAACCGCGGCGCCCTGGTCCTGAAGACCACAGTTTCCCCCGCTCACGCCATCTTCAATATCATATGCCAGGAGAAGGATTTCCCTTCGTGACAGTTTCTTCCCGCCAAGCGCGGCGGAGACCTTACCAAGGGCCTTTATGAGGGCCACCAGTGCTGTGCTGGATCCACCCAAGGCCGATCTTACCGGTGACTGGGAACTGATACGTACTTCGAGACCATGGAAGCCAAAGTGGGAAATTGCCGCAAAAAAGAGGCCAAAGCCGGAACCAAAGGGTAATTTGTCCTGGAGGAATGCCTCCCCCTGTGGGAACCCATCCGAGGATATCTTGACCCAACCACTCTTGTAAGAAGAAAGGGCTACGGAAGTCCTCAGGTTCAATGCAACATTGATAGTGGTCGGTTCCGCCCCTGCCAATGGAATTGCCAGCCCCTTTATGTCCCAAGTCCCTCCAGAGTCAATGCGGCATGGGGCGGATGATTTCACTTGATTACGGGCCAGGAAATCTTTCAATGAGGTCATTAACCCCTGAATCCTCCCCTATCCTTGAGCCAGCGGGTTAAGAGGAAAAGGCCGCAAATGGTCTTGCCATCCTGGATTAAGCCCTCGCCGATCATCTTAACCGCCTCATCAAGTCTAATCTCGTGGACGCCTAGAAGTTCGTCCTTGTCCAGGTCTTGCCTTGCAGGGGTAAGTTCACCGCAAAGAAAGATGTGGATCCGCTCGTCAGAGTAGCCAGGAACCGGTGTGATCTCCCCAAGTTTTTCCCATTTATTCGCGGAAAATCCAGTTTCTTCTATCAACTCCCTCTTTGCGCATTCAAGGGGGGTCTCGCTCGGATTGAGGGTTCCGGCAGGGATTTCCCAGATGAAATCGCCAACGGCGTGACGGTATTGCCTGACCAGCAACAAAGAGTCTTGGTTAGAGACAGGAACGATTGCCGACGCGCCAGGGTGTCGAATAATGTCCAGATCCACCGATACCCCGTTCTCCAGGGTAATATTCTCTCTCAGGAGCTCAAAAACCCTGCCTCTGTGCAAAGTAACGGTCCTGTTTATCTTTGCGGCCATATATTTACCCTCTTGTTGCATTTTATCCATCCTGCCTGGAGGAAGGAGGTCATAATGTTTCACCTTGTATAGGACGATGGCACAAGATGTCAAGAAACCCCAGTTGCTTCAAAAAAATGGAGGACCCGAAGATCCTAAGGCAATCCGCGGGTCCTTCCCGTTATCAGAAGAGTTAAGAAGTTTACTGTGCCGTAAAGGTCATGCTGTTATTTGATCATCCAACGTACCCATAATATGTGGTGTCAAGCCTCAAAGATGCCGTTATTTTCTTGGTACCATAACGGACTCGACCAGTGTGATCACCAGAAAAGATGCACGTGCAGCCGAGAGGCTCGTTTCCCGAGTGCCGCCTGAAACTCCCTCTCAATAAGTATAACCCTTGCAAACCTTTGATGGTTGCGTGGTTTTTAATAAGGTGTTGAAGTTCTCGGGCGGTGCTCGTTCTTTAATTCCAAGATAAGGCTCTAACAGGCCATAATCAAGAGGAGAGACACCCAATTTTTAGATTATTCACAAAATGTTACCCTATCACCGGGGTTCAAGGAGGGGTCCTTTTACAATTCCCCTCTTGACTCTTTCTGGTGAATATAGGTAAGAAACGGGAAATGAAAAAGATGCCGGATTTTGAGACCATTGATAAGGATTTTCTTCGGAAGCGAGCTGCCTTGAAGTGGGGACCCTGGGGAGAAGATGTGATCCCGCTTTCGGTGGCTGACATTGATTTCCGGGTACCCGACGAGATCAAAGAAGGAATTATTCGAGCCCTTCATGAGGATCGGACGCCATATGGCCCCTATGGCGGAGACCCGGATGTCGTGGAAGCGGTCTGTGAAAAGCTAAACCGCGTAAATAATATCCCCGCAACTCCTGACGACGTGCACATGATCCCGGGAACTATGCTGGCTATCTTCCTGGCCTGTTACTATGCCCTTAAGCCGGGTGAGGAGGCTGTGATATCCCCGGCCCCGGTCTATCCGCCATTTATGGAGAACATTCATAATGCGGAGGCAACGCCGGTCTTCAACCCGATAGATTTTCAAAACGACTTGAAGGTGGATTTGGAGGACCTTAAACGGCGGATATCTTCAAAGACACGGCTTCTGATGGTCGCAAACCCACACAATCCCACTGGAAGGGTCTTTACAAGAGAAGAGTTGGAGGGCATAGGCCAAGTTGCCAAAGAACATGGCCTTATGATCTTTTCAGACGAGCTCTATGAAGACATGATCTACGACGGCAGACATATCAGTATTGCATCGCTCAGCCCTGACCTATTTGAAAGAACCATAACCGTTTTTGGATTCAGCAAGGCCTTCGGAATTCCAGGCCTTCGAATTGCCTATATAACATGCCGGGGAAGGCACATGCACGAGCTCAAAAAGCGCCTTCACGGCATGATCGTTCACGCAGATACCCTCGGGCAAGCCGCTGCAAAGGCTGCCCTCTTCCATGGGCGCCCTTGGCTTCGGAGGCTGGTGGCTCATCTCCGCAAGATGCGCGACTATGGTGTGGAGCGGTTGACCAAAATCCCAGGGGTCCGCTGTCCGGTTCCTCAGGCAACCCCATTTCTCTTTCCTGATATATCATCTCTTGGAAAGACAAGTGAGGAGTTGAAGCGATACCTTCTCAAGGAGGCAAAGGTGGTTGTGCAAAATGGGGCTGATTTTGGCCCACCCGGAGAAGGCCATATCCGCATCAATTTCGCTACCAGCCGCTCAGTCTTGAAAGAGGCCTTTGACCGCTTGGAGCAAGCCCTCTCCAAGATCTAACGCGTGAATTCAAGAAGGACCTTCCACTTCTACACCCCAGTCTTTGAGAACCCGGGCTGCCAGGTCCCTGTGCCAAGATGAACTATGTAGGCGAAACGTATTGATCTTGACACCCAGGCCGTGTACAGACTAATTTTCTCTCCTGGAGAAGCCCCCAGACTAAAACCACGTACGTGGACTCCTGCCGGGGAAGGCCCAGAGGCCACAGGTGTTTGGAGATCTAGAATGCCCAAGAATATTGTGACTCTTGATCATGGAAGCGGGGGCGAGGCCTCCCATGAGCTGGTTGAAAAAATATTCCTCAGTCGTCTGGATAACGATCTTCTGAGGAAGTTAGATGACAGCGCTGTACTGGAATTCCCCGGACAGAATCTGGCCTTCACCACTGATTCATATGTAGTGGACCCCATCTTCTTCCCAGGGGGCAACATCGGGAGCCTGGCGGTCCACGGCACCGTCAACGATCTCTCCATGCAGGGGGCACGCCCACTTTACCTGACATTGGGTCTTATCCTGGAGGAGGGCTTCCCCATGGAAGACCTCGTCAGGATCATCGATTCGGTAGCCGAGGCATCCCAAGAGGCGGATGTCAAGATCGTAGCGGGCGACACCAAAGTGGTACCGAGGGGGCATGTGGACAAGGTGTTCATAAACACCTCGGGTATCGGAGTGATCCCTTCAGGGGTAGACGTAAGCGCCCATAATGCCAGGCCAGGAGACAAGCTGCTCATTAACGGCAATATAGCAGACCATGGCATGGCCATCCTTACCAGACGCGAAGGACTCAACTTTGAAACCCCCCTATTAAGTGACAGCGCTCCCCTCAATTCCCTTGTTGCCTCTATGTTGGCCTCCAGCCCCGGAATACATGTCCTTCGAGACCCCACGAGGGGTGGTGTTGCCACGGCCCTAAATGAGATTGCCCGCCATTCCCGTGTTGGGATAGTAGTATTTGAAGACGCGCTCCCCGTAGGGGGCCCGGCCCTCTCTGCGGCCGAGTTCCTCGGTCTTGACCCCCTCTATGTGGCCAACGAAGGGAAATGTCTTGCAGTCGTCTCTGGCGAAGAGGCCCAGACCGTTCTAAGTGCAATGAAAAGGGACAAATACGGAAGGCATTCCAGGATGATAGGTGAGATAACGGCAGATAACCCTGGAAGGGTCCTCCTCAGGACCAGGGTTGGAGGGACCCGCATTCTCTCTATGCTCACCGGGGAGCAGTTGCCCAGGATCTGTTAATCTCACTGATCGGTGTTTTTGAGTTCCAACGAAAGGGAGATCAATCTGTCCAAAAACCCTGATAGGGAAAGCCCTGCAGCACGGGCCGCCAGGGGAAAGAGGCTATTCTCTGTCATTCCGGGTATTGTGTTTGTCTCTAAGACATACACCTCTTCACCCCGAACAACCATATCTGTCCTACTCCAGACATCACACCTAAGGGCACGGTGGGCCTTTCTCCCATACGATTGGGCCTTATCAGTTAAGGCCCTGGAAAGGGGGGCAGGGCAGGTCTCCCGGGTTGCACCGGCCGTATATTTCGCGTCATAGTCGAAGAACCTGTAGGTGGCCCGGGGTGCTATCCCCACGAGGGGGAGTGCCTCTAGGGACCGGTTACCAAGTACGCAGCAGGTGATCTCCTGGCCGTCGATATATTCTTCTACCATGATCTCATGGTCGTACTCGAATGCCTTCTCAATCCCTGCCTTTAGTTCATGATGGTTGTGGCAGATAGAGACCCCGATGCTTGACCCTTCTGCCACCGGCTTTACTACTGCCGGGGAACCGATGGATTCCGTGACCCATCCCAAGGAGTACTTATCACCTCTGCGCAGGATAATCTCTTTCGCGACTCTCAAT